>NZ_VIVP01000005.1:0-412821 GCF_007993955.1 Pseudomonas sp. AG1028
CACAACGCTATTGTTCGAGTGCAGGTCTATGCCACAGAATTTCATCACGGCCTCCTCACAGCAAAAGACAATGTTCGCACTTTGAATTTTGCGCCTACTCGGGAGTGAGGAGGCCGGCTAGATGATTCTCAGATCTAAATCTGCCCCTTTTCTTTTCTGATCGGCGCCGGCGCCCCGGCAAAAGCCGAGGCGCCAGATATCCAGTATCTGCCAAATCAATACTGAATCATCACCGACTTCAGCTCGGTGTAATCCTCGATGAACGCCGAGCCGAACTCGCGGCCCAGGCCCGAGGCTTTGGTGCCGCCGAAGGGCACGGCCGGGTCGAGGAAGGTGTGCATGTTGACCCACACGGTGCCGAATTCCAGTTTGGGGATCAGGCTCAGTGCCTTGGACAGGTTGTTGGTCCAGATGCTGGCGCCGAGGCCGTAGGGGCTGTCGTTCATCAGTTCGACCAGGTGCTGCTCATCGTCGAACGGCAGGATGCAGATGATCGGGCCGAAAGTTTCTTCGTGCAGGAAGGGGTCGTCCGCGCCGTTGGCGAGGATCACCGTCGGCTCGACGAAGTAGCCTTTGTCGCCATGGGCCCTGGCGCCGCAGATAACGGTGTTGGAGGCTTGGGCGCGGGCGAAGAACGCCAGCATCTTGTCGTAATGCGGCTTGTTGGCGAGCGGGCCGAAGTGCACGGTCTCGTCCATAGGCGAGCCGATCTTCAGGGTCTGCAGCGCCTGGCCGAGAGCCTTGGCGAAGTCATCGGCGATCGAGCGGTGCACGTACAGGCGCTCGGGCGAGGCGCAGATCTGCCCCTGGTGGGAGAAAGCGGCCATGACGATGCCCTGCACGGCGCTCTGGATATCCACGTCAGCAAGCATCGCCGCGGGGTTCTTGCCGCCAAGCTCCAGGGTGGCGCGGGTCAGCTTGGCTTCCATGGCCGCCTTGCCGACAGCGATGCCGGTCGGCACCGAGCCGGTGAACGACACCTTGCTGATGCGCGGGTGGCCGATCAGCTGCTGGCCGACCGAGCCCAGGCCGTTGACGACGTTGATAACACCTGCCGGAATGCCGGCTTCGATGGCCAGCTCGGCGACGCGCAGCAGGGTCAGCGGGGTGAATTCGCTGGGTTTGACGACCACGGTGCAGCCGGTGGTCAGCGCCGAGGCGATCTTCCAGATGCCGATCATGATCGGGAAATTCCACGGCACGATGCCGGCCACAACGCCAATCGGCTCGCGGCGGGTGAAGGCCATGTACTGCTCGCCGGCCATGGAGGGCAGCGACGGGGTCATGGTTTCGCCGTTGATCTTGGTCGCCCAGCCGGCGAAGTAGCGCAGGAACACCGCGCTCTGCGCCACTTCCAGACCGCGCGCCAGGTTGATCGCCTTGCCGGAGCACAGGCTCTCGAGCTGCGCCAGCTCTTCCGTGTGCTGCTCGATCAGGTCAGCCAGGCGGTTGAGCAGCACGCCACGCTGGTACGGCGAGGTCTGCGCCCAGCTGCCTTCGAACGCTGCACGGGCGGATGCCACCGCCTCCTCGACCTGCGCAGCGCTGGCGCCGGTAACGGCGGCAATCGCCTCACCGGTTGCCGGGTTGATGACCTCAATGGCCGCGCCACTTTCGTCGTGCACCGCACGGCCGGCGATGAATGAGCCGTGCCGGCGCTGCAGAAATTGCTGAACAGCCGGCGTGATCGAAACCTTGGTCATGGCAGTACCCTCGGATATAGGCATTGGAAAGGAGCGCCCCAGTGGCAGCGCTCGGCATGTCGTTGTGCAGCCATCCTAGCCAGGCCGCGCGGCAAAGCTTGTCGCTGCCGGCCATCCCTCTGTCCGAGCGTGCCGTCTTGCCCTTTGCGGCTCAGCGCAGCGGCGAAAAGCTGGCCGGCAGGTACACGGTGGAATTCATCTTCTGCAATTGCGGGCCGGAGTTTTCCGGCGGCCACACGCCATCGGCCACGGCGCGGGTGCGCACATCGAGGCGCTGCTCGAGGCTCGCGTAGGGCCAGATATGCAGGTAGCGCGGCAGTTGCCCGGAGGTGGCGTAGAACGCTGCGTAAACCGCCGAGTACTGGGGCCCGGTGCGTGGCCCGACGGCCTTCTGCCAACCCGCCAGGGTCGGCGCCAGGCCAGAGGGAATCAGGTTGTATTCGCGCAGCTCGTAGAACGGCCCGTGGGCACCCGGCGCCAGCGGCTCGAGAAACGGGAACAGGCTGTAATCGGCCACCTGCATCTCCAGCAGCAGGTCGGCGATGCCGAAGGCGTCCGCCGCCTGCAGGTAGCGGGCGCGCTCCCGCACACGGCTCTCGGCATCCGGGAAGCCGCGCAGCACGGCGATCTGGTTCTGCGGGCCGATCTCCGACACCCAGCAACCAGCCAGCACCACGCCCGGCTCATGAATCTGCAGGCTCGCCTGCAGGCGGCCCATGGCCTCGGCCGGGGTGCGTACGCGCACGGTGAAGGTGATCAGCTCATAAAGGGTCATGTCGGCTCCCGGTTAGTCGTTGATAAAAAGTCGGCGATAAAAAAGCCCGCGCAAGCACGGGCAAGAGGGTTTCGAGAAAAACGCGGTCACGGCGTGCCGGTGCGGTACGGCGCCTGGCGGATGGTCAGCAACGTGACGGTGGTGACGAGGCCGAACAGCGCCAGCATTACCGAAACCGGCCAGGCCGACTGGAAGTGGGCGAACAGCGCGGTGGCGATCAACGGCGCGAAGCCACCGGCGAAGATCGAGGCGATCTCGTGCCCCATGGCCAGCCCGGTGTAGCGCACGTGGGTGGGAAACAGCTCGCCCATCAGCGCCGGCTGGGTGCCGATCATCGCCGCATGGCTGAGCGGCAGGCCAAGAATCAGCGCCAGGTAGACCAGCAGCGTGTCGTGGGTGTCGAACAGCCAGAAGAACGGGAAGGCGAAGACCACCAGCCCCACCGAACCGATGGCGTACACCGTGCGCCGGCCAATGATGTCCGACAGCCAACCCCAGAACAGGATCATGAACGCCTCCAGGGTCATGGCGATCATCACCCCGATCAGCACCGTCTGGGTCGCCAGGCCGGTGAACTTGGCATAGGCCATGGCGAAGGACAGGAAGATGTACGCCCCGCCGTTCTCCGCCAGGCGCAGGCCCATGGCCTGCAGCACCGCCTTGGGATGTTCGCGCAGCACCTGCATGGCCGGCAGGTGCTTGGCCGCTGCCTTGGCCTCGACATCCTGCTGGAAGTCGCGGCTTTCCGGCAGGCTGCGGCGGATGTACAGGCCGACGCCGAAAATCACGATGCTGGCCACGAACGGAATGCGCCAGCCCCAGCTCATGAAGTCGTCGTCTGGCAGCAGCTGCGCCAGATAGAACGCCCCGGCAGACAGCAGAAAGCCGCCGGTCACGCCCAGCTGGCTCCACGAGGCATAGAAACCGGTACGGCTCGATGGCGCGTTTTCGCTGAGCATCAGCACGCCACCGCCCCACTCGCCGCCCGAGGCGATGCCTTGCACGATGCGCAGGATCACCAGGCTGATCGGCGCCAGATAGCCGGCCTGCTCGAAGGTCGGCAGCAGACCCATCAGAAAGGTCGCGAAACCCATCAACGAAAGAGTTATAACCAGCGCCAGCTTGCGCCCGTGGCGGTCGCCGATATGGCCGAAGACGATACCGCCCAAAGGCCGGGCGACGAAGCCCACGGCAAAACCGGCGAAGGCGCCGAGGGTGCCGACTACCGGGTCGGTGCCAGCCGGAAAGAACAGCGGGCCGAACACCAGCGCAGCGGCGGTGCCGTACAGAAAGAAGTCATACCATTCCAGCGCGTTGCCGATCACCGATGCGGCGACGATGCGCCTGAGGCCGCCCTTTTGCGTCGTACTGGACATACACACTCCTGTCGCCCCGCTACAGCGGGGCTCAATCGTTACCTGCGCGGCGCCCAGGCGGGCGCCGCGCCGTGGGGCCTCAGAAAACGTTCCAGGTGTAGGTCACGTACAGGCGGTTCTCGTTGAAGTCGTTACCGAAGTCGTGCTGCTGCACCAGGTAGTTCTTCCACTCGATGCCCACGCCCTTGAGCGCGCCGCTCTGCACCACGTACTTGAGGGCCAGGTCGCGCTCGTTCTCGGCGCCCTTCACGCCACGACCCAGGTCGATGTCGCTGCCCTTGATGAAGCGGCTGCTGAAGGTCAGGCCCGGCAGGCCCAGCTCGGCGAAGTTGTAGCCATAGCCGATGCCCCAGGAACGCTCCTGCGGGCGCATGAACGGCTGGTTGGCCCAGTTCAGCAGGTAGAACTGCGGGATGTAGCCGTTGAGGGTCGGGAACATGCTGTCGCCGAACATGCGCTGGTAGACGATGCTCGCCTTGTGGCCGCCCTTGGTCAGGGTGAAGCCGCCGGAGAAGGCGCGGTTGTCGATCTCGCCGTTCAGGGCGTCGCCGTTTTCCTTGTTGTCGAAGTAGCGTGCGTCGGTGCGCAGGCCGAAGCCGCCGCCCAGGTCGGCGGTGTGGGCGAAGCCGACGTAGTGCTGGCGGTAGATGTCGTGCACCACAGCGTGGAAGTAGCTGGCCTGGAAGTTCTTGGTGATGTCCCAGGTGGCACCACCGAAATCCATGCCGCGGTCGCTGTCGAGGTTGTCGGTGGAGCCGAACTTGTAGAATTTCTCGTGGTTGGACGACTCGCGGGTAACCGCCGACCAGAAGCGCCCGCCGGTCAGGGTCAGCCCGCTGATTTCCTTGGATTCCAGCACGGCGCCCTGGTAGATGGTGTCCAGCTGGCGGCTCGGGTCGTGCCAGGCCACCGGCAGCTCGGGGCGCATGTCGCCGACCTTCAGCTCGGTCTTGGAATACTTCATCTTCAGCGTGGCGCCGGCGCGGCTGTAGTCCCTGGCGGTGCGCCCGCTGCTCGAATCCATCGGCAGGGTGCCGTCATCGCCGTGTGAGTCCAGGCGGATGGCGTACTGGGCATTGACGTCGACACCGAACTGGATCGGCGTGTCGGTGTAGCCGGAGGCGAACTGCAGGTCGAAACCCTGAGACCAGCTGCCGACCTTGGAGGCCGGCGCGTCGCTGTTGGTGAAGTCGCGGTTGAGGTAGAAATTTCGCATGTCCACCTTGAGGTGGCTGTCGTCGACCAGATCCGCCTGGGCGGTTATCGGGGCGAGAACGGCGCCCATCAGGCCGACTTTTTTCAGTGCGCGCGCAAGCGGGGAAGTGCTGGGGTGCATGTGATGCTCCTTTGTTTCCGGCGAGCCGGGGTCTTGTAGGTATGAGCAGATCAACAGTGGCAGTGAATTTGCGGGCGCTCTGAACGGCGCGGTTATCCGCAAAACGGGCGTGAGAAGGCCCGTGCCCGGCGCCGCAGCGCCAGGCTTTTTGTAGGCTTGAAACGGTTTAGAACGCGGCTTTGGAAGACTCGCAGAGGCGGTGGTAGGCGCGGTTGAAGTACATCAGGCCTTCTTCGGCGTCGCCCTGTTTGATGTGCAGCACCTCGCAATAGAAGATGCTGTGCGAACCGACTTCATGGACCTGGGCGATACGGCAATCGAAGTTGACCAGCGCCTCTTCCAGCACCGGCGAGCCGCTTTCCAGGGTCGTCCACGAGGTGGCGGCGAAGCGCTGCTCGGAGTTCATCTCGCGGTTGGAGAACACCCCGGAAATATCCTGCAGCGCGGCGCTGAGCACGTTCACGCAAAGCACGCCGTTGTTCTTGAAGTGCGCGTTGGAAGTGGACGCGCGATTCATGCACACCAGCAGGGTGGGTGGTGAATCGGTGACGCTGCACACCGCCGAGGCGGTGAAGCCGAAGCGCCCGTGCGGGCCGTCGGTGGTGATGACAGAAACGGCGCCGCCGAGACGGGCCATGGCATTGCGGAATCCGGTTACGTCGACCATGTCCGTTCTCCTAGATGTCCAGAACCAGTTTTGGGGATTTGGCGCGCGAGCAGCAGACCAGGATCTGATCGTTGGCCGCTTTCTCGTCGTCGGTGAGGTACACGTCGCGGTGGTCCGGCTCGCCTTCGAGCACGTCGCACAGGCAGGTGCCGCAGATGCCCTGCTCGCAGGAAATCTCGATCTTGATGCCGACCTCCGCCAGGGCGTCGAGAATGCTTTGCCCTTCAGCGACCTGCACGCTCTTGCCGCTGCGCGCGGCGACCACTTCGAAGCTGGCGCCACTGTTGTCGACCTCCACCTGGAAGTATTCGCGGTGAATGTGATCGTCCGCGTAACCACGCTTGAGCGCGTCGCCGATCACCCACTCCATGAACCCGGTCGGCCCGCAGGTGTAGATGTGCACACCGCTTTCGGCCTGGCCGAGCACAGCGTCCATGTCGAGCTTCTGCTCGGGCGCTTCGTCATCGAAATGAGTGAAGACGCGGTCGGCGAAGGCGACGCTCTGCAGCTGCTCGAGGAAGGCGCTGCGGCTGCGCGAACGGCCGCAGTAGTGCAGCTCGAAATCCTCGCCCCTGGCGTGCAGGGCGTAGGCCATGGCGATCATCGGGGTGATGCCGATGCCGCCGCCGAGCAGGATCGAACGCCTGGCGGCCTTGGCCAGTGGGAACAGGTTGCGCGGCGCGCTGATCTGCACCTCGGAGCCTTCGAGCAAGGTGTCGTGCACGCCTACCGAGCCACCGCGCGAAGCGGGGTCCTTGAGTACCCCGAGACGGTAGACAGCGTGGTCGGCCGGGTCGCTGCACAGCGAATACTGGCGCACCAGGCCAGGGGCGATGTGGATATCCACATGGGCACCGGCGTCGAACGCCGGCAGCGTGCCGCCGCCCACCGGAATCAGGTCGAGGACGACGACGCCGTCGCCCTGCAGCTGGCGCTTGTGCACTTGCACCGTCAGGAGTTGTTCAGTCATCTCGGGTTCACCCGCATTGCACGTCAAGGTAAAGGCGGTCGTTGTTTCGGCCGTCGTATGGGTTGGTCCAGCGCTTAGCGCATAAACAAGCCGCCGTTCACATCCCAGGTCGCCCCGGTGGTGAAATAGGCTTCCGGACGTGCCAGCTGCACGATCAGGTCGCCGAGAAAATCCGCATCGCCCAGACGCCCTACCGGGATGTTGGCGAGCATGCCCGGCATGCGTTCGGCCGATACCACCGAGTGCACCATGGGCGAGTCGATCGGCCCCGGCGCGATGGCATTGACGGTCACGCCGCCGGCGGCCAGTTCCTTGGCGAAGATCTTGGTCAGGGTGACGATGGCGCCCTTCGACGCGGCGTAATGCGCGCCGGTGGCGGTGCCACCGTTCTGCCCGGCCAGCGAGGCCATGTTGACGATGCGCCCGTAGCCGGCCTTGGCCATGTGCGCGCCGAACACCTGGCAGCCGACGAATACGCTGCGGGTGTTGAGGCTCATGACGCGATCGAACTCGTCCGGGCTGATCTGCATGACCGGCGTGGCCATGGTCATCGCGGCGTTGTTGACAACCACGTGCAGGGCGCCGAAGCGGGCCAGGGTGGCGGCCAGCGCGGCCTCGAAATCAGCCTTGCTGCCAACGTCGAGCTTGAGTGCCAGCACCCGCTCGCCACTGGCGTCCAGGCCCTGGGCTGCCGCCTGGGCGCGCTCGGGCGACAGGTCGGTGATCACCACCGCATAGCCGGCGGCGAACAGCCGGCTGGCGATGGCCAGACCCAAGCCCTGAGCGGCGCCGGTGACCAGTGCGATCTGCGTCATGGTCAGGCCCTCAGAGGATGTAGCCGATGCCCGCGAGGGTATCGTCGGAGTTGATCAGGCGGATCAGCTTGCGCTGGATCTTGAAGCTGTCGCCGCTGCGCACCAGGTCATAGGTCAGGTCGGCGCTGTAGTGCTTGAGCGAGTCCTTGCGGAAATCGCGCAGGTGCTGGGAGCACCGCACCCGCACCTGGTCGCCTTCCTCGGAAAGCACCCGGAAGTTCGACGCCGAACGCACGGTGCGTGGCTGCGGGCTGGTGGAAATCGACTCGCCACCGATCAACCGCTGCACCCGCAACTGGCGCATATGGGCGTCGTCGTAGGCGTAGTTGAGGGTGTTCTCGAAGTCTTCTTCCTTGGGGTCGATGGGGATGATGTAGGTGCCCTTGTCGGCCCACAGCGCCAGCCAGGTGTCGTACTCGTTGTGGTCGAGCATGTCGCCTTCGGCCCAGATGAAAGCGGTGACTTCTTGCAGCAATTGCAGATTCATTTTCGGTTCTCCGTCGCTCAGGCCGACATCATCTTTTTCCACTGCTGGTAAGCAGCGCGCATGCCGGTTTCAGCGGATACGTCGCTGACCAGGCCGTCTTCACTGGGTTTCTCGCCGGGCAGGCCGCGGTTGAGCATGATCCACAGGTCTTCGCCGGCGCTGGCGCCCTTCTGCACGCGCTCCCAAGCCTCGGAATCATCCGGAGTGCCGAAGCCCATCGGGCCCTGGAAGTGTTCGTGCAGGCGCAGTCGGTAGCGGTTGGCCACGGCCGGGCCGCCGTCCATGGTGATCACCGAGTGATGGATTTCCGTTTCGTTGACCGAGATCGGCTGCAGCACCCGGAAGAACGCCATCGAGCAGGCGATGTTGGGGAACAGGTTGAGGTTGAAACCCGAGCCGCCGACCGCACGCACGATGCGGCGCACCTGCTGCTCCTCGATGCCTTCGTCACGCAGCTCCTGCGCCAGGCTCTCGAAGCGGGTCGGAATCGGCGCATCGAGGTTGGCTTCCAGGTCGATCAGATCGGGGATCATCACCATCACGCTGTGGCCATTGCCCAGGTCTTCGACGTAGCCGGAACCATCGACGAAGTCGAGCATGTCCATGGTCTGCTGGTCGACCGAGTGCAGGAACGACTTGTGCACCAGCGGGAAGTGGTAGGCGTCGGTGGTGTTTTCCAGCTGGATCTTCCAGTTGCCCGGGAAGCGGAAGCGGTGTTCGCCCGGCACCTTGATACCGTAGCCGGCGCCCTGCTTCATGAACAGGTCCATCCACTTCTTGGCTGGGCCAAGGAAGTCGACCAGCGGCTCGATGTCGTCCTTGAAGGTGGCGAAGATCATCCCGGCGTAGCTTTCGGTACGCAGGCTGACCAGCGGCAGCTCGCTCTTGTCCAGGCACTCGCCGTAGCTGTCCGGGTGCGGAATGCCGCGCAGCGAACCGTCCAGGGCGTAGCCCCAGCCGTGATACGGGCAGACGAAGCTGTTGGTCTTGCCCTTCTTGTGTTCGCACACGGTGGCGCCGCGGTGACGGCAGCGGTTGAGCAGCACATGAACCTGCTTCTTGCGGTCACGCACGGCGATGACCGGCTGCTTGCCGATGAAGGTGCTCTTGTAGCTGCCGGCGTCCGGGATCTCGCTCTCATGGGCGACCCACACCCAGGTGCTGTAGAAGATCTTTTCCATCTCGGCGTCGAACAGCTTGGCGTCGGTGTACAGCGAGGTGTGCACGCGGTCGGCCTTGACCAGTTCGGCGGGGTCGCATTCGAGATTCACGACATCGATCATGTTATTCACGGTTGGCTCCTGGTCGGCTTATCTGGCCGACTGCAAAAAAGTCTCGGGTCATTCGGCCGTTTTGTTCGGCACCGGCAGCTGCGCCTCGCTGTTCCAGGCGCTGACGGGGCGACTGAACAGGTTCTCGGTCTGGAAATGCGCCATGCGCCACTGCCCCTCTTCCTCGGCGAAGCGGACGGTCAGGCGCGCCGCATTCAGGTGCGAAGCGCCACTGGCGAAGGTCGAGGTCTGCAACATCACCCAGCTGCCGGTCGCGCCCTCGCCCTGCACCTCGATCAGCTCGCTGGTCAGGAAGTGCACGTTGAGGGCGAAGTGCGCCGGAGTTTTCATGTAGGTGGCGAACATCGCGCGAATCGCTTCACGGCCGCGGTAGCCGCCGAAGCTCGCGGCGTACTTGGCGCCCTTGCCTTCCCACACGGCCTCACGCGTGAACAGGCCGGCCAGTTCGTCCAGCGGCGTGCTGGCATCCAGGGCGTCGCACAGCACCATGTAGCGGTTCATGCAGGCGCGCACGGCATGCTCGGTTTCGAAGCGAGCGAGGCGGGCGTGAAGTTCGGCGATGGTCGACATGGCATTCACGCGCGCTGGATGATCAGTTCGCGGCCGGTACGGGCCTCGATCTTCACGTAGCGCCACAGCTTGTAAGGGCCGCTGCCCACGGCGGTGGTGCGCAACAGGTTGCAGGCGGCGTGCACGGTTTCCAGGTCCGGCACGTCGGCCAGCAGGTAGGTGGTCCAGGGGTAGCCGCTGCTCGGGCCGACCATGCTCTGGTCGTCGTCCATGTTGCCGAACACGGTCACGCCCGGCAGGTCGTGGATGCCGTTCCACATGGCGCTGAATGCGGCCCAGACTTCCAGCTGCTCGTCACGGGCGGCGTCGAAGAAGTTCTGGTTGATGCCCATGCAGAACAGCACGCGCAGTGGTTTTTTCTCGCTCATGATTTGGCTCCGGGAAAGGTCAGAGGTAGCCCGGCAAGGGTTGCTTGCCGAAGAAGATGGCGCCGGCGTTCTGGTAGGTGACGTCGCCCATGAAGGCATGCTGGGTCACCACCTGGGCGTCGTTGACGAAACGCGCCAGCGGGCTGCTGTTGTAGACGCCGGTCATGCCCGAGAGCATCTGCGCGGTGCGTGCCACTTCAGCGGCAACGCGTACGGCGTGAGTCGAGGACAGGCGCAGCAGGTTGATCTTTTCCGCCGGCAGCGGCTCGCCGGCGAGCACCAGCTGCCAGACATCGTCGATGGCTTCGTAGAAGAAGCAGCGGGCGGCGCGCAGGGCGGCCTCGGCCTTGGCGATCTCGACCTGGGCCAGCGGACGGTCGGCTACTGCCGGTGCGCCGGTCACCGAGATGCGCCCGGCGGCCATGTCACGCAGCTCGTCCAGCGCGGCGCGAGCCACGCCCAGGCCGACCACGGACAAAACCTGGGTGGCGAACGACAGCGAAGGGTAGCGGAAGAACGGCTCGTCGAGGTTGGCCGGGCCGCCACGCACGAAGGTCCAGGCCTCGGGCACCACCACGTCCTCGACCACCAGGTCGTGGCTGCCGGTACCCAGCAGGCCGACGGTGTCCCAGGTCTGGTCGATGCGCACCTTGCTCTGCGGCATCACCGCGAAGCGCGGCAGGTCGAGCTTGTCGCCGTTCTTCGGGGCGATACCGACACCGACCAGCGAGGCGCCCATGCAGCCGCTGGAATACTTCCAGCGGCCGTTGACCTTGAAGCCGCCTTCCACCGGGTCAGCCGGCTGTGGCGGGAAGATACCGCCGGCGAACACCACGTCCGGGCCATCGGCATACACCTGCTCGATGGTTTCCAGCGGCAGCGAGGCCAGGTAGACCGGGCTCATGCCGAAGCTGGCGACCCAGCCGGCGGAGCCGTCGGCCTTGGCGATCTCCTCGATCATGGCGCAGAACTCGCCAGGCGAACGTTCGTCGCCACCGAAGCGACGCGGCACCAGGGCGCGGTACACGCCAACGGCCTTGAACGACTCGATCACGTCCGGTGCGATATGGCCCAGGCGGTCGAACTCGCCGGCACGGCCACGCTGCTTGATATCGGCCAGCAGGTCCTTGAAGGCCTGGCTGTCGGTAATGGGAGCGGCGGGCGGCTTGCCGGCCAGATTGAGCGAATTCATGACAGGCTCCGGGATCACAGGAGGTTGGAATCGAGACGCCGCAGCAGCTCGCCAGCGACTGCCAGCAGCAGTTCGTCGGCGCCCTTGGCGGCGATCAGTTGCAGCCCCACCGGCAGCCCGGCCTGCCCTTCGAAGGGAATGCTCAGGGCCGGGTGGCCAGACAGGTTGAAGGGACGTACGAAAGCGGTCATGCCGAGCACCGCGCGGGTGTCGGCGGCCTCTTCGAGGCGCAGCGGGTAATCGGGCATGGTCGGCAGCGCCAGCACGGTGAAGCGCTCCAGCGCAGCGTCCACTTCGGCGGTGAAGCGCTCGCGCACCTGTTCGGCAGTCGCCAGGGCGGCGTCGCTGGTCTGCCCGGCTGCTTCCAGACGGCCGGCGATATCGGCGCCGACCAGGCCGGTGGCGAGCAAATGCCCGCAGGCGTTCCAGGTTTCCCGGTTGATCACCACCATGCCGGCGTCATAGGCGCCCTGCAGGCCGGGCAGCTCGACGCGGCCCAGGGGCAGGTCGCTGGCGTCGAGCAGCGCATCGAGGGTGTCCTGAATGTCGCTGGCAGCTTGTACGGAAATTACGCCGATAGTGATGTCGCCCAGCTCGGGCGCCGGCCCGAATGTCGGGTCGATCACAGCCATGGCTTGGCTCAGCGTCGACAGATTGCGGGCGAACGGCCCGATGCAGTCGAGGCTGGTCTGGGCGGGCATGGTGCCGCGGCGGTCGATACGGCCGAAGGTCGGCTTGAAACCGAACACGCCACAGCAGCAGGCGGGAATGCGTACCGAACCACCGGTGTCGGTGCCCAGGGAGAAATCACACAGGCCAGCAGCTACGGCGGCGGCCGAACCACTGGATGAGCCCCCGGGAATGCGCCCGGGGTAGCGCGGGTTTCCCGCGGTGCCGGCGTAGGCATTGATGCCGGTGGTGCCGTAGGCCAGTTCATGCAACACGGTCTTGCCGAGGATCTGGCAGTCGCCAGCCAGCAGGCGCTCGACCACCGCCGCATGCTGCTCGGCCGGCGCGGCATCGTGCAGGGCACGGCTGGAGGCGCGGGTCGGGTAGCCGGCGATATCGATGGTGTCCTTGACCATTACCGTCAGTCCGGCGCCGCCCAGCTTCATGTGCTCGATGACCATCTGCATGTCACTCACCTACTTGAACGTTGCGTCGGGCAGCCAGCGCTGCAGATTCGCGTAAATCTAAAATCGTCAGAATTACGTGAATTGTCAATTGAATATTCAAAATTAATTGATGAGTAATTTGGTGCACTTTTCCACTAAAAAGCACCAAGTGCGTGCATTTTGGTAACGCTTCGAAAACCAACATTTTTCTGAAAAATATGAAAAATACCCTTTAAAAACAGCAATTTATTTTATAAAACGAGCAAGATCAGCAACACCAACGGTGTTACCTGCCTATTTTTTGATCAAAAATAAAAATCATAAAATCGGCACTGATAGAAAAATTTACGCCCCTAAAAAAACAGAATAAATCTCATTTTTTTCAATGTAAAAAAGACCCGAAAAATGGATGCTCAAGCCCCCGGCTTTGCTGCGTTCGGTTAGGTTTTCCGGCTACGCCAAATCCTCCTTCTGCAGGCCGCCCTGGCTGTAGGCCAAACGCCCCCGCGCCAACCCCACCCGAAAATTTCTGGCATGCAACCTGCAATTTCGCCCTCAGCTGCACCGCCGGCTGTTCACTGGTTGCGCTATGCCGGTGAGACCACCGAGCCCATTACGAGAAGGCGATACCCCTACCCCCGCGGTACGGCTGTTGAGCCCGTTATTAGCCCTGCACCCCGGAGTACGACATGCTGTTCAAGAAAGCTGTGTCCACCCTGCTACTGGGCGCGCTCTGCGCGTCGATGACGGCTCAGGCCGACGTGAAGATCGGCGTTATCAGCTCCTCGACCGGGCCCATCGCCCTGGTCGGGATTCCACAGAAGAACAGCATCGCGCTGATGCCGAGCGAAGCCGGCGGCGAAGCCATCCGCTACGTCGCGCTCGATGACGGCAGCGACCCGACCGCCACGGTCAAGGCCTTCAAGAAGCTGCTCGACGAGGAGAAGGTCGACGCCATCATCGGCCCGAGCGGCTCGCCCAACGCCATGGGGGTCATCCAGTTCGCCGCCGAGTCGGGCACGCCGCTGCTCGCCCCGGTGGGCACCGCCGCCGTGGTGCTGCCGATGAATGAGCAGAAGAAGTGGGTGTTCAAGACCACCCAGAACGATGAGCTGATTGCCGAGGCGCTGAACGAACACATGGTCAAGAATGGCGTGAAGACGCTGGGGATGATCGGCACCGCCGACCCCTACGGCGAGAACTGGGGCAAGGTGATGAGCGCCCTGGCCGCCAAGAACGGCATCAAGATCGTCGCCAACGAGCGCTTCCAGCGCCAGGACACCTCGGTGACCGGGCAGAGCCTGAAAGTGCTTTCCCAGCGCCCGGACGCCGTGCTGATCGCCGCACCCGGCGGCTCGGCGGTGATGCCGCAAACCACCTTGGTCGATCAGGGTTACAAGGGCCAGGTCTACCAGACTCACGGCGCGGCGCTGCCGGCCTTCCTGCAGCTCGGCGGGCGCAAAGTCGAGGGCACCATCCTCGCTGCCAGCCTGATGCTGGTGATCGACGAAGTGCCGGACGATCACCCGTCCAAGGCCGTGGCCCGCAAGTACATCGACGACTACACCAAGCTCAACGGCAGCGCGCCGGCGACCTTCGGCGCCAACGTCTATGACGCTGGCCTGCTGCTGGAAAACGCCATTCCCAGCGCGTTGAAGAAAGGCCAGCCGGGCACCCCGGAGTTTCGCGCCGCCCTGCGCGATGCGCTGGAAAGCACCCACGAACTGGCCGGTACCCAGGGCGTGTACAACATGAGCGCGGAGGATCACAGCGGCTTCGACGTGCGCGGCCGTGAGCTGATCACCGTGAAAGGCGGCAAGTGGGTACTGCTCAAGTAACCCCGACCGGTGCCCGGCACCGGTAACACGCTCGCCGTCAGATGCGCCCCGGCCTGCGGGTCGGGGCTCATCGCGCGCGCGCCCAGCCCTGCATGCGAAGGATGTTGCCCCCATGAATTTCCAGATAGCCCTGCTGCTCGGCCAGGATGGCGTGACCAATGGCGCGATCTACGCGCTGCTGGCGCTCTCCATTCTTCTGGTGTTCACCGTGACCCGGATTCTGCTGATCCCCCAGGGTGAATACGTGACCTACGGCGCGCTGACCATGGCCGCCCTGCAGGCCGGTCAGCCGACCGCGCTGGTGTGGCTGCTGCTCGGTCTGACCCTGATCGACTGCAGCCTCGACCTGATCGGTGCGCTGCGCAGCAGCCACGCCTTCCGCCTGCCGCGCTGGGTGCCGGTGAAGCTCCTGTACGCCGTGGCCATGGTGCTGCTGGTGCGCAATCTGCCACTGGCCGAGCTGCCGATGGCCCTGCAGGCGCTGCTGACCCTGGCCCTGGTGGTGCCGCTGGGCCCACAGATCTACCGCTTGTTCTTCCAGCCAGTGGCCGGCGCCCATCCGCTGGTACTGCTGATCGTCTCCATCGCCGTGCACGTGGCCATGGTCGGCGTCGGCCTGCTGCTGTTCGGCCCGGAGGGCGCGCGGACTCAGCCGTTCTCCGAAGCCGGCCTGGAGCTTGGCCCGGTGACCCTCAACAGCCAGACGCTGTGGGTCATCGCCGTGTCCCTGGCGCTGATCATCGGCCTGTTCCTGTTCTTCGAGCGCAGCATTTACGGCAAGGCGCTGCGGGCCACTGCGGTGAACCGCATGGGCGCACGGCTGATGGGCATCTCGCCAACGTTGGCGGGCAAGGCGACTTTCGCCATGGCGACCTTCATCGGCGCGCTGTCGGGGATTCTCATCGCACCGATCACCACCCTGTATTTCGACTCCGGTTTCGTGATCAGCCTCAAGGGTTTCGTCGGCGCCATCATCGGCGGCCTGGTCAGCTACCCGGTGGCCGCCCTCGGCGCCCTGGCGGTCGGCCTGATCGAAGCCTTCTCGATGTTCTGGGCCAGTACTTATAAAGAGATCATCGTGTTCACCCTGATCATTCCGTTCCTGCTCTGGCGCTCGCTCACCAGCCGTCACGTGGAGGAAGAAGAATGAACCTGCGCGCCCTGCTGTTCGTCTTCGTCCTGCTGCTCGGCATCGCGCCTCTGGCGCTGCCGACTTTCCAGATCACCCTGCTCAATTACATCGGCCTGTACACCCTGGTGGTGCTCGGTCTGGTGCTGCTCACCGGCGTCGGCGGCATGACCAGCTTCGGCCAGGCGGCGTTCGTCGGCCTCGGTGCCTACACCAGCGCCTACCTGACCGCCACCGAGCAACTACCCGCCTGGCTGGCCTGGGCCGGTGGCTCGCCGTGGCTGGCGCTGCTGATCGGCATCACCCTGACCGCCACGGTGGCGCTGCTGCTCGGCGCCCTGACCCTGAAGCTCTCCGGTCATTACCTGCCGCTGGGCACCATCGCCTGGGGCATCTCCCTCTATTACCTGTTCGGCACCCTGGACGGCCTTGGCGGCCACACCGGCATGAGCGGCCTGCCGCCCATCTCACTGTTCGGCCTGGTGCTGGATAAGGGCTGGAAGATGTTCTACCTGATCTGGGTGATCCTGCTGCTGGCCATGCTGCTGGTGCAGAACCTGCTCAACTCCCGTGAAGGCCGGGCGATCCGCGCGCTCAAGGGCGGCCAGGTGATGGCCGAGTCGATGGGCGTGAATACCTTCCGCGCCAAGATGGTGATCTTCGTCATCTCGGCGCTGCTGGCCGCCCTTTCCGGCTGGCTGTACGCCCACAACCAGCGCTTCGTGAACCCCACGCCGTTCGGCCTGCACATGGGCATCGAGTACCTGTTCATGGCGCTGATCGGCGGCGTGGGCAGCGTGTGGGGCGCCATGCTCGGCGCCGGCATCCTGACCCTGCTCAAGCAGTGGCTGCAGGACTGGTTGCCGATGCTTTTGGGCAGCCAGGGCAACTACGAAACCATCGTCTTCGGCCTGCTGATCGTGCTGCTCATGCAGCGCGCGCCGGGTGGCCTGTGGCCGTTGCTGGTACGCCTGACTCCAGCCCGCTGGCGCCAGGGCGGCGGTGCACCCAAGGCCGATGAACAGCCGCCAGAGTTGCCGCGGCGGCAGTTACCAGCGAGCGGCGAGCTGATTCTCGAAGCCCGCGAGGTAACCAAGCGTTTCGGCGGCCTGGTGGCCAACGACCGCATGAACCTGAGCATCCACGCTGGCGAAATCCTCGCCCTGATCGGCCCCAACGGCGCCGGCAAGAGCACGCTGTTCAACCAGATCTCCGGAGTGGACTACCCCACCGAAGGCGACGTGCTGTTCCTCGGCCAGCGCATCAACGGCATCGCCTCGCGGCGCATCGCCCGCCTCGGCATGAGCCGCACCTTCCAGCACGTGAAACTGCTGCCGACCATGAGCGTGCTGGAGAACGTCGCCATCGGCGCCCACCTGCGCGGCGACAAGGGCATCGTGCCGGCACTGCTGCACAGCGAGCGCGGCGAGGAAGCCGAACTGCTGCGTGAAGCGCGCCGTCAGCTGGAGCGCGTCGGCCTCGGCGACTACCTCTACGAAGAGGCCGGCAGCCTGGCGCTGGGCCAGCAACGCATCCTGGAAATCGCCCGCGCGCTGTGCGCCGACCCGTGCCTGCTGCTGCTCGACGAGCCCGCCGCCGGCTTGCGCCACAAGGAGAAACAGGCGCTCGCCGACCTGCTGCGCAAGCTGCGCGGCGAAGGCATGGCGATCCTCCTGGTGGAGCACGACATGGACTTCGTGATGGGCCTGGTCGATCGCGTGGTGGTGATGGAATTCGGCCAGAAGATCGCCGAAGGCCTGCCGGACGAAGTGCAGAAAAACCCGGCAGTACTGGAAGCCTACCTGGGCGGAGCGGAGTGAAGACGATGAGCAATCAACCCGGTAACACCCTGCTCGAGGTGAAGGACCTGTGCGTGGCCTACGGCAAGGTCGAGGCGTTGAGCAACGCTAGCCTGAGCGTTGGCGAAGGGCAGATCGTCACCGTGATCGGCCCCAACGGCGCCGGCAAGACCACCCTGCTGTCGGCGATCATGGGCGTGCTCGGCTCCCGCGGGCAGGTGAATTTCGATGGCACGCTGGAGGCCGTTCCGGAAGTCGAGGTGCTGGTCGGCCGTGGCCTGGGCCTGGTGCCGGAGAAGCGCGAGCTGTTCAACAGCATGAGCGTGGAAGACAACCTGCAGCTCGGTGCCTTCCAGCGCGTACGCCAGGGCGACCGTGACTGGCGCAAGACCTTGGGTGAGGTTTATGGCCTGTTCCCGCGCCTGCACGAACGCCGCGGACAACTGGCCGCCACCCTGTCCGGTGGCGAACGGCAGATGCTCGCCGTGGGCCGCGCGCTGATGGCCAAACCCAAGCTGCTGATGCTCGACGAACCGAGCCTGGGCCTGGCGCCGCTGATCACCCGGGAGATCTTCCGGATCATCACCGACCTGCGTCGGCAGGGCGTGTCGATCCTGCTGGTGGAGCAGAACGCCCGCGCCGCCCTGCGCGTGGCCGACTACGCCTACGTGCTGGAAACCGGACAGATCGCCATGCAGGGCCCGGCCGCCGAACTGGCCGACGACCCGAGGGTGATCGAGGCCTACCTGGGGCTGGCGAGCAAGCATCAGGAAATGCTCGCCGGCTAGGCTCTGTACGAAAAGTACCTGCGCTCGGTGATGCTTCGTTAAAAATCGGTTCGGACTGCTCATTTACAGCTCGTAAACTCCGCGTCCTCACCGATTTTTGCCTCGCCTGACCTTCGCTCGGAGACTTTTCGTACAGACCCTCGGCGCCACTCACTTCAACACACTGGCCAAAGGGAATCGCCATGTCATCACCCACCAACCGCCGCGTATGTATCGTCGGCGCCGGCGCCATCGGCTGCACCCTAGCTGCGCGGCTCAGTGCCAGCGGCCAGCCAGTCAATGTGCTGGCCCGCGGGCAAACCCTGGCTGCGCTGCGTGACAACGGCGTGCGCCTGATTGACCTCGACGGCAGCCACCACAGCCCGGTGAACGCCAGCCACAGCGCCGCCGAACTGGGCGAGCAGGACCTGATCTTCATCTGCACCAAAGCGCCAGCGCTGGCCGGCCTGCTGCCCACGCTCGGGCCGCTGATCGGCCCTGAAACCGTGGTGGTGCCGGTGGTCAACGGCGTGCCCTGGTGGTACTTCCATGGCCTGCCCGGACGTTTCGCCGGGCGCCAGGTGCAGGCCGTCGATCCGGACGGCGCGCTCAGCGTGGCACTCGATCTGCAGCGGATTCTTGGCTGTGTGGTGTTCATCACCGCCGAGAGCGAGGCGCCCGGCGTGGCTCGTTCGGACAATCCGCACTTGATGATTCTCGGCGAGCCGGATGGGCGCCTCAGCGACCGCCTGCACTGGGTTCGCGCGCTGGTCGAGCAGGCCGGTATCGAAGCCCGCGCCAGCGAGCATATCCGCGATCCGCTATGGACCAAGATCATCGCCAACCTCAGTTCCAACCCGCTGTCGGTAATCACCGGCGCGACCCTGGAACAGTTGTATGGCCGCGCCGACCTGCGTGGCGTGGTCGCCAAGATCATCCAGGAAACCCTGCTGATCGCCGCCGCTTACGGCGCGCGCATCGCCTTCGACCCAGAGACCTTCATGAAGCTGGGCGCCGACATGGGCGCGGTGCGCACCTCGATGCTCCAGGACTACGGGCACGGTCGCCCACTGGAGCTGGCCGCCATTGGCGATGCGGTAATCGAGCTCGCCGGCTACCAGGGGCTCGGCATGCCGGTCACCCAGGACATTCTCACCCTGGCGCGCTTTCGCGGCGAACAGCCAACCGCTCACTGACTCAGGAGGCCGCTCCATGAACACCGCTCACACTACCGGCAAGCCCGCCCACTGCAACGAAGAAGAATGGGCGCTGCGCGTCAAGCTCGCCCACTGCTACCACCTGGTGGATTACTTCGGCTGGACCGAGACCATCTTCAACCACATTTCCGCGCGCCTGCCCGGCCCGGCGCACCACTACCTGGTCAATCCATTCGGCCTCAACTACAGCGAAATCACCCCGGCCAACCTGCTCAAGGTCGACCTGCACGGTAACAAGCTGGAGCCCTCGGACTACCATGGCAACCCGGCCGGCTTCGCCCTGCACAGCGCCGTGCACGGCGCCCGCGATGACATCCAGTGCGTGATCCACACCCACACCACGCCGATCTCCGCCGTGGTGCAGAAAAAGCGCGGCTTTACCCATGATGACTTCTACGGCGCCCAGCTCTACGGCCGCATCGGCTATCACACCTTTGAAGGCATCACCCTGTTCGATGACGAGAAGACGCGGATGATCGACAGCCTCGGCGACAAGCACATTCTGGTGCTGCGCAACCACGGCATCGCAGTGGGCGAGAGCAGCATCGAGAAGACCTTCTTCCTGCTCTGGACCGTGCAGCGCGCCGCCGAGAACCAGTGCGCCGCCGGCGCCCTGGGTGGCGAGGACCACCCGCTGGAAGAAGGCGTCGCCGAGAAATGCGCAGATCTCACCGCCATGCTGATCCGCGACAGCGGCTTCGCCGATACCTTCTTCGCCGCCATGGTGCGCAAGCTGCGCGCCGAGCGCGCGCTACCCTGGTGAACCCTTGCACCCGCGGCGGGTTTCGGTTGGCAAGCAGGTGCAAAAAACTGACTGCGAGGAACAATTTTTACTTGGTCGTAGCAGTTTGAATGATCTGCATAACCCGCTGAGCGGGCCAGCAGAGAGAGATTCGCCCATGAAGGAATATGACTACATCGTGATCGGTGCAGGCTCGGCAGGCTGCGTAGTGGCCGCCCGGCTGATCCAGGAAAGCGCCGGCAGCGTGTTGCTGCTGGAGGCAGGCGGCAAGGACAGCAGCCCCTTCCACACCATGCCGGCCACCGTGGTGCAGGTGTTCCAGCAAAAATCCTGGCCGTACATGACGGTGCCGCAAAAGCACTGCAACAACCGCGAGATGATCATCGCCCAGGGCAAGGTGCTCGGCGGCGGCAGCTCGGTGAATGGGATGATCTACATCCGCGGTCAGCAGCAGGATTACGACGACTGGGTGAGCGACTGGAATTGCCCGGGCTGGGGCTACCGCGACGTGCTGCCCTACTTCAAACGAGCCGAGGCCAACGAGAGCCTGGGTAGCGAATACCACGGCCAGGACGGCCCGCTGCCGGTCAGCGAGAACCGCTATCGCCACCCGATGACGATGGCATTCGTGCGTGCCGGCCAGGAAATGGGCCTGCCTTACGTCAACGACTTCAACGGCGCGTCTCAGGAAGGCGTCGGCTTCTACCAGACCACCACCCGCAACGGCGCCCGCGCCAGCACCGCGCGCACCTACCTGAAGTCGGTGCGCGACAGCGGCAGGCTGCGCGTGGTGACCGACGCCCTGGTGCACAAGGTGGTGATCGAACACGGCCGCGCCACCGGTGTGATCTTCAGCGAGAAAGGCGGCGCACCCACCACCGTCAACGCACGTGAAGAAGTGATCCTCAGCGCCGGCGCCTTCGGCAGCCCGAAGATTCTCATGCTCTCCGGGGTCGGCCCCAAGGAGCATCTGGCCGAGCACGGTATCGAGACGCTCGTCGACCTGCCGGTTGGCAAGAACTTCCACGATCATCTGCATCTGTCGCTCAACGCCACCACCCACGAGCCCAACAGCATCCTCGGCGAAGACAAGGGTTTGCGCGGCATCAAGCACATGGCGCAGTGGCTGGCGTTTCGCAGTGGCCTGCTGACCAGCAACATTCTCGAAGGCGGCGGCTTCATCGACACTCAGGGTATTGGCCGCCCGGACATCCAGTTCATGTTCCTGCCGGTGATGGACAACTTCGACAACACCCCGGGCGAAGTCGCCCCGGCCGCCGAGCACGGCTTTACCGTCAAGGTCGGCCACCTGCGCCCGAAGGCCCGTGGCGAGGTGCGCCTACGCAGCACCGACCCCGCCGATTTGCCCTTGATCGACCCCAATTACCTGGGCGATCCGGAGGATCTGCAAGGCCAGATTCGCGCCGTGCAGGCAGGTCTCAGGCTCATGCAGCAGCCGGCGCTGCGCAGCCTGATCAAGAAGATCACCGCGCCCGAAAACATCGACTGGCGCGACACCGCCGGCATCGAAGCCTTCGTGCGCAAGTCCATCAAGACCGTCTACCACCCAGGCGGCACCTGCCGTTTGGGCATCGAGCCAAGCGACTCGGTGGTCGACCTGCAGATGCGCGTGCACGGCGTGCCCAACCTGCGGGTGGTCGACCTCTCGGTGTGCCCGCAGATCGCCAGCGGCAACACCAATGCGCCGGCCATCATGCTGGGTGAGCGCGGCGCCGACTTCATTCTCGGCAAGGCGCCCCTGGCACTCGATGTGCCAGCTGCGCAGACGCTCGATCTCACTCAGCTGCTCGGCGCCCACAGCACTTCGCTCGCCGAGCCCAGCCGCTCCTGACTGCCTCTGCGTCAGCTTTGGCGCCAACCGTGCGCCAAGGCTGACGCTCGCCTGTACATCAGCTCGAGGAACTCCTTTTCATGCGCATTCTCTCCAAACAGCACCTGATCGTTCCCGGCCTCTTCAGCCTGCTCGCCCTCGGCCAGAACGCCCTGGCCACCGAAGGTGGCGGTGGCGCCTACGCCAATGGCAGCGAGGGCTTCATGACCGGCGCACTGCCGCCGCCCGGCACCTATCTGGTCAGCTACAACACTTATTACAGCGCCGATAAATTCGCCAATGACAACCCGGCATTCGACGACTTCAAGGTCAGCACCGCTGCCACCATCCTTCGCGCGATCCACGTCACCGACAAACAGATCCTCGGTGGCAACTGGGCGATGCATGCGTTTCTGGTCGCCGCCGACGTGGACGTCAGCCTGGGTGCTGGCGGCCGGCAAAGCCGCGCCGGCATGGGCGACTTCATCTTCGACCCGCTCGCCATCGGCTGGCACAGCGGCAACTGGCACTGGATCGTCGGCATGGACATCTACCTGCCCACCGGTCGTTACGACAAGAACGAGCTGGCCAATATCGGCCGCAACTACGTCACCCTCGAACCGCTGTTCGCCTTCACCTACCGCAACGCGGCCGGCTACGAGTTCTCGATGAAAACCATGTTCGACCACAACTACGAGAACCGTGACACCGACTACCGCTCCGGCAATGAGCTGCATGCCGATTTCGTCGCTGCCAAGCATTTTGGCAACTGGGGCGTGGGCCTGGGTGGCTATGCCTACAAACAGGTCAGCGGTGACAGCGGCGAGGGCGCGGTCTTCGGCGACTTCAAGGGCCGCGCCATCGGCCTGGGCCCGCAGCTGACCTACACCGCGGCGAACGGCGTGAATATCCAGGGCCACTATCAGCACGAGTTCGATGTGCAGAACCGCCCCGAAGGTGACAAGTTCTGGCTGAACATCGCCATTGCGCTCTGAAGATTCGACGGCAGGCGCCGGTAGCAAATAAATAAGTACCAGCGAGGTTGGAGGTTTGCTGGGGACTGAGGCATTGCACGCACACTTCTCATTCATCCAGCAACCTCGAAGCGCATCTAGCGGGAGAGCCGCTGAATAGATTGGCCGGGACAATCTCCGCCTTGCCTAGCTGATTGCACCCGGCACGAAAGGCGCCTCGCTCAACGCCTCCACTCACCATGCGCGCGTACTCTGCCGCGCACTCCAGCCGCAACGACGGTGGCATCAGTCACGATTTCTGGCCCGAGAAATGCTTGAAAATTCTCGTGATTAGTAATGTGTGCAGTTTCTGCACAATACGCACTATAACGATTAGAAGAAGCCCTCGAGGTGCACCTTGAACGTGCAGAAAGCCCACGATTTCGATCACTGGAACCAGGCCGTCAGCGCCGTGTGTGGCCGTTTCGTTACCCAGCGTGCGCACAGCGAATTCATCGGCGATATCAGCCATCGCGACCTGGGCGGCCTGAGCGTTGCCGACATCCACGTCAACGCCCGGTCGATCTGCCGCGAACACGCCAATCAGGATCGCGGCGAAGATCAGTTCTACTTTCTGGTGATGCAGCGCGAGGGCGTCATGGCGATCAACCATGACCAGCAGCAGTTCGTGTTGCAGCCCGGCGATATCGCCCTGCTGGACTCGGCAAAAACCTTCGAAATGTGCCCCCAGGGCCTGGTGCATCAGCTGTCTGTACACCTGTGCCGACGCACCCTGGACCGCGTACTGCCGGCCCGCGCCAAACGCTTTGGCAAGGTGCAGCACGGCAACCTCAGTGGTCGCGTGCTGGCCAGCATGCTGACGCAGATTGCCGCGCCTCAGGACGAATACACGCACGATGCCCAGGATGGCGCCGCCGTGCAGGATGCGCTGATCAGCCTGCTGCAGCCCTGCCTGCAGGACCAGACCGATACCCCGCGCGGCCGCCCGTTGCGGCGCATGGCCGAGCAGTTGATTCAGGAGTCGCTGCCCCACGCACCCTCGCCCACCGAGCTGGCCGCGCGCCTGAACATCTCGGTACGTCAGTTGTACCGGCAGTTCGAAATCGATGGCGACAGCATCTGCCGCTATGTGCAGCGCCAGCGCCTGGAATACAGCGCCCGCGACCTGCTCGACGACAGCCTGCGCATCACCACCATCGCCTACAAATGGGGCTTTACCGACTCGGCGCATTTCTCCCGGGCATTCAAGCGCCAGTACGGCGTCTCGCCGCGCGACTACCGGGTGCAGACCCAGCAAAGCTGAGCCGCTGCGTTGCTACAGCGGCTGGTAGAGCACAGTTTCTGGCAGGCAATGACAAGCCTGAATCATTCGTCCGGCCGCACACTGCAGCCACCCGGCACAAAAAGCGCGGAAGGTTGCAAGGCTGCAACAATGCGTCACCCTGACGCGCAGCCCGGCGGGTGCCGGATTTAGTAGAAATGTCTATGATTGCCCGTCGACTTTCATAAAGCAGCCTATTCATGTCCAGCGCCAAGAAACGCCGCAGCCGTTACAACCCCGCCAGCGAAGATTTCCACAAGGAAGAATTTCCCTTCTACTGGCTGGCGCGCGTGTACGGCCGCTACTCCCTGGCCATGGAAAAACTGCTCAAGCGCATCGACCTCGACATTCCGCGCTGGCGCGTGCTCAACATCCTGTTCGAAAACGACAATTCGAGCATTTCGGAAATTTCCGAACACGCCGTGGCCAAGCTGTCGACTATCACCAAGATCGTCTACCGCATGAAGGACGACGGTCTGGTGGAAACCAGCCAGAGCGCTCAGGACGGCCGCGTTACCCAGGTCGCCCTCACGGAAGCCGGGCGCAAGGCCTTCTTCGCCATGCACGAGCTCACCGACGAGCTGTTCCACAAGAGCTTTGAAGGCCTGACCGAAGCGCAATTGCGCAAGCTCAATCAGGTGCTGGCGAGCATCTTCGCCAACCTGCCGGAGCACTGAACAGCGTCGCCGCTCACAAGTGCCCACTAGCGGCGTAGTCGATCGACTAGCAGGCGCTCCAGATCCTCGATCCAGTCATCCAGGTTCATACCGTCGCTATCGGGCGGGCCATCCAGCAGGCACAGCGTCTGACGGGCCACCGCGGCCACGCGGCGACTCTCGCCGCGCCCCGCCAGACGCGCCTTCAGCAGCCGTTCGAGCAGCGCTGCGTAGTCGACTTTAAGCGCCTGCAACTCGTGCTGGGCCTCGCCGTTGAGGTGGCGGCTCTCGAGGGATGCGAGCACATACCAATCCGAGTTTTCGAACTTGAAGATCAGATGATGGCGAAGGAAAGCCGCCAGCGCCTTACCCGGCTCGACGCGCCGCAAGCGAAGCTGCGCGCTGTCGATCAGCTGCTCGTAACCCTCTTCGATCAGTTCTTCCAGCAGCGCTTCCTTGCTGTGGATATGGCTGTACAGCGACCCCGCCTGCAGCCCCACCGCCTGCGCGAGTTCGCGCAGGCTGACCGCATGAAAGCCCCTGGCGGCGAACAGCTGGCGGGCCATATCGAGCAGGTGCTGGCGGGCCTGGGTATTGGCTGAAAGCGAAGCAGGCATGGTCGAGTCTCCAGTGCTCAGGCGAGATTTTCCAGAATACGCTCGGCGCGCAGGATCACCGGCAGGTCGATCAACTTGCCGTTCAGGCTGATGGCGCCGACGCCACTGTGGTTTGCCACCGTGTCCAGCACCTGGCGCGCCCACTGCACCTCATGCTCGGCAGGCCGGAAGCCTTCATTGATCGGCGCAACCTGTTTGGGATGCACGCAGAGCTTGCCGGCAAAACCTTGCAGGCGGGCGCGCTGCACGTCACGGGCGAGCAAGTCGAGATTCGCCAGATCCAGTGTCACGCCATCTACCGGCGCACCGATGCGTGCCAAAGCCGAGGCAATCACCAGGCGCGAGCGGGCGAACAGCAGTTCTTCGCCGTCGCCGAGAATGCCGGTGTCGACCTGGAAATCCACAGAGCCAAAGGCCAGGCACTGCACCTTGGGCGCGGCGGCGATTTGCTCGGCGTTCCACACGCCACGGGCGCTCTCGACGATCGGCAGAATCCGCAACGGCTCGGGCAGGCGTTCGGCTAGCGCGGCGAGCTGGTCAGCGCTTTCCGCCTTGGGCAGCGATACACCGAGCAAACCAGGCATCTCCAGCAGCGCACAGTCATCAAGGTGCCACTCGGTATCACTGCCATTGACGCGCACCCAGGCGCGGCCGCCGGCCTGTAGCCAGCTGCCAATGGCCTCGCGCGCCTCGGCCTTGCGGTCGGGCGTGACGGCATCCTCAAGGTCGAGAATCACCACGTCGGCGCCAGCGGCGCAGGCTTTGTCAAAGCGTTCCGGACGGTCGCCGGGGACGAACAGGTACGAGCGGGCTGCCATGGCAGGTCTCCACGTAATTGAATTGATGGGCGGATGAGTGGTGAAGGGGAAGCGTCAGCCTGTGTCGCAGCGCGGCGCAGGGGCGCCGGCGAAGCGCCAGAGCAGCAGGGCGATCGCCAGCATCAGCCCGCCGAATAGCAGGTAGCCGCTGGCCAGGGAATGGCTGAAGTGAGTCACCCCGGCGAACAGTGGCGGGCCAGCGACCACACCGAAATAGGTGAAAAACAAGGTGCCGCCAGTGTATTGCCCGGCCGTCCCGGTAGGCGCCAGGCGCGCCACTTCGGCCAGATACACGCCGTTCCAGCCAATGGCGGTGGCGCCGAACAGCATGCTCACCGCGGCCACCAGAGACAGCGGCCAACTCTGGGTGAAGGCAGCGGTCAGCAACGAGGAAATCGCCATCAGCAGGGCCAGCAACGGCAGCAGCCGGCGCGGCTCCAGCCAATGGTCGGCCACCCAGCCCCACAGCAGCCGGCCAACCACACCGGCGCCCTGAGTGAGGGCGAGAATCACCCCGGCGGTAACCAGCGCCAGCCCATAATCTTCGGTCAGGTAGCTGACCAGATAGGTGGTCAGGCACAGCTGCATGGCCCCGAACAGCAACGAACACAGCGCCAGGTTGCGCATGCGCGGCATGGCGAAGATCAACCGCAGCGGCTTGAACGGATCACGCCGCGGCGCCGGGCTCTGGCTACGGTCGTCGTCGAGCGCCTCGCGCACGCACTGGGCGACCAGCGCCATCAGTGCGCAGGCCAGTGCCGCCGCCAGCAGTGCGCCGTGCCACCCAACCAGCTCCACCAGCCTGGGCACCAGCATGCCAGCGAGCACTCCGCCGATCGGCACGCCGGTTTGCTTCAGGGAAAACATGAAGCCCATCAGGTGGCGCGGTGTGGTGCGCGCCAGGATGTGCGAACTGGCCGGCGTCACCGGGCCGTAACCGGCACCAAGCGCCAGTGCGCTGATCACCAGGCACCACAGTTGGCCACCGGCGGCGATGGCCAGGCCAGCACCGCACAGCAGCAAGCAGACCTGGCTGATGCGAATGGCACCGAAGCGCAGAATCCAGCTACCGCTGAGCAGGCTGGAGATCATCGCGCCCAGGTAGATCAGCGCCACGAACAAACCAACCAGAACGAGGCTACCACCCAGATCCGGCAGCGCCACGGGCGCCAACACCGGCACGGTGAACGAAGCCATGGACACCAGGGCCTGAATCGCCAGGGTGACCGCCAACGCCGCGTAACTGTTATTCACCGGAGCTGCCCTGCCAGATCAGCCGCTGGGTGATGGAGTAGCTGAAGCGTTCACCCGGATGCACGTTGACCGCCACCTCGAGTAATTCATCGTTGCCGCCGTAGTACTTGCGCACGATATGCAGGCCCGGCGAGCCGGGCTCAACGTGCAGAGCACGCGCTGACTCGGGTTCCAGGCTCACCGCACTGATGGTCTGGCGTACCTCCGCCATCTGCAATCCAAAACGCCGCTGCAGGAGTTCGTAGATCGGCGTCTTGCCATCCCCGAATCCCTCCAGCGCTGCGCCGTAGGCACGCGGCACGTATACCAGGGTACGCGCCAGTGGCGCGCTATCACCCTCACGATGACGCACGCCAATCGCCCGTACCCAGACCTGCCCAGGTTTGCACTCGAGCAACTCGGCCAGCTCCTCGTCGGCGCTGACCTCCTCGGTACCGCTGAGCTCCATGCGCACGTCACGCACATACTGATGCAGGTCGGAAATCCCTTCGCTCGCCTGTATGTAGCGTGACGCCGGCTGGGTCGCCTTGACCCGGGTGCCGACGCCCTGCTGCTTGCTGATCAGGCCAAGCTCATTGAGCCGACGAATTGCCTCGCGCACCGTATGCCGGCTGACATTGAACTGCTTGCACAGCTCATGTTCGGTGGGCAACAGGCTGTTCAGGGGATAACGGCCCGCCTTGATCGCCTCCATCAGCGCTTGCGCCAGGATCAGATAGCGGGGTTGTCCACCGGACAACAGCGAGGGCAATTCCTGGTTCATCTCAGCTCACTCCTGCAGGCTTCGAGTAGTTGGCATCCTTGCCGCGCAAAGCGCCCAGGATCGCCTGGTTGTGCGCACCTAGCCGCGGGGCCGGTCGGTTGGGCAAGGTCTCGCCCGCGCAGCGAATCGGACAGGCGAGCGTCCTGATCGTACCGCGCACCGGGTGCTCCACGCTGAAAATCAAACCCTGCTCATGGGCGAAGGGGTTATCCAGGGCCTGACCGACGTCATTGACCGGTGCTGCCGGTACCTGGCCGCCAAAGTGCGCGAGCCAGTAGGCGGTCGGCTGCTGCATCAGCACCGCATCGAGATCGGCGGTCAGCTGGTCGCGGTTGGCCAGGCGTGCCTTGAAGCTACCGTACTGATCGCTGCTGGCCCACTCGGGCTTGCCGATCAGATTGGCCAGCACCGCCCAGAACTTCTCCTTGTTGCACATGATGAACATCCAGCCATCCTGGGTTTTGTACAGCTGGCTGGGGGTAAGCGACGGGTGCGCCGAACGCGGGGTGCGCTCGGTCTTCACGTCTTCGTTGAGGTACCAGGTGCCCAGGTAGTTGAGGTTGTGCATGGCCACGTCGTAAAGGCTCACGTCGACATCGCGGCCAATGCCAGTGGCACGCGCACCGACCAGTGCCGATACCAAAGCCAGGGCGGCGGTGGTGCCGGTCATCATGTCGATAATCGACAGGCCGAAGCGCGCCGGAGGCCCGCCCGGCTCACCCGTCAGCGAGCAATAACCCGCCTCGGCCTGCATAAGGTAGTCATAACCCGGCCAGGCCTTGCGTGCACCTTCGCGGCCATAGGCGGACAGGTGACAGCAAACCAGTTTCGGATTGTGCTGGGCGAGCTGTGCGTAGGTCAGACCGAGCTTTTCCGGCAGGTCGCCGCGCAGGTTGTCGTAGAGCGCGTCGGCGCTTTTGAGCAACTCGATCAGCTGAACCTTTTCCTCGGGGTTCTTGAGGTTGAGGGTGACGCTCTTCTTGTTGCGGTTGAAGGATTGATAGAAGTGGCTGTCGCCTTCCTCGAAGTAATAGGGGCCGACATGCCGGCCGATTTCACCGCCATCGGCGGGATTCTCGATCTTGATCACCTCGGCGCCGAGATCGGCCAGGTGCTGGGTACCGAACGGGCCGGCACCGTACTGCTCGACGGCGACGATGCGCACGCCTTCCAGGGGCAGGCTCATACCGGGTTCCTCTCGATCAGTTGCTTGGCAATGATGATGCGCTGCATCTCGTTGGTACCCTCACCAATGGTCAGCAGCGGCGCGTCGCGGTACAGCCGCTCGACGTTGTATTCCTTCGAGTAGCCGTAGCCACCATGGATACGCATGGACTCCAGAGCGTTTTCTACCGCGGCCTCGGTGGCCAGGTACTTGGCCATGCCGGCCTCCATGTCGCAACGCTCACCCCTGTCGTAGGCCTTGGCGGCTGACTCGGTGAGCAGCCGCGCCGCTTCAACGCGCGTAGCCATTTCACCGAGCTTGAGCTGGATCGCCTGGTGCTCGCAGATCGGTTTGCCAAAGGTCTTGCGCACCTGTGAATAACTCACTGCCTCGTTCAGCGCCGCGCGGGCCACGCCGACGCCACGGGCCGCGACATTGATACGCCCCAGCTCCAGGCCGGACAGCACCTGCTTGAGGCCAACGCCCTCGACGCCGCCGATCAGGCAGTCGACCGGCACCTTGAAGTTCTCGAACACCAGCTCGCAGGTGTCGATGCCCTTGTAGCCGAGCTTCTCCAGCTTGCGCGCCACCTTGAACCCCGGCCCTTTCTCGGCGATCAGCCAGCTCATGCCCTTGTGGCGCGGCTCGGCGGTCGGGTCGGTCTTCACCAGCAGGGCCACCACGCCGCCGTGCAGGCTGTTGGTGATCCAGGTCTTGGCGCCATTGACCACGTAGTGGTCGCCTTCGCGCCGTGCGGTGGTGCGAATCGCCTGCAGGTCGGTGCCGGCATCCGGTTCGGTGAAGCCCACCGCGCCACGCAACTCACCACTGGCCATGCGCGGCAGGAAACGATCCTTCTGCGCGGGAGTGCCGTGGCGCTGGATCGCCGAAGCCATGATCAGGTGCGAATTGATGATCCCGGACAGCGACATCCAGGTGCAGGAAATGCGCTCGACGATCTTCGCGTAGGTGGCTGTGGATAACCCGAGGCCGCCGTACTCCGGGTCGATGATGCAGCCGAACAGGCCCATGGCCTTCATCTTCTCGACCATCTCCTCGGGGTAGATGTCGCTTTTCTCCAGCTCATGCACGAACGGCCTGGCTTCGGTTTCCAGGAAGCGATCCAGGGCGTCGAGGATCATGCTTTCCTGCTCGTCATATTCGCTCATCGATGTATCTCCCGATTGTTCTTGTTGGGGGTCAGGCCGCGGCCGCCAGGACGCGCGACAGGGCGCGAGCGCTGCCTCCGTCGAGGTCGAGCACGGCGTCGAGGATGGTCTGGGCGCGCTGCGGCGCCACGGCGGTATGTGCGTTGTCGAGGAACTTGGCGACGATGTCCGCGCTGCTCAGCGGACGATCCGCAGCACCGCGGTTGATCGCCTCGCGGTGCCGCAGCTCGCGCCCGTCCCTTAGGGTCACCAGTACCTCACCGGAGTAATGGCGCGGAAAGCCCGACTGTGGGTCGATCTGGTAGTCGATCCGGTCCATCAGCGCCAACGCTGCCGGGTCGGTGAATGCCTCGGGCTCTAGGTCCGGTAAACCGAAGCGCCCGCGTAGCAGGCCGCTGGCGATGGCGTAATGCACACTGAATTGCGCCTCGTAGCTGTTCGCCGGCTTGCGCTTGGCCGCCTGCGGCTCGCAGACGATGCCGATGGTTTCCTTTGGCACCAGAGCGGTGATGCGCACGATGTCTTCAGCGGGCACACCCTGGCCATGCAGGATCACCGCCGAGTCGGCCACCGCATGGGTGAAGTGGCATGCCGGCACCGGCTTGACCGCCACCTCGCCGACCTCCCAGACCTCGCCGAGGTCGGCAGTGGCCAGGGTGTAATCGCATTCGGACTCGCGCTCACCCAGGTGGCTCTTGAACAAGCCGAAGCGCCCCTCGTACACCGCCTGCGGGCCGGTGAAACCGTGACGTGCAAGAGTTGCGGCGGTCAGTCCGGCCACCCCGGCCCAGCCAGGGTGCATGCGCTTGGTCCAGGCGCCGTCCTCGAGAAACTCCAGGCTGCCGGAGGCAGTGCTGAGCACGATGCCCTGGGCCATCGCCAACTGGACGGCTGTCTGCTGCTGCAGCTTGCCGGCGATCAGCGCACAGCCGAAGGCACCGATCAGCCCGGTGGGATGAAAACCGACCTGGTGAAATCCGCCCTTGGCTACTGCCGCCACACGAGTCGCCACTTCCATGCCGAGAACGTAGGCCGTCAATAGATCCCGGCCGCTGCTCTGGTACTGCGCCGCGATACCCAGGGCGGCCGGAAAGCAACTGGCCGTGGCGTGAATGACGCCGCGACCGTGGGTATCGTCGAAGTCCAGACCGTGGACGAGCGTGGCATTGAGCAGCATGGCGTCACGCAACGACAGCTTGGCACCCAGGCCGATCACGTCGCTGTCGCCCTCGCCCAGCTCACGGGCGGCGGACAAGGTACGCTGGGCAAACTCGTAGCCGGTCGAGGCCAGGGCGATGCCTACCGCATCGAGGATCAGGTGCTTGGCTCGCTCGCGGGCGGCCTCGGGAATCGCCTCGTAGTTCAGCCCTGCGGCGAACCGTGCAAGGGTGGCGGCGATGTTGTTTTCGGCAGAGGCAGTCATTGCGGTTGTCCTCAGTTGACCAGCGACAGCGAGATCGCCGGGATGAAGGTGATCAGCATCAAGCCCAGCAGTCGCACGCCATAGAACGGCATGACGCCGCGCGCCACCTCATGCACCGGCTGCTTGGAAATGCCGGCCATGACGAACAGATTCAGACCGATAGGCGGTGTGAGGGTGGCGATCTCGACGTTGGCCACCATGATCACGGCGAAGTGGATCGGGTTGATGCCCAGGTGCGTGGCGATCGGGAACAGCAGGGGCGCGGTGAGGACGATCAGCGCGATGCCATCGAGAAACATGCCCAGAATCAGCAGGATGATGTTGGCCATGATCAGGAACTGCCAGGGGCTCAGGTCCATGGCGCTGACCAGCTCCACCAGGCTGGCCGATACCCCCATGCGGGCCAGGGCGAAACCGATCAGGCTGCCGCCCATCACCACCGCGAAGATCATGGTGGTCTGCAGCAAGGATTCACGGGCCACGTCCCAGATGCCGCCCAGGGTCACGCTGCGGTAAACCACCAGGCACAGGAAGGCGGCGTAGGCGGCGGCGAACGCCGAGACCTCGGTGGGTGTCAGGTAACCGGTGTAGATGCTGCCCAGAATCAGCACCGGCATCAGCAGGGCTGCACCGGCGCCGGGCAGCTTGCGGCTGAAGGCGCCCCAGTCGGCCCGCTGGGCCTTGGCGCCGTAACCATTGCGCCGCGAGAAGAACATCACTGCGATCATCAGCAGGCAGGCCTCCATCAACCCTGGCAGAACCCCGGCGATGAACAGCTGGTCCACCGGCAGGCCGACGATCGAGCCGATCAGGATGAAACCCAGCGACGGTGGAATCATCAGCCCCAGGGTGCCGCCCACCGCGACGATGGCCGCGGAAAAGCGCTTCGGGTAGTTCTCCTTGGTCAGCCCACCCACGGTGGACGAACCAATCGCCGCCGCCGAGCCGACGCTGGAACCGGATACCGCCGCGAAGAACACGCTGGCGATCATCGCGGTCAACGCCAGGCCGCCCTGGACCGCGCGTACCACGCTGCCGACCAGCTGGATCAGCAACTCGGCAATATTGCCGCGCATCATCAGGTTGCCAGCCAGCACGAACATCGGAATGGCCATCAGCGGGTAACTGTTGATTGACTTGAAGGCCGTCTGGGCGATCACCGTGGTGGGTACCCCGGCCACGAACAGGATCAGGCCGGTGGTAACCAGGCCCAGGGCAACGGCCACATGGGTGCCGATGGCCAGGAACATCAGCATCGTCAACAAAGCGAGAATGAGCAGCATGGCGATGCCTCCTAGAGTTGCGAGCCGCTGATTTCGCCATTGCCGAACGGGTCACGTCCGCGCAGGGCGATGATCAGGCAGCGCAGGTAATAGGTGAGGAACAGCAGCGCGCCCAGCGGCATCACCGAGAACAGCAGCCACAGCGGCAGGTCGAGGTTGGACTCGGTCACCATTCCCATCGTGTAGTAGCGCTTGACCTGGGGCAGTGCGGCATAGAAAAGCAGGCTGCAGAAGCCCACGCCGACCAGGCTGGAGAGCACCAGGCAGGTTTTCTTGAGGGCCGGGGGCAAGCGTTCGACGAGCATTTCGGTGCGGATGTGGTTACCCGCATTGCCGGCTGCGCCAAGGGTCAGGAAGAACGCCCAGATCATCAGGTAACGCACGCTTTCCTCGGCCCAGAAGGCGCTGGTACCGACCGTGGCGCGCAGCACGCCCTCGTAGAGCATCACAGCGATTGCCAGCATGAACATGCAGGTGGCAACGTTGAGCAGCACCTTGCGCTCGAACAGCAACCACAGGTTCAACCGCTTGGGCTTGATCAACAGAGAGGCGTCGCCGAGCACCTCCCGCGCCGGTTTCACGCTCGAAGGCTGGCCACTCATGATGCGCACCTTTTCTCGATGGCCTGCATGGCAGGCAGTACATCAGGATGCTCTTTGGCAAAGGTCTGCTTGTTGGCCTCGGAGATCTGCTCCCAGCGCTTGATCTCCTCGGCATCCGCGGTACGGAACTGGGCGCCCTGAGCGGTCATCTTGTCGATCAGTTTCTGGTCCTCGACCACCACCTCTTTCCACTGCTTGGCGACGACCTCGTCCATGCTGGTGGTGATGGCCTGCTGCTGGGCCTGCGGCAGTTCGTCGAACCACATCTTGTCCACCACCACGGCATAGGTGCTGAGCGAGAAGTTGGGCACGTACCAGCCATACTTCCCGGTCTTACCGATCATCTCTGCCCAACCGCCTGCCGAGGTGAATACGCCGTCGATAGCACCCTGGCCCAAGGCACTGCTCATCTCCGAGGCAGGCATGGACACTGGGCTGGCGCCCAGGCTGCGGATGGTATCGAGGAACACCCGGCCACCGATCACCCGCACTTTGGTGCCCTTCACGTCCTCGAGCTTCCGCACGTCATGACGGGCGAAGATGAAGAACAGATCGGCGGCACGCAGCAGCCCGAGAATCTTCAGGCTGCGCGGCTCGACATAGGACGACATCAGCTCGGTCAGGCCCTTGGCATAACACTGATCGTTCATCAATTCGTCAGTCAGGGTGAACGGCAGGTTGATGGCGCCGAGGCGCGGATCGATGGTCTCGATGCGCACCGATACCGGCCAGACCATCTGCACCGCGCCGGTGCCGAGCGCCGCCAGAGCGTCCTGATCGTTGTACAGCTGGGCCGAGGGAAACACCTTGACGTCGATCTCACCGTCGGTGCGCTTGCGTACCAGCTCGGCGAATTGCTTCATGTAGCCGTTTTTCCAATGGCTGGCGGCAACCTCATTGGGCAGTACCAGTTCGGCGGCGAGGCTGGCGGACGATACTGCAGCCAAGGTGCAGATGGCGGCTGAGGCCGCGATAACGCGCTTTAGCATGGACATGGTATTTCCTCGTATTTGTTCTTGTTGAGGAACTGCGTACAGCGTTGGCGATGGGGGCAGCAGCACCGGCGTCAGTAATTGGCGGCATCGTCGAGCGTGTTGCCCTCTCTCATCTGAATCAGCACGTTGCGCTCGAAGGTCATGAACACCGTGCCGTCGGCCTTGGTGCCGATGGTCTTGACGCTGATGATTCCCTGGTTGGGTCGCGACTTGGAGGCACGCTTGTCGAGTACCTCGGAGGCGGCGTAGATGGTGTCGCCTGGAAACACCGGCGCGGTGAGCTTGATGTCCGTCCAGCCCAGATTGGCGATGGCCTTGCCACTGACATCCGGCACCGTCATGCCGAGCACGATGGCGACGGTCAGGCCGCTGTTGACCAGTGGCCGGCCAAACTCGCTCTTCGCCGCATAGGCGGCGTCGCAATGCATGGGATGCAGGTTCATGGTCAGCAGGGAAAATTGGATGTTGTCGGTTTCGGTAATGGTGCGGCCGGGGCGATGCTCGTACACGTCACCTATTTCAAAGTCTTCGAAATAGCGGCCGATCTGCCCGCGGTAGCGCTGTTCGCCAATCTGCTTGACGCTCATGGGGAGCTCCTTCTTGTTGTCTGGCGATAGAATCGCCTTAGTTATTAGGTTGTCCGGACAACAGGATAGGAGACGAAAAATATTCTTGCCAAGACCAAGGCATGAAATGACGACTTCAACGCTCTTTTTTAGAGGGTCTAACGGAAATTAGGTGTCTCTATTTCAACGCTTTCAAGAGTAATCAACCGTTTGTCGGCAGCAGCGCTGCCGGGCTGAAATTAGCTCATTGCAGCGATGGTTCCCGCCGATTATCGCCTCGCCCTGCGTCCCGCCGGGCTGCCGCCGCCCGGACAGGCGCGCCCTCGCAGATCGATCCAGGCGTACGGCACGGCTCGATTACACTTGAAATGCTGATGCGCCGTACCACTGCACGTAGCCGTTTGCCCAACCTGCGCCCGCACCCTAGAATGCCGCGATGCAAAATGACCTCGATCAGCGACTCACTTCTCTAAACCCAGCCCAGCACCATGCGGTTACCACGCCGCCCGGTCATCAACTGGTGCTGGCCGGTGCCGGCTCCGGCAAGACCCGCGTGCTGGTGCACCGCATCGCCTTTCTGATCCAGCGCCTGGACGTCTCGCCGCACAGCATCCTGTCGGTGACCTTCACCAACAAGGCAGCGGCCGAGATGCGTCATCGCATCGAGGACGTGCTCGGGCAGAGCCCGGCGGGCATGTGGGTCGGCACCTTCCACGGCCTGGCGCACCGCTTGCTGCGCGCACACTGGCAGGAGGCCGGGCTGGTCGAGAACTTCCAGATTCTGGATTCCGACGACCAGCAACGGCTTATCAAGCGGGTGATCCGCGAGCTGGGCCTGGATGAGCAGCGCTGGCCGGCCAAGCAGGCGCAGTGGTTCATCAACGGCCAGAAGGACGAAGGCATTCGCCCGGCCGGCATCCAGGCCAGTGGCGATCTGTTCCTGGCCACTATGCGCAGCATCTACGAAGCCTACGAGGCGGCCTGTGCCCGTGCCGGGGTGATCGACTTCGCCGAGCTGCTGCTGCGCGCCCTCGATCTGTGGCGCAACAATGCCGGTCTGCTGGCGCATTACCAGAAGCGCTTCCGGCACATCCTGGTCGACGAGTTCCAGGATACCAACGCGGTGCAGTACGCCTGGCTGCGCTTTCTCGCCATGGGCGGCGAAAGCCTGATGGTGGTGGGCGACGACGACCAGTCGATCTACGGCTGGCGCGGCGCGAAGATCGAGAACATCCAGCAGTTCGACAGCGACTTCGCCGACGCCGAGATCATCCGCCTGGAGCAGAATTACCGCTCCACGGCGAACATCCTCAACGCTGCCAACGCGCTGATCGCCAACAACCAGGGGCGCCTGGGCAAGGAGCTGCGTACCGATGTCGGCGATGGCGAGCTGATCAGCCTGTACGCCGCCTTCAACGAACACGACGAAGCGCGCTACGTGGTCGAAACCATCGAGGACGCCCTGCGCAAGGACGGCCTGCGGCGCAGCGACATCGCCATCCTCTACCGCTCCAACGCCCAGTCGCGGGTGCTGGAAGAGGCCCTGCTGCGTGAAAAGATTCCCTACCGCATCTACGGCGGCCAGCGCTTCTTCGAGCGCGCGGAAATCAAGAACGCCATGGCCTACCTGCGCCTGATCCACCAGCGCGGCAACGATGCAGCACTGGAGCGGGTGATCAACGTGCCGGCCCGCGGTATCGGCGAGAAGACGGTGGAAACCCTGCGCCAGTTCGCCCGCGCCAACGACCTGTCGATGTGGGCCGCGCTGCACGAAGCGGTCGGCACCAAGGTGATCGCCGGCCGCGCCGCCAGTGCCTTGAACGGCTTCGTCGAACTGATCGACACCCTGGCCCTGAAGGTCGAGGGCATGCAATTGCACAGCACAGCGCAGTTGGTGATCGAACAATCCGGCCTGCTCGCCTATCACCGTGACGAAAAGGGCGAGAAGGCCCAGGCTCGCGTGGAAAACCTCGAGGAGTTGGTGTCCGCCGCCCGTGCCTTCGACTCCTACGAAGGCGAGGAAGGCGACGACGCGCAAACGCCACTGGCCGCCTTCCTCGATCATGCCTCGCTGGAGGCTGGCGACACCCAGGCCGCCGAACATGAAGACAGCGTGCAGATGATGACCCTGCACAGCGCCAAGGGCCTGGAATTCCCGCGGGTGTTCCTGGTGGGCATGGAAGAAGGCCTGTTCCCCCACAAGATGAGCCTGGAAGAGCCCGGCCGCCTGGAAGAGGAGCGCCGCCTGGCCTACGTGGGCATCACCCGGGCCATGCGCAACCTGGTGATCAGCTACGCGGAAACCCGCCGCCTGTACGGCAACGAAACTTACAACAAGGTCTCGCGCTTCGTGCGTGAAGTACCGCCGCACCTGGTGCAGGAAGTACGCCTGTCCAACAGCGTCAGCCGGCCGTACGGCAGTGGCAGCCGCAGCATGAGCGGCAGCAGCCTGTTCGCCGGCAGCGCCGTGCCGGACACCCCGTTCAACCTCGGCCAGCGCGTGCAACACTCGCTGTTCGGCGAAGGCACCATCCTCAACTTCGAAGGCTCGGGGCCCCAGGCACGGGTGCAGGTGAACTTCGAGAGCGAAGGCAGCAAGTGGCTGATGCTGGCGTATGCCAAGCTTGAAGCCATCTAAAGAGCACACTCACGACCCTGCGGGCATACGTACGGGCAGCCGGTGGCGCGAACATGTAGGAGGGGCTTTAGCCCCGAGCTCTTTGCACGCTCATAAAACTCGGGGCTAAAGCCCCTCCTACGGATTAAGCGAAAGGCCGCTTTCGCCCACTTTGCAGTCAAAATAGATAAGCCCCCGACATGAAGATCGTGAACACGCTCTAAGTCAGCTCGACGATTACAACCATGGCAGCCGCCATTACGGACGGCTGCCAATAACAAAAGCAATCAGGGCAAGCTGCTCGACACTCAAGGGAGAACACCATGAACCGCCGCAATCTGTTCGGCGCCGCGATGGCGCTGCTCGCTGCCATCGGTCTGGCCGGCTGCAAGGAAGAAACGCCCGCTGCCGGGCAAGGCGCCACCGCTGCAAAAGCCGAAACCTTCCACTGGAAGATGGTCACCTCCTGGCCGAAGAATTACCCGGGCCTGGGCACAGCCGCCGAGCGCCTGGCCGAGCGTATCAACGCCATGAGCGCCGGGCGCCTGACCGTCAAGGTCTATGCCGCCGGTGAGCTGGTGCCGGCTTTGGAAGTGTTCGATGCGGTATCGCGCGGCACCGCCGAAATGGGCCACGGTACGCCGTATTATTGGAAAGGCAAGGTGCCCGCCGCGCAGTTCTTCTCGTCGGTGCCGTTCGGCTTGTCGACCTTGGAAATGAACGCCTGGCTGAGCAAGGGCGGCGGTCAGGCCCTGTGGGACGAAACCTACGCGCCCTACGGCGTGAAGCCGCTGTCGGCGGGTAACACCACCATGCAGATGGGCGGCTGGTACAACAAGGAAATCAACTCGCTGGACGACATCAAGGGCCTGAAGATCCGCATGCCAGGCCTCGGTGGTGAAGTCTGGACCAAACTTGGCGCCATCACCGTCAACCTGCCTGGCGGCGAGATCTTCACCGCCCTGCAGACCCACGTGATCGATGCCACCGACTGGGTCAGCCCTTACAACGACCTGGCCTTTGGTCTGCATAAAGCAGCCAAGTACTACTACTTCCCGGGCTGGCAGGAGCCGCAGGCGGTGGTCGAGTCGATGGTCAACCAGAAGGCTTTCGATAGCCTGCCGGCGGATCTGCAAGCCATCGTCGTCGAGGCCGCCCGCGCCGCGACTCTGGACATGATGGACGACTACGTCTTCCACAACGCCAAGTCCCTGGCCCAGTTGAAGGAACAGGGCGTGACGATCAAGCGCTTCCCTGACGAGGTACTGGCGGCGATGAAGCGTGAGTCGCAAACCGTACTCGAAGACCTGGCCAGCCAGAACGACCTCAATGGCCGTATCTGGAAATCCATGAAGACCTTCCAGGACGAAGCCACGCCGATGGGCGAGGTGACCGAGAAGGAACTGTACAACTGGCGCTGAGGCGTCAGCGGATGCGCAATGAAACGGAACCAGCGGGTTCCGTTTCATTTCCCACCATCGTGAGCAGGCCTGCTAAAGGCCGTCTCGCTGGGCAAAAGCTCGAAACATTCTGTTGCTGGTCATGCCGATCAGCCCCGGGCAAGATGCCCGTCAGTGTTTCAACAACCAAGAGAAACCGATAATGCAGCGTTTCCTCAGCATCGCCCTGGTAATTTGCCTGGGCCTGTCCTTCAGTTTGACTGCCGACGCCAAGCGTATGGGCGGCGGCAAATCCTTCGGCGCCGCGCCGAGCCACCAGACTCGTCAGGCCACCCCACCTTCCCAGCCTAATTCCACTGCCGCCGCGCCAGGCCGTACGCCGGCTGCCGCAAGCGGTGCTTCGCGCTGGCTCGGCCCGCTGGCCGGCCTGGCCGCTGGCGGCCTGCTGGCGTCGATGTTCATGGGTGACGGCTTCGAAGGCCTGCAGATCATGGACATGCTGATCTTCGGCCTGATCGCCTTTCTGTTGTTCCGCTTCCTGGCAGCCCGTCGCCAGAAGCAGCAGCCGAACGTCGCCGCTGCCGGTGGTGCCCCGTTCCAGCGTGAGGCCCACGGCCAGCCGCAGCCGGCTCAGCCGTCGATCTTCGGTGGCAGCAATGCGGCTGCCATCAAGCCGGTGATCAACGCACCGGCCTGGTTCAACGAGGAAAGCTTCGTCAACGCTGGTCGCGAGCACTTCCTGAACCTGCAGCAGCACTGGGACGCGAACGACATGGACAAGATCGCCGAGTTCGTGACCCCGCAACTGCTGGAGTTCCTCAAGCGCGAGCGCGCCGATCTGGGTGACGGCTTCCAGTCCACCTACATCGACAACCTCGAGGTGCAGCTGGACGGTGTCGACGACCACGCCGACAAGACCATTGCCACCCTGACCTTCAGCGGTGTCTCGAAGACCTCGCGCTTCGACCAGGGCGAAGCCTTCAGCGAAAGCTGGCGCCTGGAGCGTGTGGTTGGTGAAAACCAGCCCTGGCTGGTCGCCGGTATCCGCCAGAACGGCTGAGCCGCTACTTACAGACAAAACCCGGGCTTGCCCGGGTTTTGTTTTTTCGCACTGCAGTTTTCGGAACCTCCAGGCGCTCATCGCACCCAACGGGATACGAAACCCGTCGCAAGCCGCAACATGGCGTTTTGCCTTTGCACGGCTTGTGACTATTTTCCATTCAGCGTAAAAAGCTGCGTTATCTAGGAAGCCGCAGAGCAGACGAGGCCAGTCGGGCCTGCGTCGGCTTCGTGCGTTTCAGAATCTGATGAGAGTCGCCGAACTCAGGTGGAGCCGCCGTGGAAGAAGTCATCGAACAACTGCGTGAATTGAACGAGCCGGTGCCGGTGCCGCTGGAACTGCCTGACGAGGAGCTGCTGGTGGAGATTGAGGAGCAGATCCTCATCAACCTGCCGTTCGAGCTGCGCGAATTCCTGCTCAAGGTCAGCGACGTGGTGTACGGCCGCCTGGAGCCGGTCACCGTCACCGATCCGCAATCGCACACCTACCTACCCGAAGTGGCCTCGGTCGCCTGGTCCCTGGGTGTGCCGCGCGAGCTGGTGCCGATCTGCGAAGACCGCGGCAATTACTACTGCGTCGAACAGGACGGCACCGTGCTGCTCTGGGACGGCGAGGAAGAAGACCTCACCGACGACAGCTGGGACTCGGTCTGGCATTGGGTGCGGGAAGTCTGGCTGGAGGAGTGATTCGTCGGCATTAGGCAATCACCGTCCCTGGGTATCGCTGCGCTCAACACCAGACTACGCAAGGCGAACTCTTTCTGTAGCCCGGGTTGAGCGCAGCGATACCTGGGAACAAATTGAGTAACGGAATACAAAAAGGGCGCCTTCTGGCGCCCTTGTCGTTTCAGTGATGCCCCGGTGTTTCCGGCTTGTCGAGGGTCTCGAACAGGGCGATCTGCAGACGCGTGTGCACGCGAATGAACCAGCGCCACAGCACGGCCACCACTCCGGCCGCGACCACGCCGACCAACAGCAGCATATCGTTAGACGGCAGGATGCTCGACGACAGCGCGGTGAGCAGCACCATGATGCCGACCAGAGACAGCAGCGGGATCACCTCGGAAATCACCTTGCGCACCCGCGCCGTGTGGCGGCCGGCCTTCTCCTGGCGCACGCCCATTTCGGCGAGCAGCATGGAGAGTGCCTTGATCTTGCGATAAGCAGCGATCAGGCACGGCAGCGAGAGGATCAGCGCCGCGCCCCAGATCACCGCCTTGCGCAGGTTCTCCTGGTCGATCCACTCGGCCAGCCAGGCACCGATCTGCGCGGCGAAGAAGGCGATACCGAGGAAGATCGCCACCACGAAGGCCAGGTTGACCAGCACCTGCAGAACGATCTTGCGGATCATGCCGGCCAGCACCGCGCCCTGCCCTTGCGGCTGGATGCTGCGCAGCCACTCACCGTACAGCGAAAACACCCGCGATACGCGCTGCGGCATCACGTTGCCGAGGCTCACCGCCAGCGGATCGGCGGCGCGGATCAGGTAGGGGGTGGTCAGGGTGGTGATCACCGAGACGGCGACCGCGACCGGGTAGAGGAAGTCGCTGGTCACCTGCAGGGTCATGCCCAGGGTGGCGATGATGAAGGAGAACTCGCCAATCTGCGACAGGCCCATGCCGACGCGCAGTGAGGTGCGCCCGTCGTTGCCGGCGATAAAGGAGCCGACGCTGCACGACAGCACCTTGCCGACGATCACCGCCACGGTGATTACCGCGATCGGCCAGGCGTATTCGACCAGCACGTTGGGGTCGAGCAGCAGGCCGATGGCGACGAAGAAGATCGCGCTGAACATGTCGCGTACCGGCTCGATCAGGCGCTCGATCTGCAGCAGCTGCCGCGACTCGGCCATGATCGCACCGATCAGGAAGGCACCCAGCACCATGCTGTATTCCAGCTTGACCACCAGCAGGCAGAAACCGAAGCACATGCCCAGCACCGCCACCAGGAGCATCTCGTTGCTTTCGAACTTGGCCACGTAAGCCAGGATACGTGGCACCAGGATGATGCCGATGACCAGCGCTACGATCATGAACAGCGACAGCTTGCCGACAGTGGCGAACACTTCGCCGGTCTCGACCGTGCCGCTCAGGGCGATACCGGACAGCAGCGCGATGATGCCGATGCCGAGGATATCCTCGACGATCAGTACGCCAAAGATCAGTTGGGCGAAGCGCTCGTTCTTCATCTTCAGGTCGCCTAGCGCCTTGATGATGATGGTGGTCGAGGAAATCGCCAGGATCGCACCGAGGAACAGCGAGTCCATGGTGCTCCAGCCGAAATAGCGGCCGATCTCGAAACCGATCCAGATCATCAGGATGATTTCCAGGAATGCGGCGATGAACGCCGTGGCACCGACGTTGAACAGCTTGCGCAGGCTGAACTCCAGCCCCAGGCAGAACATCAGGAAGATCACCCCCAGCTCGGCCAGGGTGCGGATGGTTTCTTCATCGTGGATCAGGCCGAACGGCGGCGTGTGCGGGCCGATCAGGAACCCGGCGAGGATATAGCCGAGCACCACCGGTTGCTTGAAGCGGTGGAACAGCACGGTAACCACGCCGGCTACCAGCATGATCACCGCTAGATCCTGGATGAAGCTGATGGCATGCATGAGGAAACGGCTCCTTGTTTTTGGGCAGGCGGCAACGCGCTCGGGCGGTTGCTCGATGGCGCATTGGCGCCTGCTGGAAGGGGGGAAGATCGACCCTGTGCAGGGCCATGCTGATCGCAGGTTAACATCCGCGCCAGACGCGTCGCGGCGTGGAAATATTCGGAAATATTTGCCGCAAACCGCGAGTTGGTACGCGTTACAGCACCACTGGGAAAAGACGCCGGACATCTCGTCAAGGTCACCGGCTGGCGGCAACCGACAAGGCTTTGCGCGCTATTGCTGAATGGACGCTCGGGGCGGCTGCGGTTCGGCACTGACCTTCAGGTAGCTACCCGCCACGCTGATGCCAAAGCCGCCGTACGCCTGGCAACGCTGGTCGATCACCTCCAGCACCTGGATATCGAGCCCTTCGTGCAGCAGCTCGACGGCGCAGCCATTAGGCAACTCCGGCGAAGCCAACCGGTAATAGGCCTTGTCACCCTGCAAGGCGCCCTGCAACGTACCGATGGCCGCCGGACCATATTCCTCGACCTTGCCGCCGGCCCGTAGTGGCGCAAAGTTCGCTCGATAGCTGCCGTCGGCCTGGCGGCTGATGTCCAGGCTGCTCCATACCGCCGCGCCGGCGTAGCGCAGGTAACGACCATCGAGGCTGGCGGCCAGTTGCGGGTAATCCACGGCCGCGGCTACCGCGCGCAGGTTGTTGCGCGTGGCGGTGCCCTGCATGCCATCGGCCAGGGCGACGTTCAGCCAGGCGCGGGCCTGGCCGGGCTGCTCGAGACGCAGGCTGGTCACCACCAGGTTGTTCAATGCCAGCTCACGGGCTGCGAGGCTGTCCGAATCCTGCTGCTCGGCACGCCGCAGCTGCCGCTCGAAGGCTTCGGCGGCATCGTCGTAACGGCCTGCCTGATAGGCCGCGGTGCCGGCTGCATTGCACAGGCTGACGCTGTCGCAAGGCTGGGGAGCGGCCTGGGCAACGCCGGCGAACAAGGGCAGCAGGGCCAGGCAGATAACGGAGCGCGTCATGGGATCGTCCTAATGAGTGAGAGACTATGGCTCTAGGAGTGAAATGCCGGTACATACGTTGCAGCAATCGAGCGCATAGACACAATCGACCAGCCAACGCCGCGCAGACGGCCGACAATCACGCCCCGTCCACCTGATGAGCGAGACCTTATGGAACCCGGCAACGCGCAACTGACGATGACCGTCCTGATGACCCCGGACATGGCCAACTTTTCCGGCAATGTACACGGCGGCACCCTGCTCAAGTACCTCGACGAGGTGGCCTACGCCTGCGCCAGCCGTTATGCCGGGCGCTACGTGGTCACCCTGTCGGTGGACCAGGTGACCTTCCGCGAGCCGGTGCACGTCGGTGAGCTGGTGACCTTCCTAGCCTCGGTCAACTACACCGGCCGCACCTCCATGGAGGTGGGCATCAAGGTGATCACCGAAAACATCCGTGAACGTTCGGTGCGCCACACCAACAGTTGCTTCTTCACCATGGTGGCAGTCGACGAAAACGGCAAATCCACCGAAGTGCCGCCTCGTCAACCGGAGAGCGCGGAGGAGCGCCGACGTTTCGAACAGGGCCGTCAACGCCGAGAGATCCGCCAGGAACTGGAAAACCGTTACCGAGCGCTCAAAGGCGACGCGTGACGCGGCCTACAGCACCGACGAGGCAAGCCGACACATCTTGTATAAAGACCTTTTAGTTATAAGTAATATTTTAATATAAAATATCGGTCTTTATGGTCGGGCAATCCGACCCTGGCCGTTACGCTGTTCTGCGCGGTATCCGCTGCCGCGCAGGCATGCCAGGCCCTCTTCACCAAGGAGACCGCATGCCGCATCACACACCCTTGATTGCGACGATCGCTGCCGGCTTCGTGCTGGCCTACCTGTTCGGCAGCCTGGCCAACCGCCTGCGCCTGTCGCCACTGGTAGGCTACCTGCTGGCTGGCGTGATCGTCGGCCCCTTCACTCCCGGCTTCGTTGCCGACAAGGAGCTGTCCCACGAAATCTCCGAGATCGGCGTGATCCTGCTGATGTTCGGCGTGGGCCTGCACTTCTCGCTCAAAGACCTGATGTCGGTCAAACACATCGCTATCCCCGGTGCCGTGGTGCAGATCGCCGTCGCCACGCTGATGGGCATGGGTCTGTCCTGGGCGATGGGCTGGGGCTGGGGTGCTGGCCTGGTGTTCGGCCTGGCGCTGTCGGTGGCCAGTACCGTGGTGCTGCTGCGCGCCCTCGAAGAGCGCCAGCTGATCGACACCCGCCGCGGCAAGATCGCCGTCGGCTGGCTGATCGTCGAGGACCTGGTGATGGTTCTGGCCCTGGTGCTCCTGCCGGCGCTTTCCGGGGTGCTCGGCGGCATTCCCCAGGGCGACGGTTCCAGCAGCATCGGCATGCAGTTGCTGATCACCCTCGGCAAGGTCAGCGCCTTCGTGGTGCTGATGATCGTGGTCGGCCGCCGGGTCATTCCCTGGCTGCTGGAGCGCAGCGCCGGCACCGGTTCGCGCGAGCTGTTCACCCTCGCCGTGCTGGCCATCGCCATGGGCATCGCCTACGGCTCGGCGCAGCTGTTCGGCGTGTCCTTCGCCCTCGGCGCGTTCTTCGCCGGGATGATCCTCAACGAGTCGGAGTACAGCCACAAGGCTGCCGAAGATTCGCTGCCGCTGCGCGACGCCTTCGCGGTGCTGTTCTTCGTTTCGGTGGGCATGCTGTTCAACCCGGCGATCCTGCTCGAGCAGCCGCTGCTGGTAATCGGCACCTTCCTGGTCATCGTGCTCGGCAAGTCGCTGGCGGCGATGCTGATCGTGCTGGCCTTCCGCAAACCGCTGAGCACCGCGCTGACCATTTCGGTGAGCCTGGCGCAGATCGGCGAATTCTCGTTCATCCTCATCGGCCTGGGCATCGGCCTGAATCTGGTGCCGGAAGCGGCGCGTGACCTGGTGCTGGCCGGCGCGATCCTGTCGATCCTCTGCAACCCGCTGCTGTTCCTGGTCATCGACCGCCTGCAGCCGTGGCTGGACCGCCGCGAGAACACCACGCCGGCGGACCAGGTCACCGTGGAGCCGGACGAAGACCACGACCTGCACCCGATTACCGAGACCGGCCACGCCATCCTCATCGGCCATGGCCGTGTGGGCAGCCGCATCAGCCGGCGCCTGCGCGAAGAAGGCGTGCCGCTGGTGATCATCGACGACAACCGCACCCGCGCCCAGGAGTTGCGCGAGGAAGGCTTCAGCGTGGTGCTCGGCAACGCCGCCAGCACTCACGTGCTGGAGTTGGCCAACGTCACGTCGGCACGCTGGCTGATGATCGCCATCCCCAACAGCCTGGAAGCCGGGCAGATCGCCATTCACGGCCGTCAGGCCAATGCCGATCTGGACATCATCGCCCGTGCTCACTTCGATGATGAGGTCGACTATCTGCAGACCCACGAAGCCGATCTGGTGGTGATGGGCGAGCGGGAAATCGCCCGGGTGATGTTCGAGCGTCTCGGCCTGCAGGCGCCCGCGCCGGTTGCCCCGCTGCCGATCATCCCGCCCGGCCTGGCGAGCTGACGCCCAGGCAGACCAACACCCGATTCACGGCGGCAACTGTCACCGTGGATCGGGTAAGCTGGGCGCTCTTCGTCACGAGTTCGCCTGCCATGCTGACCCTCGGCAACCTGTTCATCCTGATGCTGCTCGCTGCCGGCGGCGCCTGGCTGTGGCACGGCCACGGCATTCGCGAGCGCGCGCTGATCCGGGTCAAGCAGCATTGCGCCAAGCTGGATATCGAGTTGCTCGATGGCAACGTGGCCTTCCAGCGCTTCGGCATCGTCCGTGATGGCAGCGGCAATCGCCGCTTCGCGCGGGTCTACGGCTTCGAATTCACGGTAACGGGCGAACAGCGCCATGCCGGGCGCATCGTCATGTTCGGCGCCCACGTGGGCACCATCGAGCTCGATCCCTATCCATTTCGTGAGCCGCCAGAGGCCTTGCCACCGGTAGTCGAAACGGCGCCAGCACCAGCGCCGCGCAAGACCGGCCAGGTGATCGAACTGCAACAATGGCGCCGCGATCACCCCGCTTCGCGCGACTGACTGGCCTGGCCCCTGTGCTATCGTCGGCAGTCCACCTGCCTGGCGAACCTGCTGCAATGTCATCCCGCCCTCTGCGCATCGTCCTGCTGACCGCCCTGTTGCTGGCCGGCCTGTGCCTGAGTGCCTACCTGGCCGAACGCCAGGCCGAGCGCCAGCGCCTGCAGGAGACCGGGCTACAGGCCCAGGAACAACTGGCTGCCTACGCCGGCACGCTGCAGACGCTGATCGACCGCTATCGTGCCCTGCCTGCCGTACTCGCGCTCGACCCGGAACTGGTGGAGGCGCTGCAAAGCCCACTGACCCCGGTGCTGCAACATCGCCTGAACATCAAGCTCGAAGCCATCAATGCCGCCGCGCATTCCTCCACGCTACAGGTGATGAACGCCGACGGCCTGGGCGTCGCGGCCAGCAACTGGCGCCTGCCGACCAGCTACGTCGGCCACGACTACAGCTTTCGCCCCTACTTCAGCGAAGCTCGTGAGCACGACACCGGGCGCTTCTACGCAGTGGGCGTGACCAGCGGCATTCCCGGCTACTTCCTCTCCCATGCGGTGCGCGACAGCCGCGGGCGCTTCCTCGGCACCGTGGTGGTCAAGCTGGAGTTTCCCGGCATCGAGCAGGCCTGGAGCCAGAGCCCCCACGTGTTGCTGGTCAGTGATCGACAGGGCATCACCTTCATCGCCAACCGCCCGGCGTGGCGCTACCGTGAGCTGCAGCCGATTGCCGCGCCGGTGCACGAGACCCTCGCCGCCACCCGTCAGTACGACAAGAAGCCGCTGGCACCACTGAGTTATCAACAGCGCCAGACCCTGGGCGATGACGGTCGCCTGGTGCACGTCGTCAACCGCGAACTGGCCGGCGATTACCTGTGGGAAACCCGGGACCTGGCCAGCGAAGGCTGGACCCTGCACCTGCTACGCGATACCCGCAGCCTCGCCGGCAGCAGCTACACCGCGGCCCTGGCCGCAGGCGGTACCTGGCTGGCGCTGTTCCTGCTGGGCCTGGTGCTGCACCAGCGCTGGCGCATCGCCCGCCTGCGCCAGCGTACCGCCGATGAGCTGCAGGCCCTGGTCGAACAGCGTACCGCAGCACTGCGTACCGCCCAGGACGGCCTCGTTCAGGCGGCCAAGCTGGCGGCGCTGGGGCAGATGTCGGCGGCGCTGGCCCATGAGATCAACCAGCCGCTCACCGCCCTGCAGGTGCATCTCGGCACGCTGCGCATGATCCTTGCCGACGGTGAACTGGAAGAAGCGCGCCAGTCGCTGGGGCGCCATGAGGAACTGCTGCAGCGCATGGCCGCCCTGGCCGGCCACCTGAAAACCTATGCCCGCAAAAGCCCCGGTGGCCTGCGCGAAACCCTGGAACTGGGCGCCGTGCTCGACAAGGCCCTGCAGTTGCTGGAGCCGCGCCTGCGGGACGTTGCGGTGCAGATCCAGCGCACGCCCGAGCAGCCGGCCTGGGTCGCCGGTGATGCCATCCGCCTGGAACAGGTGCTGGTCAACCTGATTCGCAATGCGCTGGATGCCATGCAGGACTGCCCGGTGCCGCGCCTGAGCCTGGAACTCTTGCTCGACGGTGATCACTGGTTGCTGCATGTCGACGACACCGGCAGCGGTATCGCCGCCGAGGCCCTGCCCCAGCTGTTCGATCCTTTCTTCACCACCAAACCGGTAGGTGACGGCCTGGGCCTTGGCCTGGCGGTGTCCTACGCCATCGTCCGCGAACTGGACGGCGACCTGCAGGCCGCCAACCGCCCAGAGGGCGGCGCGCGGTTCACCCTGCGCCTGCCCGCCGCCACTGCCCCACAGGAGCTGCCATGAAACCCAGCGTGATATTCGTCGACGACGAAGCACCGATCCGCGACGCCGTGCGCCAGTGGCTGGAGCGCTCCGGCTTCGAGGTACACCTGTGCGCCAGCGGCCGCGAATGCCTGGAGCGGCTGCCCGAGGATTACCCCGGCGTGGTGGTCAGCGACCTGCGCATGCCGGGCATGGACGGCATTGCGCTGCTCGAGCAGGTGCAGGCCCGCGACCCCGAACTGCCGTTCCTGCTGGTCTCGGCCCACGGCGACGTGCCCCAGGCCGTGGAAGCCATGCGCCTGGGCGCCTATGACTTCATCGAGAAGCCGTTCACGCCGGAACGCCTGCTCGGCAGCCTGCGCCGCGCCCTGGAGAAACGCCAGCTGACCCGCGAGAACCACCAGTTGCGCCAGCAGGTCGAGCACAAGGACGAGCTCGCCGGGCGCCTGCTCGGCTCGTCCGCCACCATGGTGCAATTGCGTCGCCAGGTGCTGGAGCTGGCACGAACTCCCGCCAACGTGCTGATGCGCGGCGAAACCGGTAGCGGCAAGGAACTGGTCGCCCGCTGCCTGCACGACTTCGGACCGCGCGCCAAAGGCCCCTTCGTGGCGCTCAACTGCGCGGCCATCCCGGAGAACCTGTTCGAGAGCGAGCTGTTCGGCCACGAAAGCGGCGCCTTTACCGGCGCTCAGGGCAAACGCATCGGCAAGATCGAACACGCCAACGGCGGCACCCTGTTTCTCGACGAAATCGAAAGCATGCCCCTGGGCCAGCAGGTCAAGTTGCTGCGCGTACTGCAGGAGCGCCAGCTGGAGCGGCTCGGCTCCAACCAGGTGATCAGCCTCGATTTGCGGGTGGTCACCGCCACCAAGCCGGACCTGCATGAGCGCGTGCGCGAGGGCACCTTTCGCCAGGATCTGCTCTACCGCCTCAACGTCGCCGAGCTGCAACTGCCGGCATTGCGCGAGCATCGCGAGGACGTGCCGCTGCTGTTCGAGTACCACGCCCGACAGATCGCCGAGCGCTTCGCGCGGCCGCTGCCGCCAGTCACTCCGGCGCTGTTGGCCCAGCTGCTGGCCCATGACTGGCCGGGCAACGTTCGCGAACTGGTCAACGCTGCCGAGCGGCACGTGCTGGCGCTGCCCGCCTCGGCCAGCCAATCGGCCACTGTGGATAACTCCCTCAGCGCGCGCATGGAGGCCTTCGAGGCGCAATGCCTGCGCGAGGCCCTGGCCAGTTGCCACGGTGACATGAAGCTGGTCACCGAACTGCTGCAACTGCCGCGCCGTACCTTGAACGAGAAGATGCAGCGCCACGGCCTGCTACGCACCGACTTTCTCGACAGCGAGCAGTAACCTGCCGGCTGAGCTGCACCTGGCAACTTTCCGCTAGCAGCCGAGCCGTACTGGCGGATTCTCGCTAGAAAGTCCTCCTTCGATTTCGCCGAAAGCCCCGTACTACGGGCCTTTCGCGCCCTGGCACAGCCCCTGCAATAGGCCCTGCCAGCGCCGTCTCCGGCGTACAAGAATAATGACGAGATCGAGGTTCCCCGATGGAAAGCACCAGCACGCTGTCTGCCTCTGCGCCCACGCGCACCACATCCCAACGCGTCAAATCGATTTTCAGCGGTTCGGTCGGCAACCTGGTCGAGTGGTACGACTGGTACGTCTACGCCGCCTTTTCCCTGTACTTTGCCAAGGCCTTCTTCCCGCAAGGCGACCTGACCGCCCAGTTGCTCAACACCGCCGCGATCTTCGCCGTGGGCTTCCTGATGCGCCCGATCGGCGGCTGGCTGATGGGCATCTACGCCGACCGCAAGGGCCGCAAGGCGGCGCTGCTGGCCTCGGTACTGATGATGTGCTTCGGCTCGCTGATCATCGCCCTGACGCCCAGCTATGAAACCATCGGCGTTGCCGCGCCAGTATTGCTGGTAGTCGCCCGCTTGCTGCAGGGCCTGTCGGTCGGCGGCGAATACGGCACCTCGGCCACCTACCTCTCGGAGATGGCCACCAAGGAGCGCCGCGGCTTCTTCTCCAGCTTCCAGTACGTGACGCTGATCTCCGGCCAGCTCATCGCCCTGGCGGTGCTGATCGTCCTGCAGCAGACCCTGACCGTCGAACAGCTGGAAACCTGGGGCTGGCGCGTACCCTTCGTGATCGGCGCGCTGTGCGCGGTAGTGGCCATGTATCTGCGTCGCGGCATGGAAGAAACCGACTCGTTCAAGAAGACCGAGGCGCCGAAGGAAAACATCATGCGCACCCTGCTGCGCCATCCCAAGGAGCTGCTCACCGTGGTCGGCCTGACCATGGGCGGTACCCTGGCCTTCTACACCTACACCACCTACATGCAGAAGTACCTGGTCAACACCGTGGGCATGAGCAAGAACGACTCGACCATGATCTCGGCGGCCACGCTGTTCCTGTTCATGCTGCTGCAGCCGCTGGTCGGTGCGCTGTCCGACAAGATTGGCCGCCGCCCGATCCTGATCGCCTTCGGCGTACTGGGCACGCTGTTCACCTACCCGATCCTGACTACCCTGCACACGGTGCAGAGCTGGTGGGGCGCGTTCTTCCTGATCATGGCAGCGCTGATCATCGTCAGCGGCTACACCTCGATCAACGCGGTGGTTAAAGCCGAGCTGTTCCCCACCGAGATCCGCGCCCTGGGCGTCGGCCTGCCGTACGCGCTGACCGTGTCGATCTTCGGCGGCACCGCCGAGTACGTGGCGCTGTGGTTCAAGAGCGTGGGCATGGAGAGCGGCTTCTACTGGTACGTGACCGGCTGCATCGCCTGCTCGCTGCTGGTGTACATCACCATGAAGGACACCCGCACCCACTCGCGGATCACCACCGACTGATACGCCTGCTCGCGCCGCCGCAACGGCGGCGGCGCGACCTATTCCGGGTGAGGGTGAAAATCGCTTAACGTGACGCGCTGTCGATACTGCCCAGGCGCTTCACCATGATGAGATACGGCTTCGGCCTGCTGTTGAGCGCCCTGTCGGCGCTGCTGATCACCACCCTCGGCCTGCTGGTGCTGACCGACAGCAGCGCCGCCATGCTCGCCGTACTGGCTGCCGTCTATCTCGCCTTGCCGCTGCTCGGCCTGCTGCTAATCACCTGGACTTACTATCTGTGGCGTGACCGCGCCGCGATGCCCGGCCAGGCCCACGCGCTGATACTGCTGCCCAGCCTGGCCGCCGTGCTGATCGTGCCGCTGGTCTTTACGGCCGGGCAATTGGGCAGCCAGGCGTTTTCCGCACAGCACCCGCCCATCAGCGAAGTGCACATCAACCTGACGGGCCAGGACCTGTGGCTAGACGCCTCGGGCACCAGCACAAGCTCGGGCGGCAGCGCCAACCTGCCGATGGCGGGCAGTGAGCCCGAACGCCTGCTGGTCTGGACCCGCTGGCCGGACGAACAAGCCATCGCCCAGGGCCGCTTTCCCTATGAAGGCACCCGGCTGAAGGCCAACGTCGATAGCATCGTCCGGCAACTGGGCGGCAGCGAGGAAAACACCCTGGCACCCGCGCCGCTGCGCATGACCACACCCTACCCCGCGGCCGACGAGCTACCGCTGGTTTACCAGTTCTACCACTACCCTGATCGCATCGAAGTCGCCGCCGCCCTGGCCCGCAGCTCGAATCTGGAAACCAGCCGCGCGCGCAGCCTGCGCCATGCGCCGGTGCTGATATCGGCGGCCAACCTCAGCGAGCAAACCCTGGTGCGTGTGGAGATCGACGGCCAGGCGCTGGCCATGGATATCTGGGGCCGGGCGCTGCCACCGACCCGCGACTGCTATCACGGCTACCCGAACCTGGGGCCGGCCCTGCTGCCGCTCGACGCGCCCTGGCAGGTGCGCTGGCAGGAAGCCGAGGCACCCGGCGTCTGGCACCAGGCCACGGTCAGCCTGCCGCCGCTGGCGCTGACCGACGAGCAGCAGAAACAGGCGCGTCTGCCGCGGGTGCTGCTGTACATCACCAAGGACCGACAGGTGCTGGCCGAGCGCTTTCAGGAGATCGAACTGGCCGATGACCGCCTCGGCGTCGCCAATACCGGCATTCCAGAGGGCTTATCTCAGCCCGCACCCTGTGGCTCGGCCATGGAGCGTTACGACCTGAATAATGTCACGCCGCTGTCGGAACCCTGGCGAGCACCGCCGGCGCGGGTGACGCCCTGAGCTGGCGAATCTAGAGCCGGCAGGCCGCCATGCCGGCCCGCAATGTCGCTTCGTCCTGAGCATTGGTGAAGATCAGCTCCAGCCGCGAATCCTTGCGCCACTCGCTGTTCTGCCAATGCAGCGCCTGGCCTTGCAAGGCATTGGCCGACAGCCAGCCGGCATTGGTGTGCAGCACCAGCTTGGCGCGCCGCCAGGGCAACGTCGCCAGCCATTGCTGGATGGCCAACAGGTCGAAGCGCTGGCTAGAGTGCCAGCGCCAGCCGATGCTCCAGCCTTCGGGCTGATTCTGGATCAGGCAGATCGGCTCATCCGCGCTACGCCAAACCATAGACGGTGGGAGTGCTCCATCGGGCAACGCGCCGCCCGGACCCGCCGCGCGCGTTTCGGCCTGGGGCAGCCGCTCGAACGGTAGGCGGCCCTGGCTGGTCCAGTACGGTACCAGCGGCAGTTCGGCCTCCAGCCGCACACGGCTGGCGTCATCCAGCCCCTCACTCTTGTTCAGTACCAGCAGTCGGGCATGGGCCAATGCCTCACGCTGGCTGCCCGCCAGCGGCTCACCGGCAGCCAGTGCAGCGGCGTCGAGCACCATCACCAAGGGTTGCACGGCCAGCACGCCTTCCCAGGGCACCTGGCCAAGCTGTTCGAGCAGGCTCAGCGGATGACCGAGCCCAGACGGTTCGATGAACAGCCGATCCGGTTTGGCCTTGCGCAGCAGCCGGCCCAGGCCGACCTGGAACGGCACACCGTTGACGCAGCACAGGCAGCCACCGGCCACCTCGCTGAAACTCAGGCCATCTTCGTCACGAGCCAGCAGGGCGGCGTCCAGACCTATCTGCCCGAACTCGTTGATCAGCACCGCCCAGCGCTCATGGGCAGGCCGCTGCGCCAGCAACTGATGGATCAGGCTGGTCTTGCCGGCGCCCAATGAGCCGGCGATCAGGTGGGTAGGGATCTGCTTCATCATGGCGCTATGGTGAAGGCTCCGCGCCCCTGGGGAAAGCCCGGCTTGCGCTGATCGAGCGGCCCACCTAAAGTCGCCGCATCTCTAATGGAGTCGTCACGATGCGCCGTTTGCTGCCCCTGCTGTTGTGTTGTCTGTCCGGTCTGGCCTGGGGCGAAGCCTGCGTGGTGCACAGCCAGGCCGAGCGGCTGGACGTGAAAGTTTGCCAGCAGAATCGCAGTATTCCGCCGAACCTGTTCCGCACCGGTTTCTGTCAGCCGCAGCTCAAGGGCCAGAAGGTCGATGTCAGCTTCGTCGAGCAATGCCCGGTCGGCGCCTTCGGTGTGTGCCGCAACGCCCGGGTGGGCGGCACGCCTTACCAGCAGGACATCCACTACTACGGCGTCGCCGAAGACGCCACCTACCTCAAGCCCTTCTGCGAAAGCCAGAGCAAGGGTGTGTGGATGGCTTACTGAGCCGTCATTCAATCGTCATCTCTATCGGCGTTAATACAGTCTCTCTTGGCTGCCGGACAGGCCCGGTGGCGATGTTGCTGCGCTCAGGCGCAGCATTTTTTTGCCCGCGATTAAGCCAGCCAGTCCAGGGTGAGCAGCAGGCGACGCTCACCGGCCGGCAAGGCCGGCGAGCGATGGATCAGCCCGCGCCCTTCGTTGCCCACCCAGCGCTCGCCCTTGACCAGCGCCACGTGGCCACAGCCGATCTGCTCGACCACCGCGCCCTCCCTCGGCAACGCCTGTGTGCCGCCCAGCAGCTGACGCGGCAGCTCGCCTTCGGCCAGCCACTGGCTACCGGGGCCGGCGTAGCTGGTGATCAGCCGTAGCGGCACATGGTCGACGTGAAAGCGCGGGCACATGGCGCCATCCAGCGCGCGCAGGCGCAGGCCGATACGCCGCGCATCGAGCAGGCAGGCATAGGCACGTACCAGCCAGGCCACATCCGCCAGAAATGCCGCCTGGCCGGGTAGATCGCTGTAGCCGCTGAGCATCCCGTGCAGCGCCGGCTCGGCTTCCGGGTCGGCCAACTCGATGCTCAGCGATTCAGCCAGCGGCTCACCCTGAGCCAGCAGCCTGAAGGCGAATGCGGCGAGGTGCTCGGGCAGTTGGCGCTGCCAGACCGCCAGGTTGACGTCATCACGCAGGGCCTCACCCAACACGTCGATGCGCTCGCTGCTGACCTGCAGTGGCGCCGGTTTGATCTTCAGCGCCAGCATCACGCGGCCTCCTGCCAGGGGCCGAACGGGTCGGGCAACTGCCGCCAGGCCTCGGTGCCGGCGGCCATTTCCGCGTCGGTCAGCAAGCAGGCGTCCAGCTCGGCGTGCAGCTGATCGAAGTCGATGTGCTGGCCGATGAACACCAGCTCCTGGCGGCAATCGCCGCTGGCCTTGTCCCACTGGCGGATGATGCCCTTGAGTTCTTCCTCGTCCTGGGGCCACTGGCTCTTCGGCACGAAGCGCCACCAGCGCCCGGCTAGGCCATGTCGCATCAGGCCGCCGGCCTGGGACCAGCTGCCCGCCTCCTGATATTTGCTGGCCAGCCAGAAGAAGCCCTTGGAGCGCAGCAGCCGGCCATTGGTCCATTCGCGGCTGAGGAAATCGAAGAAACGCTGCGGGTGGAACGGCCGCCGCGCCCGGTAGGCGCTGGATGCGATGCCGTATTCCTCGGTCTCCGGTACGTGCTCGCCACGCAACTCCTTGAGCCAGCCGGGCGACTCGGCAGCGCGCTCGAAGTCGAACAGGCCGGTGTTGAGAATGGCCTCCAGCGGTACCGCGCCCATGCTCATCGGCACGATCCGGGCGCGGGTGTTGAGGCGGCGCAGGATGGCGGTCAGCTCTTCGCGCTCGGCCTGGCTGATCAGGTCGATCTTGCTGATCAGCAGTACGTCGGCGAACTCGATCTGCTCGATCAGCAGGTCGGTGATCGAGCGCTCGTCTTCCTCGCCCAGGGTTTCACCGCGGCTGGCCAGGCTCTGCGCGGCCTGGAAGTCGGGCAGGAAATTCACCCCATCGACCACAGTGACCAAGGTATCCAGCCGTGCCAGGTCGGCCAGGCTCTGGCCCTGCTCGTCGCGAAAGGTAAAGGTCTCGGCCACCGGCAGCGGCTCGGAAATGCCGGTCGACTCGATCAGCAGGTAGTCGAAGCGGCCATCACGGGCCAGCTTGCTGACCTCGTCGAGCAGGTCTTCGCGCAGGGTGCAGCAGATGCAGCCGTTGCTCATCTCGACCAGCTTCTCTTCGGCGCGGTTGAGGCTGACACCCTTCTGCACCTCACTGCCATCGATGTTGATTTCACTCATGTCGTTGACGATCACCGCGACGCGCAGGCCATCGCGGTTCTTCAGCACATGGTTGAGCAGGGTGCTCTTGCCGGCCCCGAGAAAGCCGGAAAGCACGGTAACGGGAAGGCGGTCGGGCATGGCGGGGGTCCTCATCGGCATCAGGGTTCACAGGTCACGTTGGTGGCGTTCGCGCTGTTCTTCGCGCTCTTTCGCTTCGATACACAGGGTGGCGGTAGGCCGCAGCAGCAGGCGCCGCAGGCCGATCGGCTCGCCGGTTTCCCGACACCAGCCGTACTCGCCCCGAGCCAGGCGCTCGAGGGCCTGGTCGATCTTGTCGAGCAGCTTCTTTTCCCGCTCCAGCAGGCGCAGTTGCCATTGGCGCTGTTCTTCGCGGCTGGCGATATCGGCCTCGTCGGCGGGGCGCTCCTGCTCGCGCAGCTCGCCGAACTCGTCGTCGATGCGCTGCTGCAGTTCCTTGCGTTGGTGGGTGAGCAGGTCACGGAAAAACGCCTGCTGAGCGTCGTTCAGGTAGGCCTCGGCGGGCTGGGCCAGCAATTCATCGGCAGTCATGGTGGGTTCGAACTCGATTTAATTGTTATAACATAACATTAAATCAAATATTGTCATGCCGAACATTCAGAGGAAGCCGATGAACAACTCGACCACGCTGCCCGATGTCGCCGCACAACGCAGCGCTCACGCCAACGTGCCACTCGATTGGGTAGGTATGGGCGGCATCGCCCTACCGGTGCTGCTGGGCGAGCAACCAATCAATGCCCAGGTGGACGCTGGCGTCAGCCTGGATGACGGCCAGAGCCGTGGCATCCATATGTCGCGCCTGTACCTGGCCCTGGCCGCGCTGCAGGGCGAACCGCTGTCGCCAGCCCTGCTGCGCTATGTGCTGGAAAACTTTCTGGTCAGCCACTACGGCCTGTCGCACTGCGCCTACCTGGAACTGCGCGGCGACTGGCTGCTCTCGCGCCCGGCGCTGGTCAGCCCGCTGGCCGGCTACAAGGCCTATCCGCTGACCATCAATGCACGCCTCGATCCTGCAGGCTTTCATTTGGAGCTGGGCCTGCGCGTAGCCTATTCATCGACCTGCCCCTGCTCCGCCGCCCTGGCCAGGCAATTGATCCAGCAGCGCTTCGCCGCCGACTTCGCGAACCGGCCGCTGGATTTCGACGCCCTGCACGCCTGGCTGGGCAGCACCGGTATCGTTGCCACGCCCCACAGCCAGCGCAGCGACGCGAACATCCGCGTGCGCTTACCTGACGAGGCCAACGACCTGCCTTTTCTGGCCCTGCTCGATAGTGCCGAAGCCACCCTGGGCACCGCCGTACAAACCGCCGTCAAACGCGCGGACGAACAGGCCTTTGCTCTGGCCAACGGCCAGAATCTGATGTTCTGCGAGGACGCCGCCCGCCGGCTGTACCAAGCGTTGTTGAAGATGCCGGGCATCGACGCGTTCCATATCCAGGTGACCCACGCCGAAAGCCTGCACGCCCATGATGCGGTGGCATCAGCCAGCCACGGCTGGTGCTGAGCTCAGCAGCACTGCTGATCACCAAAAGGGGGCGCTCATTTCTGATGGCGGCGCCCTGAGCCGTACCACACGCCCTCCCCCTACCTAAACCACCGATAACGACCATTTTTCGAGCGGCGCAACCTCGCAGCTAAAGCGCCAAGGCACCGTCACGCCTGGGATTCGGCAATGCTTGCATATTGTGTATTCTGGTATACCATAATACCCAACACCAACCAGCCGAGGAACTGCCATGAGTTTCGAGATTCGCAAGATCGTCAGCTACACAGAGGAAACCCTGATCGAAGGTGGCAAGGCGACCGACAAGCCGGTCACCATGGTCGGCCTGGCCGTCGTGATCAAGAACCCGTGGGTTGGCAATGGCTTCGTCGAAGACCTCAAGCCGCAGATCAAGGCCAACTGCTCCGCCCTCGGTGAACTGATGGTCGCGCGCCTGACCGCTGCCATCGGCGGCGCTGACAAGATCGAAGCCTACGGCAAGGCCGCCGTGGTCGGCGCCGACGGTGAAATCGAACACGCCTCCGCCGTCATCCACACCCTGCGTTTCGGCAACCACTACCGCGAGGCGGTGAAGGCCAAGAGCTACCTGTCGTTCACCAACAAGCGTGGCGGCCCGGGTACCTCGATCCAGATTCCGATGATGCACAAGGACGACGAAGGCCTGCGCTCGCACTACATCACCCTGGAAATGCAGATCGAAGACGCCCCGCGCGCCGACGAGATCGTCGTGGTGCTGGGTGCCGCCGACGGTGGTCGCCTGCACCCGCGCATCGGCAACCGTTATATCGATCTGGAAGAACTGGCGGCCGAGAAGGCGCAGTAATCGGGAGCAGGCCATGATTCGGCAACTCGCTGAACGTACCCCCGCCGGCACCAGTTACCGGGTGATCGGCCAGGGCCAACCCGTGGTATTGATCCACGGTGTGGGCCTGAACAAAGACATGTGGGGCGGCCAGGTCGTCGGCCTGGCCCAGCATTTCCAGGTCATCGTCTACGACATGCTCGGCCACGGCGACAGCCCGCGCCCCGCGGTAGACACCGACCTGGCCGGTTACGCCGACCAGTTGCGTGAATTGCTCGACCACCTCGGCCTGCCGCAGGCCATGGTGATCGGCTTCTCCATGGGCGGCTTGGTAGCCCGCGCCTTCGCGCTGCACTACCCGCAGCGCATCGGCGCCCTGGTGGTGCTCAACAGCGTGTTCAACCGCAGCCCAGAGCAGCGCGCCGGCGTCATCGCGCGCACCGCCCAGGCTGCCGAACATGGCCCGGACGCCAACGCCGAAGCGGCGCTGTCGCGCTGGTTCAGCCGTGAGTACCAGGCCGCCAACCCGGCGCAGATCGCCGCCATTCGCCAGACCCTGGCCGGCAACGACGCCCAGGGTTACCTGACCACCTATACGCTGTTCGCCACCCAGGACATGTACCGCGCCGACGACCTGGCCGAAATCCAGGTGCCGACGCTGATCGCCACCGGCGAGCTCGACCCGGGCTCCACGCCGCAGATGGCCGAACAGCTGGCGCAGTGCATTCCCGGCGCGCGCGCCGTGGTGCTGGCCGAGCAACGGCATATGATGCCGGTGGAATCGCCGCGCCTGGTCAACCAGATGCTGCTGGAATTCCTGGAAGAGGCCTGCCAGCTGCAAGACACCGCCAAGGGGATCGTCGCATGACACTCGCACGCTATCAGATGTGCATTGACGGCCAGTGGGTCGACGCGCAATCGGGCAAGACCTTCGAGAGCTTCGACCCGGCCCGCGCCCAGGCCTGGGCCGTGCTGCCCGACGCCGCCGGCGAAGACGTCGAGCGCGCCGTGCAGGCCGCCCAGGCAGCCTTCGAGAACCCGGCCTGGCGTGGCCTCAGTGCCACCGCCCGGGGCAAGCTGCTGCGCCGCCTCGGTGACCTGATCGCCGAAAACAAGGAAGCCCTGGCCCAGTTGGAAAGCCGCGACAACGGCAAGCTGATTCGCGAAACCCGCGGCCAGGTCGGCTACCTGCCGGAGTTCTTCCACTACACCGCGGGCCTGGCCGACAAGCTCGAAGGCGGCACCCTGCCCCTCGACAAGCCGGACATGTTCGCCTACACCACCCACGAACCGATTGGCGTGGTGGCTGGGATCATCCCCTGGAATAGCCCGCTGTACCTGACCGCGATCAAGCTCGCCCCGGCCCTGGCCGCCGGCAACACCATCGTGCTCAAGCCCTCGGAACACGCCTCGGCGACCATTCTCGAACTGGCCCGCCTGGCCCTCGAAGCCGGCTTCCCAGCCGGGGTGGTCAACGTGGTCACCGGCTACGGGCCAACCACCGGCGCGGCGCTGACCAGCCACCCGCTGGTGCGCAAGATCGCCTTCACCGGCGGCGCTGCCACTGCCCGCCATGTGGTGCGCGCCAGTGCCGAGAACTTCGCCAAGCTGTCGCTGGAGCTGGGTGGCAAATCGCCGAACATCATCTTCGCCGATGCCGACCTGGACAGCGCCATCAACGGCGTGGTCGCCGGCATCTACGCCGCCTCCGGGCAGAGCTGCGTGGCCGGCTCGCGCCTGCTGGTGCAGGACAGCATCTACGACGAATTCGTCGAGCGCCTGGTCGAGCGTGCCAAGCGCATCCGCATCGGCAACCCGCAGGACGACGCCAGCGAAATGGGCCCCATGGCCACCGCCCAGCAACTGGCGGTAGTCGAAGGCCTGGTCGCCACAGCCGTGGCCGAAGGTGCGAAACTGCGCCTGGGTGGCAAACGTCCGCAGGTCGACGGCGAAGGCTGGTACTACGAGCCGACCCTGTTCGAATGCGACAGCCACTCGATGACCATCATGCAGGAAGAGGTCTTCGGCCCGGTCGCCTCGGTGATTCGTTTCAAGGACGAAGCCGACGCCCTGGCCATGGCCAACGACTCGCAGTTCGGCCTCGCCGCCGGCATCTGGACCCGCGACCTGGGTCGCGCCCACCGCATGGCCAAAGGCGTGCGCTCGGGCATCATCTGGGTCAACACCTACCGCGCCGTATCGGCCATGGCACCGATCGGCGGTTTCAAGAACAGCGGCTACGGCCGTGAAAGCGGCATCGATTCGGTGCTGGCCTACACCGAGCTGAAAACGGTGTGGATCAACCTGTCGCAAGCGCCGATGCCCGACCCGTTCGTGATGCGCTGAGCGCATCGAGGAAAAGCAAAATGATCGAACCCGGACTGTACAAATCCGTCATGGCCGCCTTCCCCTCCGGCGTAACCATCGTCACTACCCAGGGGCCCGATGGCGGCATCGTCGGCATCACTGCCAGCGCCTTCAGTGCGCTGTCCATCGACCCGGCGCTGGTGCTGTTCTGCCCCAACTACGCCTCGGACTCCTATCCGGTGCTGCGCGACAGCAAGCGCTTCGCCATCCACCTACTGTCCGCCGAGCAGCAGAAGGAAGCCTACGCTTTCGCCGGCAAGGGCAAGGACAAGGCCGCCGGTATCGAGTGGACGCTCAGCGAGCTGGGCAACCCGCTGCTGAACAACGCCGCGGCGATCATCGAGTGCGAACTGTGGCGCGAGTATGACGGTGGCGACCACGCGATCATGGTCGGCGCGGTGAAGAACCTGATCCTGCCCGAGAACGCCCCGGTGCCGATGATCTACCACCGCGGCAAGCTCGGCGCCCTGCCGGCATTTGCCTGAGCGTGCTGACCATCGGCCTGCCCCGGGCTGATGGCCGACACGCTGCACATCCTTTCTTTGGCCATGCTCACTCACCCTCGAGCATGGCCTGTTTTATTCTGGAGCTGCCATGACGCCCGAAGCTTCGCGCCTGTTCCGCCAGCACGCCTACCTCGACGGCCAGTGGCTGACCGCCGATGAAGGCGGCACCCAAGCCATCTTCAACCCCGCCAATGGCGAAGAGATCGGCCGGGTGCCCGACATGGGCAGCGCCGAAACCCGCCGCGCCATCGCCGCCGCCAACGCCGCCTGGCCAGCCTGGCGGGCACGCACCGCCAAGGAACGCAGCGCCATCCTCAAGCGCTGGCACGCCCTGATGCTGGAAAACGCCGACGCGCTGGCCGAGATTCTCACCCTCGAGCAGGGCAAGCCGTTGGCCGAGGCCCGTGGCGAGATTCTCTACGCCGCCAGCTTCATCGAGTGGTTCGCCGAGGAAGCCAAACGCATCTACGGCGACACCATTCCCAGCCACAAGCCCGATGCGCGCATCGTGGTGACCAAGGAGCCGATTGGCGTGGTAGCCGCGATCACGCCGTGGAATTTCCCGGCGGCGATGATCACCCGCAAGGTCGGCCCGGCGCTGGCAGCCGGCTGCCCGTGCATCGTCAAGCCGGCACCGGAAACGCCGTTCTCGGCCCTGGCCCTAGCCGCGCTCGCCGAAGAAGCCGGGCTGCCCGCCGGCCTGCTCAACGTGATCACCGGTGATGCGGTGGCCATCGGCAACGAGCTGTGCGCCAGCGCCGAGGTGCGCAAGCTGTCGTTCACCGGCTCCACGCCGATCGGCAAGCTGCTCATGCAGCAGTGCGCCAGCACCCTGAAGAAGGTTTCCCTGGAACTGGGTGGCAACGCGCCGTTCATCGTCTTCGATGACGCCGACCTAGAGCGCGCCGTCGACGGTGCCATGGTCGCCAAATACCGCAATGCCGGGCAGACCTGCGTGTGCGTGAACCGCTTCCTGGTGCAGGACGGCATCCACGATGCCTTCGTGGCTCGCCTGGCCGAGCGCGTGGCCGAACTGAAAGTCGCCGATGGCTTTACCGATGGCGCCCAGCAAGGCCCGCTGATCAACGACCGGGCCGTGGACAAGGTCGCCGATCACGTCGCCGATGCCCTGGGCAAAGGTGCCCGGCTGGTCTGCGGCGGCGAGCGCCACGCCCTCGGCCACGGTTTCTACCAGCCCACCGTGCTGAGCGAGGTGACCACCGAGATGAAGGTCGCCCGCGACGAAACCTTCGGCCCGCTGGCCGCGGTGTTCCGCTTCAGCGACGAGGCCCAGGCGATCCGCATGGCCAACGACACCGAATTCGGCCTGGCCGCCTACTGCTACACCCGCGACCTGGGCCGCGCCTGGCGGATGAGCGAGGCGCTGGAATATGGCATGGTCGGCATCAACGAAGGGCTGATCTCCACGGAAGTGGCGCCCTTCGGCGGCATCAAGTCCTCCGGCCTGGGCCGCGAGGGCTCGCACTACGGCATCGACGATTACCTGGAAATCAAATACACCCTGATGGGTGGGTTGTGAGGCTGGAGCTGGTTACCTCGTAGGTGACCGTTCGGCATAACACTGTGGGAGCGCGCCATGCGCGCGAAATCACGGGCATGGCCCGTTCCCACTACGGATCGCTGAGCCCCATAGGATGGATCGGGCCGCGTAGGATGGGTGAAACCCATCAATAAGCGATGGGTTTCACCCATCCTACGTCTCCACCGCAATCGATCAAAACGGTAGAACCGACATGAGCAACGACAAGTACGAAAAGGGCCTGAAGATTCGCACCCAGGTGCTGGGCGAGGCCTACGTGAAGCGCTCGGTGGAGAACGCCGACGACTTCAACCGCCCGCTGCAGGAGCTGGTCACCGAATACTGCTGGGGGCACGTGTGGGGCCGGGAAGGCTTATCGATGCAGGAACGCAGCATGATAAACTTGGCCATGATTTCCGCGCTCAATCGCCCGCACGAACTGAAGCTGCACATTCGCGGCGCCCTGCGTAACGGTCTCAGCCGTGAGCAGATCCGCGAGATCCTGCTGCAGGTCGGTATCTACTGTGGTGTGCCTGCCGCGGTCGACAGCTTCCGCATCGCTCGCGAAGCCTTCGCCGAAGCGGATGCCGAGCAGCAGCAACCCGAGGCATAACCGGCCAAGGCAATGCGATGAGTGCGCCCATACCTATAACGCGAGCACTAACCATGAAACGCCAGCCGATCGACGACAGCTTCAAGGTCAACCGCAATCCCGTGACCCTGCGGGAAATCGTTCTGGACAAGCTGCGCAGCGCCATCATGAACTTCCAGTTGCTGCCCGGTGATCGCCTGGTGGAGCGCGACCTCTGCGATCGCCTGGGCGTCAGCCGCACCTCGGTACGCGAGGCACTGCGCCACCTGGAATCCGAAGGCCTGGTCGAATTCGCCGACGCCAAGGGCCCGCGCGTGGCGATCATCACCCTGGAAGATGCCTGCGACCTCTACGAGCTACGCTGCGCGCTGGAAGGCATGATCGTCCAGCTGTTCACCCTGCGTGCCCGCGCCAAGGACATCCGCGCCCTGGAACGCGCCCTGGAGAACAACCGCCAGACCCTTGAGAAAGGCGAGCTGCCGGACGTGCTGGAGTCGGTGCAGGAGTTCTACGACGTGCTGCTCGAAGGCTGCGGCAACGAAGCAGCGGCCACCCAGCTGCGCCAGCTGCAGGCACGCATCAGCTACCTGCGCGCCACTTCGGTGTCGCAGAGCAACCGCCGCAGCACCAGTAACCAGGAAATGGAGCGCATGGTCGAGGCGATCAAGAGCGGCGACCCGATCGCCGCCCACCAGGCCTCGGTGGACCATGTACGCGCGGCGGCCAAGGTCGCTCTGGAATACCTGGAGGCCAAGCAGGAAGGTGCCAAGGCTCGCGACATTGTCGCACCCATCGGCCTGCAAGACCCGCGTATCGGAAGCTGACCGCCATGCCCAGCCCGCGCTTCTGTAATCAATGCGGCAGCGCGACGCTGGAACGGCGTCGCCCGGCAGGCGACGACCACCACCGCCTGGTGTGCGCCGGCTGCGGGCACATCCACTACGAAAACCCGAAGATCATCACCGGCTGCATCATCGAGCAGGACGGCCGCTACCTGCTGTGCCAGCGCGCCATCAAGCCGCGCATCGGCACCTGGACGCTGCCGGCCGGCTTCATGGAAAACGGCGAAACCACCGAGGAAGCGGCACTGCGCGAAGTGCGCGAGGAAGCCGGCGTGGTGGCGGAAATCACCTGCCCCTATTCGGTGTTCAGCGTGCCGGCGATCAGCGAGGTGTACCTGATCTTCCGTGCCAAGCTGCTACATGACATCGGCTACTTCGGCAGCGAAACCTTGGCACGCCGCTTCTTCGCCCCCGAAGACATTCCCTGGGAGCAGATCTATTACCCGGCCATCCGGCAGATCCTGGAACGCTATATCGCCGAGCGCGAGACGGGCAGCTACGGCATCTACATGGGCAGCGACGATACCGGCAAGGTGCATTTCATCCGCTAAAGCAGCCTCTGTGGGAGGGGCTTTAGCCCCCAGCCTTTAAGTCAGCTACAGACAATCGAGGCTAAAGCCTCTCCCACAAAAAGCGCGCATCCATCTTCAGCTCTGCCTAGACCGAACTCGGCTTGCCCCCGGCCACATCTGCAACCACGACCTTCTTCGCAGCGCCCGCCTTGAGCTTCCAGATACCGAACATCACCAGCGCCAGCCCGGCCATCTGGTAGGGCGTGATGGCTTCGCCGAGCAGCGCCCAGGCAGCGAAGATGGTCAGCACCGGGCCGAGGTTGCCGACGGCTGCGGTGTTGGTGGCGCCGATGCGCTGGATCGCCAGGGCCATCCAGTACACCGGCAGCACGGTGGAAATCATCGCCATCAGCGCGGCGCACAGCCACACGTGGGCCGGTTGCGCGAGCATGCTGCCGGCCGGTTCGCTGATGAAGAAGTGTGCCAGCACCATCAACGACGACGCGCTGCCCGCCAGGCCGGCCAGGCGCATCGAACCCAGGCGCTTCACCATCACCCCGGTGCCCAGGTAGTACAGCGCGTAGGTCACGGCACTGGCGAATACCCAGAGCGAGCCGATGATCACCTGGCTTCGCATGTCGGTGGCGCCGATGTCGTGCATCAGCGCCACGCCGAGGCCCAGGTAACAGACAGCCATGGCCAGCAGCATGCGACGGCTGGGGCGTTCGCGAAAGGCGATCATCTGGAACACCAGCACCAGGGTCGGGTAGGTGAACAGGATCAACCGCTCCAGGCCGGCGCTGATGTATTGCAAACCGTAGAAGTCGAACAGGCTCGACAGGTAATAGCCGAACAGCGCCAGCACCACCACACGGGCGCCGTCGCCCAGTGAGAAGCGCCCACCGGTGCCAGTACCACTGCGGCTTAACCAGACCAGCCACAGGAACAGTGGCAAGGCGAGGGTCATGCGCATCGCCAGCAGGGTAATCGCCTCCACCGGCGCGGCGATGTACGCCATTTTGACGAAGATCGCCTTCATGCTGAAACCGGCAGCGGAAAGGATAGCGAACAGGCTGCCATTAGTGGCGCAGCGCTTGAAGAAGGCAGAAAGGTTCATGGCAATCTGAATCCGGGGGCAGGGAACGGTTATTCTGATCCGAATGGCGATAGCCTAGAATCGCTATTTTCCTAAGGCTGCCTTCTGTTTTGGAGAACCCCCGTGCATTTCGATCTCGTGGACGTACGCCTGCTGGTCGCCACCGCCTCGACCGGCAGCCTCAGCAAGGCAGCGGCGACTTTTCCGGTAGCGGTGTCGGCGGCCAGCACACGGCTGCGGCAGTTTGAGGACCGCTGTCAGGTCACCCTGTTCGCCCGCAATGCCAACGGCATGACGCCGACCCCGGCCGGGCGCCTGGTGCTCGAAGCCTGCCAGCGGATCCTCAACGAAGCGCAGCGCCTTAAGGACAACCTACAGGAGCTGTCCGGCCAGCGCCGCGTGGTGCTCAGGCTATGCGCCTCCACCGTGGCCAACAGCACCTTTCTGCCGGCGGCGCTGGGCCCCTTTCTGGCCGATTACCCGGAGGTGGATCTGCAGCTGACCGAAGGCAGCAGTCGCTCGATCCTGCGAGACGTGCAGGCTGGCGAATTCGACCTGGGCGTCTACGACGGCAACCAGCCAACCGGCGGGCTGCTGTCCCTGCCGTTTCGCCACGACCGCCTGGTGCTGCTCGTGCCTCAAGGCCATGCCCTGGCGGATCGGCGGCAGGCCAAGCTGGTCGAGGCGCTGAGCTTTCCCTATATCGGTCTGCCGGCGGAACGGGCGATGCAGCGTTTCATCGAGGACAAGGCCATTGCCGCCGGCATCGCCCTGCGCGTACGGGTACGGGCGCCGAGCTTCGACGCCATCGCCCAACTGGTTGCACAGGGCGCGGGCCTGGCCATGCTACCCGAGGCGGCCGCCTCACGGATGGCCCAGGAGCTGCCGCTGACCCTGATCGACATCGCTGACAGCTGGGCCAACCGCGAACTGCGCCTGTGCATCCGCGATTGGGAGAGCCTGCCGCCCCATGCCCGGCAGTTGGTCAGCCACCTCTCCGGCGTAGCCCACCCCGGCTGACCGCCTGAACACGGTGCCGATGACGGCCTCCATTGCACCTCGAAACGCACCGTCTGCCGAAAAGCACTTGCGAGCGATGCGATCTGGCGGTACTAATTTGTACATGATTAGACAGGTTCGATTCGACAAGAAAACCCGTGTGGTTCGCGCCCTGGCCGAACGCATTGAGCAAGGCGTGCTCGGCGCAGGCGAGCGACTACCCGGTGAACATGAGCTGGCGGCAGCCTTCGACGTCAGCCGCGGCACGTTGCGCGAGGCACTCTCCGAGCTCAAGCGGCGTAATTACATCGGTACCCAGCCAGGCGTCGGCTCCGTGGTCACCTATGACGGGGTGCCCCTGCACCAGAGCGGGGGCTGGGCGCAGGCCCTTGCCGCCGGTGGTGTGCAGATCCAGACCGAGCTGCTGGGCATCAGTTGCGTGGAGCGCGAGGAATTCGCCGAACGCTTCGGCCGCGCCCGCTTCATGCTCGTCGAGCGTCGCCGACGCGCTGCCGATGGCAGCCTGGTGTCGCTCGAGCGCGCGCTGATTCCAGCCTGCGATGGCCTGGAAAACCTCGCCGAAGAGGGCCTGCTCGAGGATTCGCTGACCGCCACGCTGGCCACCCACGGTTACCGCGCCGGGCAGGGCAAGCAGTGGATCGGTGCGGCGCCGCTCGATATCGATGCGGCCAACCAGCTGCAACGCGCGCCGGGCAGCGTGTTCCTCAGGGTGGTCAGGGAAACCTTCGACAGTCGCGGGCGCTTCATGGAGCGCGTCGAGAGCTACCTCGACCCGCTGCACTTTCAACTTCATCTCGAATTCGGGGACGCCCAGTGAGCCAGCTTTCCACCGCGCGAGACCGCGCCCTCGGCGCCTTCCACGGCTTGGCACTGGGCGATGCGCTCGGCATGCCGACCCAGTCGCTGTCCCGCGAACAGATCCGCGCACGCTATGGCCGCATCGACGGCTTGCTCGATGCCGACGCCGACCAGCCGATCGCCCCGAACATGCCCGCTGGCGCGATCACCGACGATACCGAGCAGGCGATCCTGGTTGGCGAGCTGCTGGTCGAAGGCCAAGGCCGCATCGCACCGACCGACCTGGCGCAGCGCCTGATCGACTGGGAAGCGGCCATGCGCGCCAAGGGTTCGCAGGACTTGCTCGGCCCGTCGACCAAGCGCGCCATCGAGATGATTCTCGCCGGTGCCAGCCCGGAACAGGCCGGGCGCTTCGGCACCACCAACGGCGCGGCGATGCGCATTACCCCGGTAGGCATCGCCGCCGACGTGCGTGACCCCGAGCGTTTCATGGCGCAGGTGCTGCAGGCCTGCCAGGTGACCCACAACACCGGCCTGGGTATCGCCAGCGCCGCTGCGGTGGCGGCGGTCGTGTCGGCAGGCATCAATGGCGACGGCCTGGCCAGCGCCCTGGACAGTGGAGTCGCGGCGGCCCGGCAAGGCCAGCGACTCGGCCATTGGGTGGCTGGCGGCGACATCGCGGCACGCATCGAGTGGACCGCGCGGCTCTGCGACTCCGCCAGCCCCGACGCCTTGGCCGACCTGATCTACGAGGTGATCGGCACCTCGGTGGCGTCCCAGGAATCCGTGGTCGCCGCGTTCGCCTTGGCGCGCGCCGTCGCCAACGGGCAACTGACGCCCTATGAGGCGCTGTGCATGGCCGCCAGCCTGGGTGGCGACACCGACACCATCGCCGCCGTACTCGGCGCCATGCTCGGCGCGACCCATGGCCTGAGCGCCTGGCCAAGCGAAGCAGTGGCGCAGGTCTGCGCGGTCAGCCAGATTGACCTGGCGCCCCTGACCGACCAGCTGCTGGCCCTGCGAACAACCTGAATCCTATGGGGTGGCAGCCCGTGCGGTCACCCAGCCCTGCCAACAACAATTACTGCAGGAGTTGCGTCATGCGTGCATCCGAACAGGTGGGCCAGTTGGAAACCCGCGGCATCGAGCCCGTCCCTGAACATGAATGCAACGGTCACCCGCTGCAGCTGTTCTGGGTCTGGTTCGCGGCCAACATCAGCATCCTCGGCCTTCCGCTGGGCGCCACCCTGATCGCCTTTCAGGGCCTGTCGATCTGGCAGGCGCTGGTGGTCGCCATCCTCGGTGCCGGTGGCTCGTTCGCCATCGTCGGCCTGTTGTCGATCGCTGGCCGCCGGGGTCGCGCGCCAAGCCTGACGCTGTCGCGGGCGATCTTCGGCATGCGCGGCAATATCGGCCCGACCCTGGTGTCGCTCGGCTCGCGACTGGGCTGGGAGACGGTCAACACCACCACGGCGGCCTTCGTGTTGCTGTCGCTGGTGTCGATCGTCCAGGGCACACCGGTGGAGGCCAAGTCGGCGCCCTTGCTGACCCTGCTGTTCATCGGCCTGTTCGTGCTGCTGACCCTGTGCGTCTCCGGCCTCGGCCATGCCACCCTGCTGGTGATCCAGAAATGGGCCACCTGGGTGTTCGGCGCGCTGAACCTGGTGGTCGGCGGCTTTCTCGCCCTGCACATCGACTGGGCCCTGGTGTGGGCGGCCACGCCAGCGCCAATGTCCGCCGTGCTGATCGGCATCGGCACCATGGCGGCCGGTACCGGTATCGGCTGGGCCAATGCCGGCGCCGACATGTCGCGCTACCAGCACAAGAGCGTGCGGGCGGCCGGGCTGGTGGCTTCCGCCGCCTTCGGTGCGGGCATTCCGCTGGTGCTGCTGATCACCCTGGGCGGCCTGATTTCGGTGGGCAACGATCACCTGGCCTCGGCGACCGACCCCATCGTGGCGATTCGCGAACTGCTGCCGACCTGGATGGCCGTGCCCTACCTGATCACCGCGTTCGGCGGCCTGCTGCTGTCCAACAACCTGTCGGTGTATTCCGCGGGCCTGACCACCCTCACCCTCGGCCTCAGGGTCAAGCGGGTCTACGCCGTGGTGGTCGACATCGTGGCGATCTTCATCGGCTCGATCTACTTCATGCTGATCGCCGAGAGCTTCTACGGCCCGTTCATCACCTTCATCTCCATGCTGGCCGTGCCGATCACCGCCTGGGTGGGCATCTTCCTGGTCGACCTGCGCCACCGTCAGCGTTACGAGGCGGCCGACCTGATGAACGTCAGCCCGAGCAGTGCCTACTGGTACGCCGGCGGCGTGGAGTGGCGTGCCCTGGGCGCCTGGGCGGTGGCAATCGTGCTGGGCTTCAGCTTCACCACGGTGAAGATCGGCGCGGGCAACGTGCTGTTCCACGGCTGGCTGGCCGACTCCTGGTTCGGCCAGAACGGCCTGGGCTGGATCGTCACCTTCGTGGTCGCCGGTGGCCTGTATGCGCTGCTCGGTGGCTGCCGTGACCGCCGCGCCGCCATGACCCACGAGGCCGCCCATGGCCGCTAGGCTGCTGTACACCGGCCAGGTGGTCGTCGACTTGGTGATGAACGTCAGCGCCCTGCCCGCCGCCGGCCAGGACGTGCTGGCCAGCAGTGCGGCCTTCGCAGTGGGCGGCGGCTTCAACGTCATGGCCGCTGCCGCGCGCAACGGCCTGAGAACCTGTTACCTGGGCCGCCATGGAGTTGGCCGCTTCGGCGACATGGCGCGCCAGGCCTTGCAGGCGCAAGGCATCGAGTGCCGCCTGCCGCCGAGTACCGAAGGCGATACCGGGCTGTGCGTCGCCCTGACCGACGCCAGCGCCGAGCGCTCGTTCGTCACCCATGTGGGCGCCGAAGGCGTGCTGCACACCGAGGACCTGCAGCACGAAACCGCCACGGCCACGGACTGGGTGATGGTCAGCGGCTACAGCCTGCTGCATGCCTGCAAGGCGGCCCCGCTGCTGGCCTGGCTGCAGCAGGGCGGCGCGGCCGGTGCACTGGTGTTCGATCCCGGCCCGCTGGCCTGCAACCCGGATATCCCGGGCGCCGAGCAGTTGCTGGAGCGCCTGGCGATCTGGAGCAGTAATCGAGAGGAAGCCCTGCAGTTCACCGCTACCGACAGCCTGGAGCAGGCCCTGCAGCGCCTCACGGCGCGGCTGCCGGAAGGTGCCCTGGTGATTCTGCGCGACGGCCCGCAGGGCTGCTGGCTGGCGCGCGGCGACTGGCGCCTGCAGGTACCGGGCTTTGCCGTAGAAGCGGTGGACACCAACGGCGCCGGCGATGCCCATATCGGCGTATTCCTGGCCAGCCTGGCCGCCGGATTACCCGAGCCAACCGCCGCCGCGCGCGCCAATGCCGCGGCAGCCATCGCGGTCACCCGTCACGGCCCGGCAACCTGCCCGCAGGCCAGCGAGCTCGACGCCTTTCTGACCGAACAGGCCATCCGCTGACCCCAGCCCGCCTCGATCGGCATTCACCTGATCGAGGGCGGGCCTCGCTGGCTCAGCCCTGCCGGGTCAGGGCGCCATGCCCTCGACGATGATCACTTCCGAACGCGCTGCGCCGGCCCGGTAGCTGCTCGCCTCCTGGTAGGCCGCGGAGCGGTAGCAGGCCACCGCCTGTTCGTACGACTCGAACTCGATTACCACGCTACGCTGAGGCGTATCACGACCCTCCTGCGCCTCGGAGCGGCCGCCGCGGGCCAGGAACTTGCCGCCGAATTCGGCGAACACGGCCGGCGCGCGTTTGGTGTACTCGCTGTAGCGCTCGGGGTCGGTGACGTCCACGTGCGCGATCCAGTAACCCTTCATAGCTGACTCCTTTAATTTGACTGCGTATTACGGTATACCATAATTCAAAATAATCCGACCTGCGAGAACCGCCATGCCCTTCCATCCCATCCGTGAACTCATCGATGACTTTCGCCAGGGCAAGATGGTCCTGCTGGTGGACGACGAAGACCGCGAGAACGAGGGCGACCTGCTGCTCGCCGCCGAATTCTGCACACCCCAGGCAATCAACTTCATGGCCCGCGAAGCCCGCGGCCTGATCTGCCTGACCCTGACCGACGAGCACTGCCAGCGTCTCGGCCTGGAGCAGATGGTGCCCAGCAACGGTAGCGTATTTTCCACCGCTTTCACCGTTTCCATCGAAGCCGCCAGCGGCATCACCACCGGCATTTCCGCTGCCGACCGGGCCCACACGGTGCTGACCGCCGTGGCCGACGATGCCAAGCCCAGCGACCTTGTGCAGCCGGGCCATATCTTTCCGCTGCGCGCCAAGGAAGGCGGCGTGCTGACCCGCGCCGGGCACACCGAAGCCGGCTGCGACCTGGCCCGACTGGCCGGCGTGACGCCTGCCGCGGTGATCGTCGAGGTGATGAACGAGGACGGCAGCATGGCCCGCCGCCCCGACCTGGAAGCCTTCGCCGCGCTGCACGGCATCAAGATCGGCACCATCGCCGACCTCATCCAGTACCGCTTGAGCACCGAGCACACCATCACCCGCATCGGCGAGCGCGCACTGCCCACGGTGCACGGCGAGTTCCGTCTGATCACTTATGAAGACCGCATCGCCGGCGGCGTACACATGGCCATGGTGATGGGCGACATCCGCCATGACGAACCGACCCTGGCGCGCGTACATGCCATCGATCCACTGCGCGATCTGGTCGGCGCCGAGTATTCCGGGCCGCGCAGCTGGACGCTGTGGGCCGCCCTGGAACGCATCGCTGCCGACGGCAAGGGTGTCGTCGTGGTGCTCGCCAACCATGAGTCGTCGCAAGCCCTGCTCGAACGCGTACCGCAGCTGACCCAGCCGCAACGGCCCTTCAACCGGGGCCAGCCGCGGGTGTATTCCGAGGTCGGTACCGGTGCGCAGATCTTGCAGGATCTCGGCGTCGGCAAGCTGCGTCACCTCGGCCCGCCGCTCAAATACGCGGGTCTGGCCGGTTACGAGCTGGAAGTGGTGGAGACCGTGCCGTTCGAGTGACGGACAGCCGGTCGTACGAGCGCCAAAAGATGTATGGCAAATCGCTTGCGCAAAGTTTGGAATACCATAATATGATATCCCTAATGCCAGCCAATTTATCGCGTGTCCGCACGGGTCACCCCGACTGAAACACCGATGATGGCCGCCATTGAAGATCCACTGCTCCGGTTAAGCGGGCAAACGCCCGCTTGCGCACAAACACAACAAAGAGGGCAAGCAAGATGGTGTTTATCAAAGGTGTTACCTCGGTGCTCGCCGCGAGCATCCTGAGTGCTGCAATCACGACCACCGCCTCGGCGGAAACGGTCAACTTCGTCAGCTGGGGCGGTACCACCCAGGATGCGCAGAAAGCCGCCTGGGCCGACCCCTTCACCCGCGACACCAAGATCACCGTCGTGCAGGACGGCCCCACCGACTACGGCAAGCTCAAGGCCATGGTCGAGAGCGGCAACGTGCAGTGGGACGTGGTCGACGTGGAAGCCGACTTCGCCCTGCGCGCCGCGGCCGAAGGCCTGCTCGAACCGCTGGACTTCAACGTCATCAAGCGCGATCGCATCGACCCACGCTTCGTCAACGACCACGGCGTCGGTTCGTTCTTCTTCTCCTTCGTGCTCGGCTACAACGAAGGCGCGGTCGGCGGCAAGAAGCCCGAGGACTGGAGCGCGCTGTTCGACACCGCTACCTACCCCGGCAAGCGCGCCCTGTACAAATGGCCGAGCCCCGGTGTGCTGGAACTGGCCCTGCTGGCCGACGGCGTAGCAAAGGACAAGCTGTACCCGCTGGATCTGGACCGCGCCTTCAAGAAACTCGACACCATCAAGAAGGACATCGTCTGGTGGGGCGGCGGCGCGCAGTCGCAGCAGCTGCTGGCCTCCGGCGAGGCGAGCATGGGCCAGTTCTGGAACGGCCGTATCCACGCCCTGCAGGAAGATGGCGCGCCGGTCGCGGCGAGCTGGAAGCAGAACCTGGTCATGGCCGACATGCTGGTCGTGCCCAAGGGCGCCAAGAACAAGGAAGCGGCCATGAAGTTCCTGGCTAACTCCAGCAGCGCCAAGGGCCAGGCCGACTTCTCCAACCTGACCGCCTACGCGCCGGTCAACCTGGACAGCGTGGCACGCCTGGATTCGGTACTGGCAGAGAACCTGCCGACCGCCCACGAGGCCGACCAGATCACCCTGGACTACGCCTACTGGGCCAAGAACGGCGCGGAGATCGCCACCCGCTGGAACGAATGGCTGGTGAAGTGAAATGACCGCGCTCCGTACCCCTGAGGTCGGTGCAGCAAGCCGTCAGCGCAATGGCGCTGACGGTAACCCGGAACGGGCAGCGCGTTGGCGCGGTGCCTCGTACCTGCTGCCTGCCCTGCTGTTTCTTGGCCTCTTCTTCCTGGTGCCGCTGGTCAGCCTGCTGCTGCGTGGCGTGCTGGAGCCGGAACCAGGCCTGGGCAACTACGCCCAACTATTCGCCAACTCGGCGTACTCCAAGGTGCTGTTCAACACCTTCGCGGTGGCCGGGCTGGTAACCCTGATCAGCCTATTGCTGGGTTTCCCTCTGGCCTGGGCGATCACCCTGATGCCAAGTGGCTGGGGCCGCTGGCTGTTGAGCATCGTGCTGCTGTCGATGTGGACCAGCCTGCTGGCGCGCACCTACTCGTGGCTGGTGCTGCTGCAGTCCTCGGGGGTGGTCAACAAATTCCTGATGGGCCTGGGCATCATCGATCAGCCGCTGGAGATGGTGCACAACCTGACCGGCGTGGTGATCGGCATGAGCTACATCATGATCCCGTTCATCGTGCTGCCGCTGCAGGCGACCATGAGCGCCATCGACCCGATGGTGTTGCAGGCCGGCTCGATCTGCGGTGCCAGCCCATGGCGCAACTTCTTCAAGGTGTTCATTCCGCTGTGCCGACCGGGCATCTTCAGCGGCGGCCTGATGGTCTTCGTGATGTCCCTGGGTTACTACGTGACCCCGGCGCTGCTCGGCGGCGCGCAGAACATGATGCTCCCCGAATTCATCATCCAGCAGGTGCAATCGTTCCTCAACTGGGGCATCGCCAGTGCGGCAGCAGCCTTGCTGATCCTCATCACCCTGGTGCTGTTCTACGTCTACCTGAAGCTGCAACCGGAATCGCCGGTCGCTTCCAGCACTGCGAGGTAAGCCGCCATGCTGCTGTCACCCAATGCCATGGGTCGTGGCCTGCGCTACGGCCTGAACGCGACCACCGCGCTGATCGCCGTGTTCCTGCTGCTGCCGATCCTGTTCATCGTGCTGCTGTCGTTCGGCTCCTCGCAGTGGCTGGTGTTTCCGCCACCGGGCTGGACGCTGAAGTGGTACGGGCAGTTCTTCTCCAACGCCCAGTGGATGGATTCGGCGCTGGTCAGCCTCAAGGTGGCGCTGCTGACCACCGTGTGCGCCCTGGCCATCGGCCTGCCCAGCGCCTTCGCCCTGGTGCGCGGCAAGTTCCCGGGTCGTGAACTGCTGTACGCACTGTTCACCCTGCCGATGATCGTGCCGCTGGTGATCATCGCCGTGGCGGTGTACGCACTGTTTCTCAAGCTCGGCTACACCGGCACGCTATTCGCCTTCGTGGTCAGCCACGTGATCGTCGCGCTGCCGTTCACCATCATCTCGATCATCAACTCGCTGAAGCTGTTCGATCAGTCCATCGAGGATGCCGCGGTGATCTGCGGCGCCACCCGCCTGCAGGCCATCGTCAAGGTGACCTTCCCGGCGATTCGCCCGGGCCTGGTATCGGGTGGGCTGTTCGCCTTCCTGGTGTCGTGGGACGAGGTGGTGCTCAGCGTGATGATGGCCAGCCCCGGCCTGCAGACGCTGCCGGTGAAGATGTGGACGACGCTGCGCCAGGATCTCACCCCGGTGATCGCCGTCGCCTCGACGCTGCTGATCGCCCTTTCCCTGCTGGTCATGTTCATCGCCGCCATTGCACGCCGGCGCGCCGAAGCCAAAGGCTGAGCGCCGAGGAGAACCCCATGAGTGCCGTCATCAAACAACAACAGGCGCCCCAGACCTTGGTCAGCCTGCGCAACCTGAACAAGCACTACGGCGATTTCACCGCTGTGGACAACATTTCCCTGGATATCCAGGACGGCGAGTTCCTCACCTTCCTCGGCTCCAGTGGCTCGGGCAAGAGCACCACGCTGTCGATGCTCGCCGGCTTCGAAACGCCCAGCTCCGGGGAAATCCTCGTGGAGGGCAAATCACTGGTCAACGTGCCGCCGCACAAGCGCGATATCGGCATGGTGTTCCAGCGCTATTCGCTGTTCCCGCACCTCAACGTGCGCGACAACATCGCCTTCCCCCTGGGCATTCGCAAACTCAGCGCCGATGAGCAGAAGCGCAAGGTCGACGCCATGCTCAAGCTTGTGCAGCTCGAAGCCTTCGCCCACCGTCGCCCGTCGCAGATGTCCGGCGGCCAGCAGCAGCGCGTGGCCATCGCCCGGGCGCTGGTCTACGAGCCGCGCATCCTGCTGATGGACGAACCCCTCGGTGCCCTGGACAAGAAACTGCGCGAGGACCTGCAGGACGAGCTGCGTCACCTGCACCGTCGCCTGGGCATCACCATCGTCTACGTGACCCACGACCAGGAAGAAGCCATGCGCCTGTCCCAACGCATCGCCATCTTCAGCCACGGCAAGATCGTCGGCCTGGGTACCGGCTATGACCTGTACCAGAACCCGCCGAACGCCTTCGTCGCCTCGTTCCTGGGCAACTCCAACTTCCTGCGGGCCAAGGTCAGCGGCCAGGCTGCCGTGCAGTTCGAGCAGCAGAGCCTGGCGATCACTCCGACCGCCAACCTGAAGAACGACCAGGACGTGTTGCTGATGCTGCGCCCGGAAAAGGCCCAGGTGCTGCCCCTGGAGGTCGCTGCGCAAAGCCCGCTGCCGGCCGGCTGGAACGAGATCGCCGTGCAGGTCGCCGAAGTGGTGTTCCTCGGTGAAAGCCTGACCTGCCACGTTGTCACGCCGGGCGGCTGCCACCTGACCCTGAAAGCCATGGGCAGCGGCCTGCAACCCCTGCAACCCGGTGCCCATGCGAAGGTACGCTGGGCAGCCAGCGAGGCCTGCCTGTACGACAGCTGGAACGAGAGCGACCTGAGCAAGGGCGCCGGGGCGCACTGAGTGCTTGTGCGGTCTATCTTTGTAAAGCAGTCGGCATAAATCGGCGCTGTACCTGTGGGAGCCCGCCATGCGCGCGAAAAATCGCGGACATGGACTAGGTGTCCCCGCTCGCTCCCACACTGGATCGCTGAAAGCCCCTCAACCGTTACTCCCTCCCTTAAGAAGTGGTACTGCTTTTCCCACATAAAACCCGCGCGCCCGGCGGCTGGCACCGCCGCCGCCCGCCGCAGCGCTTTGGGCAATCTGGAGCGCATCTTGCAATGTGCCAGTACAGTGCGCGATCGCGGCAGCTTCGCCAGGTCGACAGCCAAGGGCATCTTCAATCGTTCGGGAGGGATTTCCATGCGCATAGTGCTGGCCATGCTGCTGGGGCTGCAGCTGTTTTCCACCGCTCACGCCGAGCAGAGCCTCACCTTCGTCAGTTGGGGCGGCAGCACCCAGGCCGCGCAGACCCGGGCCTGGAGCGAGCCCTTCACCCAGCAGACCGGCATTCGCGTCGAGCAGGCCGGCCCCACCGATTACGCGGCCTTCAAGGCCATGGTGGAAAGCGGCAAGGTCACCTGGGACGTGGTCGACGTGGAGGCGGACTTCGCCCTGCGTGCCGGCCGTGAAGGCCTGCTCGAGCCGCTGGACTTCAAGCAGATCGCCAAACGCACCATCGACCCGCGCTTCGTCACCATCTACGGCGCCGGTTCGTTCTACTTCTCCTTCATCCTCGGCTACAACACCAAGGTGCTCACCAGCGCGCCGCAGGATTGGGCGGCGCTGTTCGACACCCGCGCCTATCCGGGCAAGCGCGCCTTGTACAAGTGGCCGAGCCCCGGCGTACTGGAGATCGCCCTGCTCGCCGACGGCGTGGCCGCCGACAAGCTGTACCCGCTGGACCTGGACCGCGCCTTCCGCAAGCTCGACAGCATCAAGGGCGACATCGCCTGGTGGGGCAGCGGCGACGAGTCCCAGCAGTTGCTGTCGAGCGGCACGGCCGGACTGGGCATGTTCTGGAATGGCCGGGTCAACGCCCTGCGCGATCAGGGGGCGCCGGTGGGCATCAACTGGCAGCAGAACCTGGTGACCGGTGATTTCCTGGTGATTCCCCGCGGTGCACCGAACGCCGACGCGGCGCGCGCCTTCATCGCCCACGCCACCAGCCCCAAGGCGCAGGCGGATTTCTCCTCGCTGACCGGCTACGCGCCCGTCAACCTGAGTGCTTCGGCACTGGTCGATCCCAAGCTGGCGGAGAGCCAGCCGAGCGCTCACAAGGCCGGGCAGATCACCCTGGATTTCAAATATTGGAGCCTGAACGGCGAGCGCATCGCCGAGCGCTGGTACGCCTGGCAGGCCGCCAAGAACTGACGCTTTTCGACAAGAGGGGTCTCGGGTACTCGCCAAAGTATTTTATATTATGGTATACCATAGACCATGAGCTACCTGATCCTGCAGGTGGCCAGTCCCGACGGCGGCTCGCGCCTGGCGTCTGGGCCTTACAAAAATCGAGGAAAGCGACATGAAATTCTCTTTGTTCGTCCACATGGAACGCTACGACCAGGACGTCAGCCACCGTGAGCTCTTTGAGCAGCTGACCGAGCTCACCCTGCTGGCCGAGGCCGGCGGTTTCAGCACCGTGTGGGTTGGCGAACACCACGCCATGGAATACACCATCTCGCCGAGCCCGATGCCGATTCTGTCGTACTTGGCCGCGCGTACCAGCACCATCCGCCTGGGCGCCGGTACCATCATCGCGCCGTTCTGGAACCCGATTCGCGTGGCCGGTGAATGCGCCCTGCTCGACGTGATCAGCAACGGTCGTATGGAAGTGGGCCTGGCCCGCGGCGCCTACCAGTTCGAATTCGACCGCATGGCCGGTGGCATGCCGGCCACCGACGGCGGCAAGGCGCTGCGCGAGATGGTCCCGGTGGTGCGCAAGCTGTGGGAAGGCGATTACGCCCATGACGGTGAGGTGTACAAATTCCCCACCTCCACCAGCGTGCCGAAGCCGTACAACGCCCAGCCGCCGATGTGGATCGCCGCCCGCGACCCGGACTCGCACAACTTCGCCGTGGCCAACGGCTGCAACGTGATGGTCACGCCGCTGATGAAGGGCGACGAGGAAGTGGTCGACCTGAACAACAAGTTCAACGCCGCCCTGGCCAACAACCCGGGCGTGCCGCGCCCGCAACTGATGGTGCTGCGTCACACCCACGTGCACCTGGCCGATGACCCCGAGGGCTGGAAGCTCGGCGCAGCCGCCATCTCGCGCTTCTACCGCACCTTCGATGCCTGGTTCGGCAACAAGACCACGCCGGTCAACGGTTTCCTGGAGCCGAGCCCGGAGTCCAAGTTCGCTGAAGTGCCGGCGTTCCAGCTGGAGAACATCCGCAAGAACACCATGATCGGCACGCCCGAGGAAATCATCGCGCGCATTCGTCACTACCAGGAACTGGGCGTCGACGAATTCAGCTTCTGGGCCGACAACAGCCTGCCCTACGCTGAGAAGAAAAAGTCCCTGGAGCTGTTCATCCAGCACGTGGTGCCGGCCTTCCGCTGAGCATCACCCCGCACAGCCCGGCCCGCGCCGGGCTGCTGCAACGATCGAAAACGCTGCTATCCGAATAAAGACAAGAAGTAGGTTTTTCCCATGTTGTTGCGTGCCTTCCCATCGCGTCACCCCTGCCCGTTCTCCCTCGCCCGCGGCCCGGCCCGCAGCGAGCGCGGCTGACCTCAGCCACGACACCCCACGCATCCACCCGGCACTGCCCGCCTTGCGCGCAGCGTGCCGCTACCGCCTTGCGCAGGAGAACCCGACATGTCCCATAACAACGCTCCCCAAGAACTCGTCGAAAGCAACAGCGTCGGCCAGGTGGCCGATGCTGATCGTCACGGCCGCGTCCGTGACCTGTTCACCCTCTGGTTCAGCACCAACATCGCACCGCTGCCGATCGTCACCGGCGCCATGGCCGTGCAGGTGTTCCACCTGAGCATCGGCTGGGCGATCTGCGCCATCTTGGTCGGCCACCTGCTCGGCGGTATCGTGCTTGGCCTGGCGTCAGCCCAGGGCCCGCAGATGGGCCTGCCGCAGATGCTGCAGAGCCGCGGCCAGTTCGGTCGCTACGGGGCGCTGCTGGTGGTGGTGATCGCCGCCGTGCTGTACATCGGCTTCTTCATCTCCAACTGCGTGCTGGCCGGCAAATCCATCCACACCGTGGCGCCGGATCTGCCGCTGCCGGCCGCCGTGCTGATCGGCGCCTGCGCCGCGACGCTGATCGGCATCCTGGGCTACAACTTCATCCACACCCTCAACCGCATCGGCACCTGGGTGATGGGCATCGGCCTGCTGGCGGGCTTCATCGCCCTGTTCGCCAACGGCCTGCCGGCGGACTTCGCCAGCCGCGGCGGTTTCAACCTGGCCGGCTGGCTGGCCATGGCCTCGCTGGGCGCCATCTGGCAGATCTCCTTCGCGCCCTACACCTCGGATTACTCGCGCTACCTGCCGCGCAACGTGGGCATCTGGAAGCCCTTCATCGCCACCTACTGCGGCGCCGTGCTGGGCACTTCGCTGTGCTTCATCTTCGGCACCCTGGTGGCGCTGGCGGTGAGTGCCGAGACGGGCACCATGGAAGCGGTGAAGCAGAGCACCGGCGTGTTCGGGCCCGTGCTGATGGTGCTGTTCATCCTCAGCATCATCAGCCACAACGCCCTGAACCTGTACGGCGCGGTGCTGGCGCTGATCACCTCGGTGCAGACCTTCGCCGCCGACTGGGCACCGAGCCGCCAGGCCCGCGTGGCGCTCTCGGCGATCCTGCTGGTGGCCTGCTGCGTGGTCGCGGTGACGGCACCCGCGGACTTCATTGCACGCTTCATGCAGCTGATCCTGGCGATGATGATCGTGCTGGTGCCATGGGCGGTGATCAACCTCGCCGACTTCTACCTGGTGCAGAAGCAGCGCTATCACATCCCCTCGCTGTTCGACGCCACGGGCGGCATCTATGGGCGCTTCAACCCCAACGCGGTCAGCGCCTACGCCATCGGCATCCTGGTGCAACTGCCGTTCGCGGTCACGCCGATCTACACCGGCCCCATCGCCAGCAAACTCGACGGCGCCGACCTGTCGTGGCTGGTGGCGATCATCGTCACCCTGCCGCTGTACCTGCTGCTGTCGAGCCGCGACACGGTGTATCGCCGCAAGCAGATCTCGGCGCTGGCGCGGGCCTAACGGTCATCGGCGAAAAAGCTCCGCGCCCGCCATGCGGGGCTTTCGCTCAATCGCAAAATGAAATGGAGCGACAGCAGCAGGAAGTTTCACGTGGAACGCTGATTTCTATCGGTGACGACCTATCGATAGCGTGGTCTATGCTGGCACGGCAGCTATCAAGCGAACGACCATGGAATTCGGCATCCAGCATTTCTTCGGCTATCTGATTGCAGCGATCCACGTGCTCGGGACGCTTGCCGCGGTGCATGCGATTCTCACCGTACGCACCGCCCAGGGTGCCATCGCCTGGGCACTGTCGCTGTTCTTTATGCCCTACCTGACGCTGCTGCCCTACGTGATTTTCGGGCGCAGCCGCTTCTACGCCTATATCGAAGCGCGCCGAGTGGTCGACAAGCAAATGCACAAGGCAATGGCCTCCCTGGACTGGCGGCCCTGGGTGCAGGAGGCCATCGCTGCCGGCGAGTCCGAAGCTTACGGCCAGTTGCGCGCATTACCGCGCCTCGGGCGCATGCCCTGCCTGGCCGGCAACCAGGTCAGTCTCCTGGTCGACGGCAAGGCGACCTTTGAGGCGATCCTCCAGGCGATTGCCGACGCACATCAGGTGATCCTGATCCAGTTCTTCATCGTTCACGACGACAAACTTGGCCGCCGTTTGCAGGAGGCCCTGCTCGAGCGCGCCGCCGCTGGCGTGCAGGTCTACTTTCTCTATGACGCGGTGGGTAGCCACGCACTGCCGCGCCGCTATATCAAGCGGCTGCGCGACGGCGGCGTGCACATGCACGCCTTCCCCACCGGCGGCGGCGTGCTCAATCGCTTCCAGCTGAATTTCCGCAACCACCGCAAGATCGTGGTGGTCGATGGCGAGCGCGGCTATCTCGGCGGGCACAACGTCGGCGACGAATACCTGGGCGAAAAGCCGCGCCTGTCGCCGTGGCGCGATACCCACGTCGAAGTGCACGGCCCGGCGGTAGCGTGTTTGCAGGAATCCTTCGCCGAGGACTGGTTCTGGGCGACCCGCAAACTGCCACCGCTGCTGCTGCCCGAGCGCTACCCGGACGAAGGCATGCTCTGCCAGGTGATCAGCAGCGGCCCGGCCGATGCCCAGGAAACCTGTTCGCTGTTGTTCGTGGAAATGCTCAATGCCGCCCGCGAGCGCATCTGGCTGACCAGCCCCTACTTCATCCCCGACGAAGCGCTGTTCGCCGCCCTGCGCCTGGCCGTGCTGCGCGGCGTGGACGTGCGCATCCTGCTGCCCTCGCGCCCCGACCACCGCATCGTCTATGCCGCTTCCAATCTGTTCGCCCTGGAAGCCCTGCGCGCCGGCGTGCGGATATTCCGCTACCTGCCGGGCTTCCTGCACCAGAAGGTCGCGCTGATCGATGGCGACATCGGCGTGGTCGGCAGCGCCAACCTGGACAACCGCTCGTTCCGTCTCAACTTCGAAATCACCCTGGTCACCGTCGACAGCGAATTCGCCCGCCAGGTCGAGGCGATGCTGCTGGAAGACTTCAGCCAGTCCCGCGAACTGATTGGCGCCGACCGCCGCGAGGTGCATCGCCTGCAGCAGTTGGGCATGCGCGTGGCACGGCTGATTTCGCCTATTCTCTGAGAGCTGCAACGGCACTCAGTGTCATCAGGAAAGTCATCTGAAAAAGTGAGTTGGCTCACAGGATGGTTCCCCTTACCCGACGAACTGCACGGCAAGCGCGCAACTTTTCTTTTCTCGGTCTATCTCAGCAAACGTCGAGCCAAGCGAAGCGGCTAATTCGCCACGACGCCAGTTTGTCTATCTCATTGCCCCTTTGTCGGCCCACAAGGATGTGCCATGCAGTCACTCGCCAGCGTTCGTCTTACTCTCTCTTCGCTCTTGCTAGCCGCTGTTGCAACGGTGCAAATCGCCAACGCAGCCACCCCCGAAGAAGAGCTATTACGCCAGCGTGAGCGTGATCGTGTGCTGCGCGACCAATTGGAAGCACGACCAGACGTACGTCTCGAGGCCCAACCCCAGGAAGAAGGGCCGGCAAACCTGCCACGCGAGGAAACGCCCTGCTTCCGCATCGATAGAATCGAGCTGGTGGGCGAGCTGGCTGAGCGATTTCAATGGGCCCTGCAGGCGGCCAATCCAGAGGAGGATCCCGCCGCTGGCCGCTGCCTGGGCTCGCAGGGCATCAACCTGACGATGAAGCGCATCCAGAACGCAATCATCGCCAAAGGCTATGTCACCACTCGCGTACTGGCTGGTGCTCAGGATCTCAATAGCGGCGTGCTGACATTGACGCTGCTGCCCGGCCGCATCAGCGACATCCGCTTCGACGAGCAAACCAGCCGCCGCGCCAATGCCTTCAATGCACTGCCAGCCAGTCCCGGCGACCTGCTCAACCTGCGTGACATCGAACAGGCGCTGGAGAACTTCAAGCGCGTTCCGACCGTGGAAGCCGATATCCGTATCGTGCCGGCCGCTGCCAGCAACGCCAGCCCGGGCGAAAGCGATGTGGTGATCGCTTGGCGCCAGCGCTTCCCGGCACGCGTGAGCCTGTCGGTGGACAACGGCGGCAGTAAAAGCACTGGCAAGTATCAGGGCAGCGTAGCGCTGTCGCTGGACAACCCACTGACACTGAACGACCTGTTCTATGCCAGCTTCAACCATGACCTGGGTGGCGGCGAAGATGGCGATCGCGGTTCCAAGGGCCATACGCTGCATTACTCGGTGCCTTATGGCTACTGGCAACTGGCGCTTACCAGCAGCGAATACGACTACCACCAGACCGTTGCGGGTGTGAACGAGAATTTCCTGTATCGCGGCGAAAGCCGCAACAACGAGATGCGTCTCTCGCGCCTGGTTTATCGCGACGCGGTGCGCAAGACCACGCTCTGGGGCAGCCTGTGGACGCGTAGCTCGGACAACTTCATCGACGATGCCGAAATCGAGCAACAGCGTCGGCGCATGGCCGGCTGGCAGGCGGGTATCGGTCATCGCGAGTTCATCGGCCCGGCCACGCTCGACCTGGGTTTGAGCTACCGCCGGGGCACCGGTGCGCACGATGCCCTGAAAGCGATCGAGGAGAACTTCGACGATGGCACCTCACGCTCGAAAATCATCCAGGCCGACGCGCAATGGCAAATCCCTTTCGATGCCTACGACCAGCGCCTGCGCTATATCGGCGCCTGGCGCGCGCAGTGGAATCGCACCAACCTGGTACCGCAGGACCGCTTCAGCATAGGCGGGCGCTACACGGTACGGGGCTTCGACGGTGAAAACATCCTCTCGGCCGACCGTGGCTGGACCCTGAGCAATGAGCTGGGCCTGGCGCTGGGCACCAGCGGGCAAGAACTGTATGCCGGCGTGGACTATGGCGAGGTGGGCGGCAACTCCGCCGACTACCTGATCGGCCGCCGCCTGGCCGGCGCCGTGGTCGGCCTGCGTGGCGGCTATCGGAACCTGTCCTATGACTGGTCATGGGGCACTCCGCTGAAGAAACCGGATGGTTTTGAAACCGCCAATTTCACCAGTGCCTTTACCATCGTCCTGTCGTTCTGAGGATCGCCCATGCGCTTCGATACTTTCGACATCACCGCCCCGGCCGTCTTCGACGAGCCATGGAACGAGGCCAATGTTCTGGGCGCAGCCACCTGGTTGTGGATGAACTCCGAGGCCCACCGCGACGCGCCCCTGCATAGTCTGTCGCGCCTGCTGTTGCCAGCGCTCAAGCATCGCCAATTCGTGCTTGGCAGCGAAAACGGCAAGCCGGTGTTCTACCTGGCCTGGCTGAGTCTGGACGAGGCTACCGAACGGCGTTATCTGAGCCACTCGCCCTTGGAAATGGACGAGGCCGACTGGTGCAGCGGCGAGCGCCTGTGGGTCAACGACTGGGTCGCCCCCTTCGGCCATACCGCCGTACTCAGCCGCCTGCTGCTTAGCCGCGTGTTTCCCAACAGCTGCGCTCGCGCGCTTTACCACCGCGGTGAGACACGTGGCCTGAAGGTCAAGACCTTTCACGGCATCGGCGTGATACCGGAGCAGGCCAAGGCCTGGTTCGCCGCTCATCCAATCGCCACTGAGGCCTGATTCTCCAAACGTTACCTGCGGTCCGGTACCGCAAAGGGAATTGCACATGAACAAGCATCTGCACCGAGTCATCTTCAACAAGGCACGCGGCCTGCTCATGGTGGTGGCCGAAAACGTCAGTAGCCGGGGCAAGGCGCCCGGTACACGTGAAGCGAGCGGCGCCAGTGGCAGCTGCGTGGCTACCCTGGCGCCCCTGCGTTTCGCCCTAATGGGCGCACTGGGTCTGGTCAGCCTCGCGGCCATGCCGGCCTGGGCCAACGGTATCGTCGCCGACCCCAATGCGCCTGGTGGCCAACGGCCGAACGTGATGGAGAGTGCCAACGGCACCCCACAGGTGAACATCGCCACCCCCAGCGCCGCAGGGGTTTCACGCAACAACTACAGTCAGTTCGACGTGGATGGCCGCGGCGCGATCCTCAACAACTCCCCCACCAACAGCCAGACCCAGCTCGGTGGCTGGATCGAGGGCAACCCCAACCTCAGCGGTAGCGCCCGGGTGATCCTCAACGAGGTCAATGCCAGCAACCCAAGCCAGCTGCGCGGCTACGTTGAGGTGGCGGGCGGCCGCGCGGAGGTGGTCATCGCCAACCCTGCCGGGATCACCTGCGATGGCTGCGGCTTCATCAACGCCGACCGTTCCACCCTGACCACTGGCCGCGTGCAGATGGAGGATGGCCGCATCACCGGCTACAAGGTCGAGGGCGGCACCCTGAACATCACCGGTCGGGGCCTGGATAGCCGCGACAGCGACTACACCGACCTGATCGCGCGCAGCGTGGAGGTCAATGCCGGTATCTGGGCCAAGGACCTCAAGGTCACTGCCGGGCGCAACCAAGTCAACGCCGACAACACCCAGGCCAGCGCCCTTGCCGAGGATGGCAGCGACAAGCCAGAGGTGGCCATCGATGTCGCCCAGCTGGGCGGCATGTACGCCGGCAAGATCAAGCTGGTGGGCACCGAGGCGGGGGTCGGCGTGCGTAACGCCGGGCAGATCGGTGCCATGGCTGGCGACGTGGTGATCGGCGCAGACGGCAAGCTGCAGAACCTGGGCGCCATCAGCAGCAGCGGTGATACTCAGGTGGCCAGCAACCAGGCGATCGACAATAGCGGCAGCCTGTACGCCAAGGGCGACATGCGCCTGAGCAGCCAAAGCACTATCGACAACACTGGCGTGGTGGCCGCTCAGGGCAAGACCAGCCTGGAGGCAGACCGTGTGCGTAGCACGGGCGACTCCCTACTGGCCGCAGGCATCGACGCCCAGGGCAACTCCGGCGCCGCCGCCGATCTGCAAATCAAGGCCCGTCAAGTTGCCGCCAACGGCCAGAACCATGCCAGCGGCAAGCTCGAGATCGAGGCCGATGGCCTCGACCTGAGCCACAGTCGCACTCGCTCCGCAGACCTCAGCTTGAAGGCCCGCAATGGCGACATCGACCTGAGCGCCAGCCAGGTCGACATCGCCGGCAGCCTCCAGGCCAGTGCCAGCGGCACCCTGAGCAGCGATGCCGCCAAGGTCAGCGCCGAGCACCTGACGCTGAGCGCCAGGCACCTGTCCAACGTCGGCGGCGAGCTGCTGCAGACCGGCACCACGGCCAGCATGCTGAAGGCCACCGACAGCCTCGACAACAGCGCCGGGCGCATCGCCAGCAACGCCCAGGCGCTCAGCCTCGAAGCGCAGACCCTGAACAACCGGAGCGGCAAGGTCGAGCATGCCGGCAATGGCCGCCTGGAGCTGAACGCGCAACGCGTCGACAGCACGAGCGGCACGCTGCTGAGCAATGGCGAGCTGCATATGACCGCACAGCAGGCGGTACTCGATAACGGCCATACCCAGGGTCGCCAGATACTGGTCGACAGCCGTGAGCTGGATAACCGTAACGGCACCCTCCTCGCCACTGATGGTGGTTTGCTGGAGGTGCGCGGTGCCCAGCGCCTCGACAACAGCGGCGGCAGCATCGCCAGCAACGGGGAGGTCAGGCTGACGGCCCAGGAGCTGCTCAACGACGGCGGCGAGCTGCTCGCCGGGCGCCTGCTCTCGCTCAATACCGCCTACCTGCGCGGCAACGGTCGCGCACTGAGCCTGGGCGATCTGCTGCTGCGCCAGCAGGGCGACATCAGCCTCGCCGGCCAACTGCAGGCCAACGGCAAGCTGGACACCGAGGCCGGCGGTACCCTGAACAACACCGGCCAACTGCAGGCTGGTCAATCCCTGCTGCTACGCAGCGCTGCACTGAACAATGCCAGCGCTGCCGAGCTGAGCGCCAACCAGGTGGATCTGCGCGTCACCGGGCAGTTGCTCAACCGCGGCCTGGTCGATGGCCAGCAGGTACGCGTGCAGGCTGATGAAGTGCACAACCTCGGCACCGGCCAGCTCTACGGCGATCGCCTGGCCATCACCAGCCGCCTGCTGTCCAACCGCGACGAAGGAGACCGCGCTGCCACCCTGGCCGCCCGCGAACGCCTGGACATCGGCGTCCAGACCCTGGAGAACCGCGAACAGGCACTGATCTTCAGCGCTGGCGACCTGGCCATCGGCGGTGCGCTGGATGCGAACGACCGCGCCAGCGGCCGCGCCGACCTGCTGAGCAATGCCAGCGCCACCATCGAGTCACTCGGCCACCTCGACCTGGCCGCGCGCGAGCTGCGCAACACCAACGAGCATTTCAGCACTGCACAGGTGGAGGTCAGCCGCGAGCAACTGCAGGAATACCAGATCAGCGGCTCGCCAAATCGCTACCGTCCCGACCAGGTTTCCGTGCACAACGACGAGGTCGACCACCTCACCACACCCGATGGCCGACGCGACAACTTCAACCGCTATGACTACGAACGGACCGTCACCGAAACCCGTGTGCTCAGCTCAGCCCCCGGTCAGATCCTGGCTGGCGGCAACCTTTCGTTCAGCGGCGACAGCGTGCTCAACGACAAGAGCCGCATCATCGCCGGTGGCTTGCTGCAGGTTGGCGCCACCCAGGTGACCAACGTCGAGGCGGACGGCCAACGCGTTACCAGCGACGCCGGCACCGCCACCAACTTCTACCGCATCCAGCGAAAAGGCCGCGATCGCCAGGGCACCAACGTCACCGCCTATACCCCGGCGCCACTGATCCAGGACATCGACATCTCGCCCACCGAGTTCCGCGGCCAAACGGCAGTAAGCGGCAGCAATACCCAACTGGCTGCCCACCAGAGCGCCCAGGTCGACCCAGGCGTCGAGGTGCTGCTCAACGACGGCCAGGGTATCGCCGACCTGGTACGCAGCGGCGGCCTCAACCTTAATCTGCCGAGCAACAACCTGTTCCAGACCAACCCGGAGGGCACCCGCGGCTACCTGATCGAAACCGACCCGCGCTTCGCCAGCTACCGCCAGTGGTTGTCATCGGACTACATGCTGCAGCGCTTGAGCGTGGATCCGGCCCTGACCCAGCAGCGCCTGGGCGATGGTTTCTACGAGCAGAAGCTGATTCGCGAGCAGATCGCCCAACTCACCGGGCGGCGCTTCCTCGATGGTTATGCCGACGACGAAGCGCAATACCGCGCCTTGATCGACAACGCCGTCACCCTGGCCAGCGAATGGAACCTGGTACCCGGCGTGGCCCTGACCGCCGAACAGATGGCGCAGTTGACCAGCGACGTGGTGTGGCTGGTGGAACGCTCGGTGACCCTGGCCAATGGCGAATCACGCAAGGTCTTGGTACCCCAGGTCTACGTGCGGGTGCGCGACGGCGACCTCAACGGCAACGGTGCGCTGATTGCCGGCCAGCAGCTCAAGCTCGACCTCTCCGGCGACCTGCTCAACAGCGGTAGCATCGGCGGGCGCAGCATCATGGCGATCAATGCGCAGAACATCGACAACCTGGGTGGGCGGATTCAGGCAGACCGCGCGGCACTGATCGCACGTGACGATCTTAATAACACCGGCGGCGTTATCGGAGCGCGTGAAAGCTTGCTGGTTCGGGCCGGTAACGACGTCAACCTGAACGCCGTGACCCAGGACAGCAGTAGCGAGCAAGGCGCCCGTACCAGCCTCTCGCGTGTCGCTGGGCTGTTTGTCACTGGTGACGCTGGCACCCTGCAGGTGAGCGCTGGCAATGATATCAACCTGAACGCTGCACAGTTGCTCAACGCCGGCCAGGACGGAGTCACCCGGCTGGAGGCTGGGCGCGATATCAGCCTGGGCACCGCCAACCAAAGCCACCAGCAAACGGTTCGCTGGAACGACAGCAACTGGCGCGACGAATCCAGCCAAACGGAGGTGGGCAGCACGATACAAGGCACTGGCAACCTGCTCCTGAGCGCCGGCCAGGATATCAATGCCCGAGGTGCCACTGTGCGCAGCGAACAGGGCATGCTGCTGGCCGAAGCAGGTCGCGACATCCGTATCGACGCGTCCGAGCAACAGCAGTTCGCCGACGAGGCACATCGCTTCAAAGGGCGCAGCGGCATGTTCTCCAGCAAGACCACGACCCTGCGCGACACGGTTGATCGCACTCAGGCGCAAGGCAGCACATTTAGCGCCGATCAGCTCTACCTCAATGCCGACCGTGACATCGGCGTACGTGGCAGCGACCTGGTTTCCAGCCGCCAGACTCAGTTGCAGGCCGGGCGCGACGTCGACCTGGCAGCAGCCAGTGAATACAACCAGGAACGCCATGATCAGTCGGTGAAGAAGAGTGGGCTGTTCAGTGGCGGCGGCCTGTCGCTGACCATCGGTACCCAACGGCAGAGCGTCAGCGACCGCAGCGACGGCCAGAGCACCCGGGCCAGCACGCTCGGCAGTACGGCTGGCAATGTGATTGTCGAGGCTGGCAACAGCTATCGTCAGTCCGGTAGCCACGTGATGACGCCAACCGGCGACGTCAACGTACTGGCCGAACAGATCGCGATCACAGAGGCTCGGGAGATCGGTCGCCAGGAGCAGGAAACCAAGTTCAAGCAGAGCGGTTTGACGGTTGGCCTGAACGTGCCGGTGATCAACGCGCTGCAGTCGACCCATCGCTTGGTCAAGGCCACCTCGGAGGTACAGGATGACCGTATGAAAGCCCTTGGCGGTGCCATGGCGGCGCTCACCGCCTACAATACCGGCTCGGGTATTTCAGCCGCAGTCAAAGAGGGCGACCCGAGCAAGGCCGGCGGTTTCGGCATCAACATCTCCATCGGCAGTAGCAGCAGTCAGAGCAACACCACCTACACCGCTGACAGTGCGGCAGGCTCCAGCATCAAGGCCGGTGGTGACGTCACCCTGGTGGCTACCGGTGCGAGCGAGGACAGCAACATCCTGGTGCGCGGCAGCGAAATCGCTGCCGGCCGAGATGCCACGCTGATCGCCGATAATCGCATCGACCTCATCGCCGCACAGAATCAGCTGACCCAGCACAGCACCGAGAGCAGCCGCTCGGCCAGCCTCGGCGTGGGCCTGAACTTCGGCGGCCAGCAGAACGGCCTGAGCTTCAATGCCTCGGTATCACGGGGCCGTGGTCAGGCAGATGGCGAGGATCTGACCCACACCAATAGTTTGGTCAGCGCTGGAGATACGGCTCTGCTGATCAGTGGCGGCGACACCAGCATTCGAGGCGCCCAGGTCGACGGTAAGAGTGTCAAAGCCCAAGTGGGCGGTGATCTGCTGGTCGAGAGCCTGCAGGATACCAGCACCTATGCAAGCCAGCAGAAGAACACAGGAGCGGGCCTTAGCCTGTGCATCCCGCCATTCTGTGTCGGTACCCCCGTAAGCGGTAATCTGAGCCTGGCCAAATCCAAAGCCAATGGCGATTACGCCAGCGTGGTCGAACAGAGCGGCATCCGTACTGGCGATGGCGGCTTCGAGCTTGCAGTACAAGGCAATACCGACCTCAGGGGCGCAGTCATCGCCAGCACCCAAGCCGCTATTGATGCCGATGCCAATCGCCTGACGACAGGCACACTGACCACCAGCGACCTGGACAACCGTGCCAGCGCCAGCGCCCGCAGCAGCGGCGTCGACCTCAGCAGCGACATGCTCACCCAAGGCAAATATGGCTTGAGCAAAGCGGTCATCGGCACAGCACTGAACAAGGGCGACGCTCGTGAAAGCGACAGCGGACGCACGCTCGCGGCAGTCAGTGGGGGCGCAATCGAGATTCGCGACGAACAGGGGCAGCTCGACAAGACCGGGAAGAGCACCGAAGAGACCATCGCCACCCTCAACCGTGACGTCGCGGGTAGCCACATTGGTGTAGAGCGCCTCGATCCCAAGGAGCTGGAAAAGCAGGCCGAGGCCGAACGCATCATCAAAAATGCCGTGGCAGTGGAAGCCTTCAAGTTCAGCGACGACGCCTACCGCACCATGTTCGTCAAGGAACACCCGATGTACGAGGTGATGCTGAATGAAGACGGCAGCGTCAAGATGGAGAATGAAAAGCCCGTACTACGCCTGCTTAGCAATGAGGAGAAACTCGCGCTCAAAGCTGGTCCGGACGGACGGATTCGCATTGGTGTCAACGGCATCTTCAATGACGAGAATGCCGCCGCCGGCTACGCAGCTCAACATAATGAGGGTCGTGCCGCACCGCTCTATATCGTGTCCTTCCCCCAAGCCTCTAATGCTGTGGCCGAGCTGATGGTGGCAGGCTATCAAAAACACCTGGAGAACGAGTTCTGGGGCCTGAGCAGATCCACCGCGGAGATTACGGATTTGCTCAGGCACTATGGCACGCAAGGCTTGGAGCTGGACGCCCACAGCCGTGGTTCGATGACAGTCGGAAACGCATTGGAAGCTCTCAAGAATGGCAATGCCGCGGCGGGCACATTGAGCGAGACATACTTGAAGTTCTTCGGGCCTGCTTACAACGCTGAAAAAGCTGCCAGCCTGCTCTACCAGCTCAGTGGCGGTGCTCAGGACACTGTCAGCCTGCAGAACCATCGCGACGACTTTGTCGGCTCAATCATTGGTGGAAACCCAGCCACGCATGACCAAGTCGGCGCTGGCAGCACCAAGGTCAAGGAATGGCTCAACATGTTCGGCGGCACGGCTACCGTACACAACTGCTACGGAGCCTCGTCGACCCGCAACGGCTGCGGTGCCTATGGCACACCGAATACGTTGGACATTAAGGCCAAAACACGACCATAAGATAGTAGATGCTGCTCGCCGTATACGGCGAGCAGCATCCCAGAACTATCGCTACCGACTAAAGAACTACGTTTCGCCATGGATAAAAGGTATCCATCCACAAAACCAATATGACCATCCTCAGCGAGAGGCTCGTTATGCGACTTCTATTTGCAGGCCTATTCTGCGCCCTCAGCCTGACAGCCTGCGGCAGTACTCTACCTTTCCAACCTGTACCGGACTCTTATCTGCTCTGGGCAAAGCCGGGCGCCTCCCAACTCGAGGTGAAGAAAGCCCTGCTGGAGTGCGGCATGGCCAGCCCCAGCTCACCGGCACGACCACCGCTGGATCCGCGCACACCCGATCAATTAGCAGCAGCAGAGAATTGCATGCAGGCAGCAGGCTTCAAGGCCCCCCAGCCAAGCCATCGTATGTGCGCAGCACAACCTCATCTGGCTACTTGCCAAGCCGATGCGGCTCCCTCCTCGCGAAGCGTCGAGCGGCGCCTGAGTAGTAATTATTGCCAGGCCAAGAAGGACGTTGAGTTCTGCCGCCGCACGGCAAGTAACCCCTCTGCATGCGAAGAAGGCCCGGTGGTCCCTGAATGCCTGCCTTGAACCTAGAAGTAGTTACTGAGAAATCCCAGTTCGTCTAACCGACGAGCACGCAACTGGTACGTCCTCTTCCATAGCAACAGCCCTGCCCTAAAGAGAGCTGCCAACACATGCGCAATAAAAATAAATCGTCTTCTTTTTGAAGATCCTCTCGCGGGGCACGAGTCTGGGTTTAACGCCAATAAAAGCAACGTTCAGCCTCAGAAATGGCTGCAAGGGACAACCAAGGAGCAGGTTGCGATGTATCCCTTCAAACGCATAGTGGCATCCTTCACCCTCTGCCCGGCGCTGGTGGGCGTGTTCACATTTGGGTATTTCTGCACGCTTGAGCTGATGGCCCGAACCACCAGCATGAGCGTCTTGGAAACCGTGATAGGTACGTTCTGGTTCGGCATTCTGTCGGCCGTGACGAGTCTGGTTTTCTATGGCATCCCAGCGTTCGGCCTGGCAATGTTTTACGCATACTTCCAGCTTCGTCGGTGTGTTCTGCACATGCTGATCGTTTGCCTGGCTGGAGGTACGGGCGCACTCGTGTGGGGTGAGGTGCTGCCGATGGAAACTCATCATGTCGGCAACTTCTGCCTGGGCGCAGTGACGTCGTTGCTGATGGCCCTCTATGCGCTGCCGAGACAGAAGCCAGGCAGCTTAGGACCTTATGACCGTGCCCCTGCGAACCGTCTTTCTGATCGTGCTAGCTAGCGCTCTGACCGCCTGCTGGGGGCGGCAGCCCTTCCAGCCGCCGCTCGCTTCGTTCCAGGTCTGGTACAAGCCAGGCGCTTCGCCCCTGCAGATAAAGAAAGCCTTGCTGGAGTGCGGCAAGCCACATCCGCAAGGCGAGTCATCACCGCCCAAACCTATGCGCACCGCCAATGAGCAGGCCGAAACGGAAAACTGCTTACTGGCGGCGGGCTATCGCAAGCCCAATGAGTACTCCAGCTGGTGTAATTTGCAGCCGGAGCTCCCAGCCTGCCAACCCGGCGCCTCAGTACCGACACTCAGCGCAGAGCGTCGACTTAACAGCGACTACTGCCGAGCCAGACGGGATTTGGAATTTTGCCGCCGCACGGTCAGCAATCCTTCCGCCTGCACGCCTGGCCCGGTCGAGCCGGAATGCCTGCCGTGAACCCAGGATCGTGCCCAGGCTCTGAGTAGGCGCCCGGCACCAGTAACGCGCCAGGGAAACCATCCAATCCACCTCGCGGTTCGATTCCGCTAGGCACGCCCTTCAAATCCCGATCAATTCGATCAAAAAAAATTTACTCAAAACGAACGATTCGCTCAAATAAACGCGGAGAGAGCTGAGCTCATCCAGAAATATTTGATCGATTCAATCATAGATGCTATTCATAATGACCAAAAAAATCATAAACAGGATAAGCCATGAAATTCCACGGTATCGTCCCTGCCCTCGTCACGCCGTTCAATGCGGCCCAGGAGGTCGATGAACCGGCGCTTGCCGCGCTTATCGAGAGCCTCGTCTCTTCCGGCGTGCACGGCTTGTTCGTGCTGGGCACCAATGGCGAGTTCTTCGCGCTCTCCGACGCCGAGAAAGTGCGCATCGCCAAACTGACCGTCGAGCTCGCCGCCGGCCGCGTGCCGGTGATCGCCGGCACCGGCGCCTTCGCCACCCGCGATGTGATCGAACTGAACAAGAAGATGAGCGATGTGGGCGTTCAGGCCCTGTCGGTCATCACGCCGTTCTTCAATGCCGTCAGCCAGAGCGAACTGATCAATCACTACCAGCGTATCGGCGACGCCTCCGACCTGCCGATCATGCTCTACAACATCCCCGCCAAGACCGGTATGTCGATCGGCATCGGCGCGGTTGCAGCGCTTTCCCAGCACCCGCAGATCAAGGGCATCAAGGACAGCGCCGGCAACTTCGACGCCCTGGTACAGATGATGCGCTACCGCAGTGACGACTTCGCGGTGTTCGCCGGCACCGACTCGCTCATCTACTGGAACCTGCTGGCTGGCGGTGACGGCGCGGTGGCGGCCACTGCCAACGCCGTGCCCCATGTGGTGATGGAGATCTGGAATCAGTTCCAGGCCGGCAACCACGAAGCCGCCCGCGCCGCCCAGGAAGCCCTGCGCCCGCTGCGCGACGCCTTTGCCCTGGGCACCATGCCGTCCGTGCTGAAGAAGGCCACCGACCTGCTCAACGTGCCGGTCGGCCCCTGCCGCGCCCCCGTTGCCGCCCTCGATGAACAGACCGTGCACAAGCTCGAAGGCTTGCTGGCCGTCTACCAACGCTGAGCCGGAGGACCACCATGTATCACTTCCAGACCGTCAAACACGTCGTTCACGGCCCCGACAGCCTCAATAGCCTGGGCGACAAACTGGCGCTGCTCGACAAACCACTGCAGCGCGTGGTGCTGGTCACCCAGAACGCCATGCATCAGTTGGGCGTCACCGAGCGCGTGGTCGCTCAGCTGCAGGCCAAGTCCATCGCCGTCACCGTGGTCGATGACGTCGAGATAGAGCCGACCCTGGAGAATATCGAAGGCGTATTCCGCCGCGCCGTGGCCCCTGCCGCGCCAGATGCGCTGATCGCCATCGGCGGCGGCAGCGTGCTGGACGCCGCCAAGCTGTTCGCCGTGTTGCTCACCAACGACATGCCGCTGCGCGGCATGCTTGGCATCGACAAGGTACCCAATACCGGCGCGCCCATGGTGCTGGTGCCGACCACCTCGGGCACCGGCTCGGAGGTCACCCCCAACGCCATCGTCACCCTGCCGGACGAGGAACTGAAGATCGGTGTGGTCAGCCGCCACCTGCTGCCGACCCTAGTGATCCTCGACGCCACCCTGACCCTTGGCCTGCCCAAGCCGATCACTGCCGCCACCGGTATGGACGCCTTCACCCACTCGCTGGAGTCGTTCATTTCCACCAAGGCCAACCCGATCAGCGACACCTTCGCTCTGGAGTCGATGCGACTGATCGCCGGCAGCATCGTCGAGGCCTATCAGCAGCCCGGCTCGGTGCAGGCGCGCAGTGACATGCTGCTCGGCTCGATGTACGGCGGCCTGGCGCTGACTGCCGCCGGCACTGCCGCCGTGCACGCCCTGGCCTACCCGCTGGGCGGCAAGTTCCACGTCACCCACGGGGTGGCCAACGCCATGCTGCTGCCCCACGTGATGGCCTTCAACATGGATGCCTGCGCGCCACGCCTCAAGCGCGCTGCCTGCGTCTGCGGCCTGGCGCGAGAAACGGACAGTGACGAAGTGGCCGCACGCAAACTGATCGAGCAGATCAGCGCCTGGACCGCCACCCTGGAGATTCCCCAGAACCTGCGTGACTTCGGCGTGGCCGAGGAGCACCTGGCGGACATGGCCGTGGCGGCCTCCAAGGTCACCCGCCTGATGGTCAACAATCCCAAAGCACTAAGCCTGGACGACATCCAGCAGCTGTACCGGCGCCTGCTGCCATGAAACGCCCGCTGCTGGTGATCGCCGACGACCTGTCCGGCGCCGCCGATTGTGCGGCCGGCTTCGCGCGCCACGTGGCTACCGAGGTGCTGCTGGACCCGCGGGCCGAGCACCGCGCCCAGCCGGTGACCGCCATCGATCTGGACACCCGTCGCCTGCCGCCGGACCAGGCCGCGCAGCGCCATCGCGCCCTGCTGGAAACCCGCACCTTCACCGGCCACGGGCTGTACAAGAAGGTCGACTCGACCCTGCGTGGCAATCTGCTCAGCGAAGTCTCAGCACTGCTGGGCAAGGGCATGGCGCTGGTCGCCCCCGCCTTTCCGGCCATGGGCCGTACTACCTTGGGCGGGGTGCAGTACGTCGATGGCGTGGCCGTCGATCAGAGCGATGTCTGGCGCAACGAAGGCCTGAGCGGCACGAGCGATCTGCTCAAACTGTTCGGCAACGAGGGCCTGCGCTGCGCCGCGCTCGACCTCGAACAAGTACGCGGCGCCGAGCTGGCTGGATCGCTGGCCCGCCATCTGCGGGCTGGTACCCAGGTGCTGGTCTGCGACGCAGAACGCGATGCCGACCTGCAGGCGCTGGCCCAGGCCTCGGTCGAGCACGCCGATCAACTGTTCTGGGTCGGCTCGGCCGGCCTCGCCCAGCAATTGCCCGCCGCTCTGGGGCTCGCACCGCGCATCGCGCCGGCGCTGCCCGAGGCCGCAAAGCCGGTGCTCACCGTGGTCGGCAGCATGTCGCGGCATTCCCAGGCTCAGGCCGCGCTGCTCGCCGAGCGCAGCGGCCAGCAGTGGCAGCGCATCGAACCACAGCTGCTGCTGGCAACTGATGCAGCCGATCAGCGCGACGCGTTGAGCGCTCGCTTGGCCGCGCAGATGGCGAGCGGCAAGGATCTGCTGATCAGCCTCGAACAGCGCGACCGCGACCCAGCTCAAGCGACGTTGCTGGGCGCGCCCCTGGCGCAGTTGCTGCTGCCGGCCATCGCCAAGGCCGGCGCACTTATCGCCACCGGCGGCGAAACCGCCCGCGCCCTCCTTGCCGCTGCCGCCATCGACAGCCTGCAACTGCACGGCGAGCTGGCCCCCGGCGTGGTGCTGTCCAGCGCCCGCAGGCAGGGCCGCGAGCTGGCCATCGTCACCAAGGCCGGTGGCTTCGGCCAGCCGAACACCCTTTACCAGGCCTGGGCTCGCCTGCACGGCGCCAGCCATTCCCAGCCCCTCTCCGAGAAGGAAGCCCACCATGTCTGAACGCCCCGTAATCGGCATCACCCTGGGTGATGCTGCCGGCGTCGGCCCGGAAATCATCATGAAGTCCCTGGCCCATGACAGCGTCTACGCCATGTGCCGACCGCTGGTCATCGGCGACGCCCGGCGACTGGCCGATGCCAACCGCATCGTCGGCGGCAGCCTGCAGGTCAACGCCATCGAACACCCGCGCCAGGCCCGCTTCCAGCCGGGCGTGGTGGACTGCATCGACCTCGACCTGATTCCCGACGACCTGCCCTACGGCCAGCTCTCGGCGATCGCCGGCGACGCTGCCTTCCGTTACATCGAACGCACCGTGCAGCTCACCGAAGCCGGTGAACTGGACGCCATCTGCACCGCGCCGCTGAACAAGGAAGCCCTGCACGCCGGTGGGCATATCTTCCCCGGCCACACCGAGATGCTGGCGCACCTGACCGGCATCGAGGAAGTGTCGATGATGTTGATGACGCCGACCCTGCGCGTCATCCATGTCACCACCCACATCGGCATCATCGACGCCATCGCGCGCATCGAGCCGGGCCTGGTACGCCGCACCATCGAGCGCGCCCACGAGACCCTGGTGCGCGCCGGTATCGACAACCCGCTGATCGCGGTGTGCGGCATCAACCCCCACGCCGGCGAAAACGGCCTGTTCGGCTACGGCGAGGAAGCCACCAAGATCCAGCCGGCCATCGACGAGTTGCGCGCCCGCGGCTGGCGCGTGGAAGGCCCGCTGCCGGCCGACACCCTGTTCTTCCGCGCCGGCCGTGGCGATTTCGACGCGGTAGTCGCCATGTACCACGACCAGGGCCATGGCCCGGTGAAGGTCATGGGCCTGGAGGCCGGGGTCAACGTCACCATCGGCCTGCCAGTGATCCGCACCTCGGTCGATCACGGCACCGCTTTCGACATCGCCGGCAAGGGCATCGCCGACGAACGCAGCCTCATCGAAGCGCTTCGCCAGGCCGTGGAACTGGCCACCCGCAAACGCAGGCAGCCGACTCCCGCACACGCCTGAGTCACCCCGAACTTCCTCACGCAAGCCCTAGACAAGAACAATCGGAGCGAATGATGGAAACCTTCAACACCCAAGGCACGTTGATCATCATCAGCATGGTGGTCGTCTACATCCTGTTCACCTCCTGGCTGACGATGCGCATTCGCAGCAAGAACACCGAACAGTACATGGTCGCCTCACGCAGCATGCCGGCCTTCATCGTCGGCATGCTGATGATGTCCGAATACATCGGCGCCAAATCCACCATCGGCACCGCCCAGGCGGCGTTCGAGAGCGGCATGGCCGCGGCCTGGGCGGTCGTCGCCGCCGCCATCGGCTTCCCGCTATTCGCCATCCTGATGGCCAGGAAACTGTACAGCTCGGGCGAATACACCATCTCCGGCTTCATCGAGCGCCGCTACGGTTACGGCGCCAAGATGATGGTCTCGGTGATCATGATCTACGCCCTGCTGCTGGTGAACGTCGGCAACTACGTCAGCGGCGCGGCGGCCATCGCCACGGTGATGCATATCAACCTGCCCACCGCCGCCTTCATCACCGCCATCGTCAGCACCCTCTACTACGCCTTCGGCGGCATGAAGAGCGTGGCCTACATCAGCGTGCTGCACACCGTCGTCAAATACGCCGGGGTGATGATCGTGCTGTGGATCGCCCTCAAGCTCGCCGGCGGTTTCGAACAAGTTCACCAGAGCCTGCCAGCGCACTACTTCACCTGGGATGGTGCCATCGGTGGCTCCAAGGTAATGGCCTGGATCATCGGCACCGTGGGCGCGATCTTCTCCACCCAGTACATCATGCAGGCGATCAGCACCACCAAGAGCGCCAAATCGGCACGTAATGCCGCGCTGTGGGCCGGCCTGATGTGCCTGCCGATCTCCATCGCCCTGGGCGTGATCGGCGTGGTGTCCAAGTACCTGCACCCGGACATGGACAGCCTCTACGCCCTGCCGGTATTCCTGCAGTCGATGAGCCCATGGCTGGCCGGCGTGGTCACCATCTCCCTGGTCGCCTCGGTGTTCGTCGGCGTCAGCGCCGTGGCCCTGGCCATCACCTCGCTGGTGGTGCGCGACTTCTACGTGCCGCTGCGCAAGCCCAACGCCGAGCGAGAATTCCGCATGACCAAGGTGATCAGCCTGGTCGTCGGCTTCGCACCGCTGGTATTCGTGTTCGCCGCACCGGAAATTCTCAACCTGTCGTTCTTCACCCGCGCCCTGCGCCTGTCGATCACCGTCATCGCCCTGGTGGCCATCTACCTGCCGCTGTTCGCCACCGGCCGCGGCGCGACCTGGGGCCTGGGCGCCGCCACCGTCACCACCAGCGTGTGGTACCTGATGGGCAACCCGTACGGCATCGACAACATGTACATCGCCCTGATCACCCCCGCCGTGGTGATCTGCATCGAGCGCCTGCTGCCGCGCAGCAACAAGGCCGCCAACGCTTCGGAGGTTACCAATGCCAACTCTTGAACAGCGCCACGACGCCTACCTGCCCACGCCCTATGCCCAGAACCATGCCGCTAACCTGCATGAACTGGCCGACGGCACCCTGCTGTGCACCTGGTTCGCCGGCACCCAGGAAGGCATGGCCGACATCTTCGTGCTGCTGTCGCGCCGCAACCCGGCCACCGGCGTGTGGAGCGAGCCGCAGAAGATGTCCGAAGACGCCAGCCGCTCGGAGCAGAATCCCATCCTGTTCCAGGCGCCGAATGGCCCGCTGTGGTTGATCTGGACCGCGCAGATTTCCGGCAACCAGGAAACCGCCATCGTGCGCCGTCGCCTCTCCGAGGACGGCGGCCTGACCTGGGGTCCGATCGAGACGCTGTTCGATGAAGTGGGCACCTTCGTGCGCCACCCGCCGGCGGTGCTGAGCAACGGCGACTGGGTGTTCCCGGTGTGGTACTGCATCACCCAGCCGGGCGAGAAATGGATCGGCAACCACGATGTCAGCGCGGTGATGATCAGCTGCGACCAGGGCCGTACCTGGAGCCGCCACGACGTGCCGCAGAGCACCGGCGCCGTGCACATGAACGTCCATCAGCTGGCCGATGGCACGCTGCTGGGCCTGTTCCGCAGCCGCTGGGCCGATCACATCTACGCCAGCCGCTCGACCGATCTAGGCCGCACCTGGAGCGTACCGACGCCAACGGAGCTGCCGAACAACAACTCGTCGATCCAGTACATCCGTATGGCCAGCGGCGAACTGGCGCTGGTCTACAACCCGATCAACGCCGAGGGTATCGAGCAGCGCCGCGCTTCGCTGTACGACGAGATCGAGGACGAGGGCGACGAGCGCGTCACGCCGACCGTCAATGCCGACGGTCGCGGCGCCGTGTGGGGCATCCCACGGGCGCCCATGAGCCTGGCGATTTCAGCCGATGAAGGACGCAGTTGGCCGCTGCGTCTGGATATCGAGCTCGGCGATGGCTTCTGCATGACCAACAACTCCCAGGAGAAACTCAACCGCGAGTTCTCCTACCCGAGCATCATTCAGGCTCGTGACGGCAGCCTGCACGTGGCCTTCACCTACTTCCGGCAGAAGATCAAACACGTGCATATTCCCCTGGCGGCCATCCGCTAGAGCCAACGGGCGCCCTGGCGGCGCCCCTTTTGCGTGGAGAATCCAGATGAGTGAAGACCGCCGCTGCGCCCTGGTCACCGGGGTCAGCTCGGGCATCGGCGAAGCCATCGCCCGGCGCCTGCTGGAAGACGGCTGGCTGGTGATCGGCATGAGCCGACGCGCGCCGAGCCTGCAACACCCGAGCCTGAGTTTCGTCGCCGCCGACCTGGCCGACAACGCCTCGCTGGCCGGCGCCCTGGTCGATATCCCGGCACTGGACGCCATCGTCCATGCCGCCGGTTTCATGCGCACCGCGCCTCTGGGCGAACTGAGCGACGAAGACGGCGCGGCCATGTGGCAGGTGCACGTCAGCGCCGCCACCCAGCTGGTCAACGGCCTGATCGGGCGCCTGCGTGCGCCGGGGCGTATCGTGCTGGTCGGCAGCCGCACCATGAACGGTGCGGCCGGTCGCAGCCAGTACGCCGCCACCAAGGCCGCGCTGATCGGCCTGGTGCGCTCCTGGGCCATCGAGCTGGCGCCAAAGGGCATCACCGTCAACCTGGTCGCCCCGGGCGCCACCGAAACGCCGATGCTGATCGACCCGGCCCGCCAGGGCACGCCGCCGCGCCAGCCACCCATCGGGCGCTTCATCCAGCCGGGTGAAGTGGCGGCGATGACCGCCTTTCTACTTGGCGGCGACGCCGGCGCCATCACCGGCCAGCAGTTGGTGATCTGTGGTGGTGCCTCGTTGTGAGCAGGCCGGGCGCTAAGTGGTACAGTGCAGCCGCCTCTCCCTGAAGGATCGCCATGAAAGTCGCCAAACGCCGCCAGGCCATTCTCGAACTGGTGCTCTCCAACAACGGCAACGTCAACGTCGAGACGCTGTGCAGCTCGCTCGGCGTGTCCGAAGCCACGGTGCGCCGCGACCTGTCCTCGCTCGCCGAGCAGGGCATGATCATGCGCACCTACGGCGGCGCCGCGCACATCGGCAAGCATGCCCCGGAAGCTTCGCTGGAAGAGCGCAGCAGCCATTCCAGCCTGGAGAAGGAGCGCATCGCCCGCGCCGCACTGGCCCATGTGCAGGACAACGATACCGTGCTGCTCGACGGCGGCACCTCGACCGCGAGCCTGGCCCGGCTGTTGCGCGAGCGCACCGGCCTGCACGTGATCACCAACAACCTGCTGGCCCTGGAATCGCTACATGAATTGCCGCAAGGGCGGGTGACGGTGCTGGGCGGCGACCTGCGCCCCGGCAGCATGGCCACCTTCGGCCCCGCGGCCATGGCGATGCTCGAACGGCTGAGTGCCGACAAGGTGTTCGTCAGCGCCGATGGCGTGGTTGCCGGGCGCGGCCTGTGCGAAGCGAGCGCCAGCCAGGCCTATCTGAAGGATTTGATGATCCGCCAGGCGGCGGAGGTGTTCGTGCTGGCCGATGCCAGCAAGCTGGGCCGCGATCAGCAGCAATACTGGACGCCCCTGAACACCCGCTGGACGCTGATCACCACCGGCAGCGCCGAACAGCTGGCCGATTTCGACGGTGATCCGCGGGTGATCCAGCAGCGGCTCTAGACCACTGCTGCAGCCATCGAATTACTGCCGCGGGCGCAACGCGCCGCAGTCAGCCGACACCCAGCGTGCCTCGGACTCCATGCTGCCCTGCTGACGGCCCGCGCCGCTGTCGAACTCGCCGTTGACCTTGGTGGTGAAGTTCTTGTCGTCGAGGAAATGCGCCTCGCCCTGGCCGCGACCCTGCGGGCAGGTGAAGTTGAAGACCCAGCGGTCGTTGTCACGGGAAGTGATCTGCTGACTGCAGTTGGGGTCCTGCAGGGGGATGTTCTGCGCATCGACCTGGGCCTGGCTGATGCAGTACTGCACGCCCTTGTCGCCGAGCTGGATGCCCTGCTGGGCCATGGCCCGTTCCATCATCTCGCGCTGCGCCTGGGGCAGGTTCTTGAACTGCTGCAGCATCACGTCGCTGCTTGGCAGGGTCTTGCCGCCCAGCTGCATGTTGTTCGAGGTGATCTCCCAGAGACCGGGCTGGATCGGTTGCTGGGCAGATGCCATGAAGGGCAGCGCCAGCAGGCAGAGAGGCAGTAACTTCACACTAAGCTTTGGCATACGGAACTCCGTTCTGTGACCGCGACACGGCTCGCCAGATATCCGACAGCGCAGCGGCCGGTAAGTCTCGACGCAATGCGCTATCAGGACACCTTTAATCCTCGTGCTCCTGACGATACAACCTGAGCCCCCGCGCCTGATAGTTGGCCAGCGCACTGGGATGGTCGAGGCTGCAGGTGTGTACCCACACCCGGCGGGTACCCGGCCAGGCCCAGGCGGACTGCAGCGCGTGAGTCAGCAGCGGGCCGCCGAAGCCCTGGCCAAAGAAGGCTTCTGCCAGGCCGAAATAAAGGATTTCCACCGCGCCGTCGGCGTCGCGCTGCAGCTCGTAGTAACCGGCGATCGCGCCCTGATGATAGGCCACCCAGGTGCGGTGATCATCGCTTTCGATCACCTCACGCCACTGCGCATCCGACCAGGCCAGCTTGTCCGTCCACTCCCAGGGCTCGCCGACCAGTTGATAGAGAAAACGGTTGAACTGGAACTGCTTGATGCGGCACTCGACCACCTGCAGGTCATCGGGCATGGGCTTGCCGCGCACCTGCTCGGCGCTGTGCATTTCCAGGTAATAGGTGATGTTGCCGCCGTGCTCGCTCATACCGTGATCCGTCGTGTTGAGAGGTCTGGGCCTCGTGGCGAATGGGGCAGGCTAATGAGCGCAGGTAGATTCGGCAATCCCGGCGTTCTCTCATTGGGCGAGGAGGAATTTACACATAGCGCTCGTCACCCCATGACGGCTACACATTTAGCGAAAATCCAGCTGGTAGCCGCGCTTTCTTCCATCCCGCCGCTTATTTACCCTCGGCAGCCCGATTGCAGCCCGCCGACACCACGATGACCGATCTCATCACACCGAACGTTCCAGAAACCTGGCGCCAGCAACTGGCTCAGGTCATGGACGGCAAGCCCGTGCAACGCCTGATCACCGTGCTGATCCTGATCAACGCCGCCATCCTCGGCATGCTGACCTCCAAAGAGATCGTCGCCGAATGGGGCTGGCTGCTGTTGCCTATGGATATGTTCATCCTGGCGGTGTTCGTGATCGAGCTGGCGCTGCGCTTCGCCGCCCGGGGCATTGGCCTGTTGCGCGATCCGTGGGCGGTGTTCGACTGCATCGTGGTGGGCATCGCCTTGGTGCCGGCCAGCGGGCCGTTCAGCGTGCTGCGCGCATTGCGCGTGTTGCGGGTGCTGCGTCTGGTGTCGATCAACCCGAGCATGCGCAAGGTGGTGCAGGCGCTGCTCGCCTCACTGCCCGGTATGGGCAGCATCATCATGCTGATGGGGCTGATCTTCTATGTCTCGGCGGTAATGGCCACGCAGCTGTTCGGTGAGCGCTTTCCCGAATGGTTCGGCTCGCTGACCGCCAGCCTGTATTCGCTGTTCCAGATGATGACCCTGGACAGCTGGTCGAGCGGCACGGTGCGACCGATCATGGAGGTGTACCCGCACGCTTGGCTGTTCTTCATCCCCTACGTGCTGATCGCCACGTTCATGATGCTCAACCTGTTTATCGCAGTGATCGTCAACGCTATGCAGGATGCCCAGGAGCCTGATCCTGAAGTCGCGGCGCGAATACGGCGCGAGGAGATGATTCTTGAGGAATTGAAGGCGTTGCGGGCAGAGTTGGGGGAGATGCGGAGGCAAATCAAGTAGGCAGTCTGTGGGAGCGGGCCATGCCCGCGATTTTTCGCGCGCATGGCGCGCTCCCACAAAAGCAAGCCAGTGAACGCTTCTGCAAATTCAGTCTCCCTTCATCTCACAACTCCAAAGCTCCACCACCGGCTGACTCGCCTTCGGCGGCCCGAGCCACTCGCTGAACGGCTTGCAGCCCTCGGCATCGCACAGCTGGTAGTCGCCCGCCTCGGGCGTACGGCCAAGGCGCAGCGGTTGCAGGGGCGGCACCTGGCGTTGGTAATGCCAGGCCCCCTCGCGCAACACGGCACCATCCGGGATCTCCATACCGGCGCCGCTACCACGTACCCGCGCCTCGCCGAGCAGCAGCCCGCCCGGCGTGACGCGGTAGTCCTCTTCCCAGCGGATCTTCTCGATCGTGTGATCCCAGGCCAGGGTGAAGGACGGCGCAGGCAGCGTCGCCCACACCGCTCCCGCCAGGCCCAGGCAAAGCCCGATCAAGCGGCCGCCATGGCCGGCTGGCGGCGAGCGCGTAGCACATGCAAGGCGATCACCACTGCAGCAACCAGGAAGCCGATTTCATCGGTGGTGACGCTGTACAGCCCGAGCAGGTCGTAGCTGAATACCGACGCCGGAATCACCAGCGAAGCACCGGCGGCGAACACCAACAGCCGCTCCCACGCACGCATCGGCGCCGAGAAATAGCCGACCACTGCCATGCCCCACAAACCGACGGCAAACACCGATTTGATCAACATGTAGAGGATCGCCCCCCAGTCGTCGCCCTGCATCAGCAGCGCCGGGTCATACACCGCCATGAACGGCACCACGAAGCCGCACGCGGCGATGCGCACCGACCATAGGCTGATCCGCAGGCCGTTCTCCTTGGCGATCGAACCAGCGGCGAAACAGGCCAGCGCCACCGGCGGCGTCAGATCAGCCATCAGGCCGAAGTAGAAGACGAACATGTGCGACACGATCAACGGCACGCCCAACTCCAACAACGCCGGCGCGGCGATGGCGCTGGTGATGATGTAGTTGGGAATGGTCGGAATGCCCATGCCGAGAACCAGGCAGGTGAGCATGGTCAGCACCAGCGACAGGAACAGGTTGTCCTTGCCGATGGCCATGATGTAACCGGCGAAGGTGGTGGCGATGCCGGTCAGCGACACCACGCCGATGATCACCCCCACCAGAATGCACGCCACCGCGACCGGGATCGCATGGCGCGCACCGTCGGCCAGCGCCCATACGCAGGCACGCAGGGTTTCCCGCCCGCCCTTGACGTAGAAGCAGCCGGCGACCAGCAGGGCGATCACGCCGAATACCACGCCGATGCCGAACTTGAGGAAGCCGGAGCTGACCAGCCCCAGGGCGATCCAGAAGGCGATCTTCAGCCACAGGTTGCTGGCGCGCATGACGATCGCCGTACCGAGAATCACGATGGCGGTCAGGGCCAGGCCCACGGTGCCGGAGAACATCGGCGTGAAGCCGGCGAACAGCAGATACACCAGCACACCCAGTGGAATCAGCAGGTACCAGCGTTGCTTGATGGCCGCGAACGGATCCGGACATTCCTCTTTCGGCAGGCCGGTCAGCTTCAGGCGCTGGGCCTCCAGGTGCACGGTCCAGAAGATCGAGCCGAACCACAGCAGCGCCGGGATCAGCGCCGCCTTGGCGATCTCCACGTAGGGCACGTTGATGGTCTCGGCCATGATGAACGCAACGGCGCCCATGATCGGCGGCATGATCTGGCTACCCATGCTGGCCGAGGCCTCCACCGCCGCGGCGAAGGTGCCCCGGTAGCCGAAGCGCTTCATCAGCGGGATGGTGAACTGGCCGGTGGTGACCACGTTGGCCACGCCAGAACCGGTGATGGTACCCATCAGCGCCGAGGTCACTACCGACACCTTGGCCGGGCCGCCGGTCTTGTGGCCGAACATGCCCATGGCGAAATCGGTGAACAGGCGGATCATCCCTGCCTGCTCGAGAAACGCACCAAACAGGATGAACAGGAAAATGTAGGTACCCGACACATAGGTCGGCGTGCCGTAGAACCCTTCGGTGCCGAACGACAACTGGTTGATGATCTGGTCGAAATCATAACCACGGTGCGCCAGGTCGCCCGGCAGGTGTTCGCCGAACAGGCCGTAGGCCAGGAAGCAACCGCAGATGAGCGGCAGGGCCAGGCCCATGACCCGCCGCGCCGCCTCGAACACCAGCACCAGCAAGGTCACCCCGACCACCATGTCAGAGGGGGTGAGATCACCCGAACGCTGGACCAGGTCTGCCTCGAAGTACCACTGGTAAAGCGCCGTGCCCAATCCCGCCAGGCCCAGCACCCAGGCGAGCGCCGTCCATGGCCGACCCTGGCCACGCATCGGGAAGCACAGGTACACCATCAGCAACACGAAGCCGACGTGGCCGGCGCGCAGCACCTGGCTGGAGAACGGATGGAAGGCGGCCCCGATGATCTGGTAGGCGGAAAACAGGATCGCGACGTAGAACACGGCCTTGGGCCACTGACCGGGGTTGCCGGCCAGACCTGGATGATCGCTCATGGATAGATTCTCGATGCAGCTGCAATAACGGCGGGCCATTGCCTAGGAGCATGGCCAAGCGCCGACCCGACAGGCGAGCGGGCAGCGTGTACGGCTGCCCGCGCTGCCCTGCGTGTTACTTGAGTACGCCGGCTTCCTTGTAGAAGCGCTCGGCGCCCGGGTGCAGCGGGATTGGCAGGCCCTCGGTGGCGTGCTCCAGCTTGATGTCGTTGGCCGCGGAGTGGGCGGTACGCAGACGGGGCAGGTTGTCGAACAGCAGCTTGGTCATCTGATAAGCCACCTCATCGGAGACCTTCTCGTGGCTGACCAGCAGGTTGACGATGGCCGCTGTCGGTACGTCCTGATCCTGACCGTCGTAGGTGCCGGCCGGGATGACCTTGGCCTGGTAAGCCTGGCTGTCGATCTTCGCCACCACGTCTTCAGGAATGGCGACGAAGGTGATCGGCACCATCGACGCCAGGTCGCGGATGGCCGCCATGCCCAGACCGGAGGACTGCAGGGTGGCGTCCAGCTGGCGGTTCTTGATCAGCTCGACCGACTCGGCGTACGGCATGAACTCGACGCGGCCCATGTCCTTGTAGCTCAGGCCGGCGGCCTTGAAGATGGCCCGGGCATTCAGCTCGGTGCCGGATTTCGGCGCGCCCACGGAGATGCGCTTGCCTTTGAGGTCTTCCAGGGTCTTGATGCCGGACTCTTTGCTCGCAACGATCTGGATATAGTTCGGGTAGGTCGCGGCGATGGCGCGGATGCGCGTCAGCGGCGCCTTGAAACCGGCATCCTCGACACCCTTCCAGGCATCTTCCACCGAGTCGCCCAGGGCAAAGGCGATCTCGCCACGGCCGGACTGCAGCAGGTTGAGGTTTTCCACAGAGGCCTTGGTGGCCTGTACCGAGGTTTTCGCGCCCTCAATGCCGCTGCCATACAGCTGCGACATGGCCACGCCAATCGGGTAATACACCCCGCTGGTGCCGCCGGTAAGCACGTTGATGAAGGTTGGGGCAGCAAGTACCGCGGTGCTGGCAGTGAAGGCCGCGGCAGCCGCGAACAGAGTGACGCGCTTGGTCAATCGCATGGTGTGTCTCCGTGATTATTCTTGTCAGAGAGCCGGTTTGAAAATGCCCGGTTACCAGTAGCCATAGCAGGCGCCGTGCCAGCGATGAAAAGCCGCGAGCCAGAGCGGTTTCTGGAAGATCACTAGAGAGAAAGCAGCGAAAGGTCGCCTATAGGCCAGGTGGCAATCGGCAGGATTCCGCTTATGTGAGCCGCCCAGAGGTGATTTGCAGGCGCACTACCAGAGGAATAACTGTGGGAGCGCGCCATGCGCGCGAAAAATCGCGGGCATGGACTAGGCGTCCCCACCCGCTCCCACATCAGATTGGGGATTGCGGATAGCACCTCTTACGACGCCTCTTCCGCTGATAAAGCAAACCCTAGGGTGGGCTTCAGCCCACCCTAGGGTTTGACCGCCCTCAGAGCCGTGACTCAATCCTCGTCACTGCTCCCCGCCGGCCGGTAGGCACTGCGCTGCAAGCCATGACGCTGCATCTTTTCGTTGAGGGTTCGGCGTGGCAACTGCAGCAGCTCCATGGTCTGCAGGATGCTACCGCGGCAGCGCAGCAGCGCGTTGTGCAGGCATTGCGCCTCGAAGGCTTCCATCTGCCCGGCCAGGGACTGGTTGCCTTCCTGCACATCGTTATCGCCAAGCCCCAGGGCATGGCGTTCGGCGGCGTTGATCAGCTCGCGCACATTGCCCGGCCATTCGTGGCCGAGCAGTGCCGCCAGTTCGGCAGGTGTCAGCGGCTCAAGGGTGCGGCTGTGGCGATGGGCGGCTTCTTCGGCAAAGTGTTCGAACAGCAGCGAAATATCCTCGCGCCGCTCGCGCAGTGCCGGTATCTGCAGCGTGGCGACATTCAGCCGGTAGAACAGATCCTCACGGAAACGCCCGGCCTTGACCTCATCGAGCAGGTCCGGCTTCACCGCGCTGATCACCCGCAGGTCGACCTGAATGCTGCGGTTGGAGCCCAGCCGTTCCAGGGTCTTTTCCTGCAGCACGCGCAGCAGTTTGACCTGCTGGGCCAGCGGCAGACTTTCCACCTCATCGAGAAACAGCGTGCCGCCATGGGCGTGTTCGATACGACCGACGCGCTTGTTCTGGGCGCCGGTGAAAGCGCCGCTCTCATGGCCGAACAGCTCACTCTCGAACAGGTGCTCGGGAATCGCCGCGCAGTTGAGCGCCACGAACGGCTTGTCGGCGCGCTCGCTGAAATCGTGCAGGCAACGCGCCACGCGCTCCTTGCCGGAACCGGTCTCGCCGCGGATCAGCACGTTCACCGAAGTGCCGGCCAGATCGAGAATCTGCCGACGCAGCCGCTCCATGGGTCGCGACACGCCGAGCAGTTGCGCGGCGATGCCATCCTTGAGGGCGAACTGCTGACGCAGTGCACGGTTCTCGCAGATCAGCCTGCGTTTTTCCAGGGCGCGGCGCACGGTGTCGAGCAGGCGGTCCGGGGTGAAGGGTTTCTCGATGAAGTCATAGGCACCCTGCTTGAGCGCCTGCACGGCCATCGGCACATCGCCGTGGCCGGTGATCATGATCACCGGCAGATCGCGGTCGAGTTCGACTACCCGCTCCAGCAGTTGCAGGCCATCGGTGCCGGGCATGCGCACATCACTGATCAGCACGCCGGGAAAGTCGGCGTCGAGCAGCGCCAGCGCCTGGGCCGCCGTGGCGCAGGTCTGCACGCTGAAGCCGGACAGCTCCAGCCACTGCTGCGCCGCCTCGCGAATCGCTGCTTCGTCGTCGACGACGATTACCTGACCTGCCATGAAACCTCCTTTTTCTTATTCGAGGGCGCAGTGTATCCCTGCAGCGCAAGCGCAACGCCCAACGGGTGTTACACAAAATGCCAGGCTCACCCGGCGCACGGCAGGCGCAGGATGAAGATCGCGCCATCCGGGCCATTGCGTGCCTCCAGGCTGCCGCCCAGATCGCGCACGATGCCGTAGGAAATCGCCAACCCCAACCCCAGCCCTTCGCCCACCGGTTTGGTGGTGAAGAACGGCTCGAAAACGCTACTCAGATGTTCCTCGGCAATGCCGCCACCGGTGTCGCTGACCTGCAGCACGCAGCCGTCACCCTGTAACTCGATCAAAACGCCGAGGGTTCGCTGCGGGCTGTCGACCATGGCGTCCAGCGCGTTATTGAGCAGATTGAGCACCACCTGTTCGAGGCGGATCGCGTCGCCGGAGACCCGTGCCTCGCTGCGCACTTCGCGGCGCAGCTCGACCTGCTCGCTGCGCAGCCGAGGCGCCAGCAGCAACAGCGCCTGCTCCAGCACATCGCTGAGCAACAGGCGTTCGTTGAGCCCGGCCGGGCTCTTGCGGGCAAAGGTTTTCAGGTGCCCAGTGAGAATGGCCATACGCTGCAGCAGGCCGTCGATACGCGTCAGGCCGGCGCGCACGTCGGCTTCGCGGCCGTTGTCGAGCAGCAGACCGAGGCTGCCCAGATGCATCTGGATGGCGGTCAGCGGCTGGTTGATCTCGTGGGCCATGGCCGCCGACATCTGCCCCAGCGCCGCCATTTTCGCCGCATGCACAAGCCCCTCCTGGGCTTCGCGCAGCTCGGCGGTGCGCAGGGTCACCTCGCGCTCGAGGTTCTCGCGGATGCTCGCCTGCAAGCGCTGGTTCTTGTGGCGTTGAACCAGAAACAGCACCAGGAACACCAGAGTCAGCCACACGCCAGCAGCGGCCAGGCGATAGCTGCGCGCGGTGTCACCGAGGCTGCTTTCCTCAATCAGCAGGTGCAGCGTCCAGGCCTCGCTAGCCAGCTCCTGGCGCTGCCACAGGTAGGTCTGCCGACCATCGGGGCCGTCGATGTTCATCCAGTCGGCATTGCCTTCAAAGTATGGGCCGGGCTCGCTGGATAGCACTTCCAGCGGGCGCTCGGCGTACTTGCGCACCTCTACCAGCTCGGCGTGATCCAGCTCGTCGAGTTCCTCCAGCGCCAGGAAACGCCAGGCCGGCCGGCTGCTGAGAATCACCACGCCGTAGCTGTCGGCGACCAGCAGCACACCGGGCTGGCCGACCCATTCGCGCTGCAGTTCTTCGAGCTCGAGCTTGACCACCAGCACGCCGATCACCGCGCCGTTGTCGTCGTACACCGCATGGGAGAGGAAGTAGCCGGGCACACCGGTGGTCACCCCGACCGCGAAATAGCGGCCGGCGGTGCGATGCAGGGCGTCCTGGAAATAGGGGCGAAAGCCGTAGTTGCTGCCGACGAAACTGCTCCACTCGTTCCAATTGCTGGCCGCCAGGGTATGGCCATTGCGGTCGATCAGGTAGAGCACGCTGGCGCCAGCGGCGGTGTTGAGCATTTCGAAACGGCGATTGAGCTTGTCACGCAACGTGGGGTCGTTAGGCGCTTGCAGCAGCGCCTGAATGTCGCTGTCCATCGACAGCAGCTGCGGCACCGAACGGAAGCGGTCGACCAGGGTCTGGATCGATTGCGCGTAGAGCTGCAGCTGGCCGTGGGCTTCGTTGCTGCGATCTTCCCAGGCGCGCTGCTCGGCGTAGCGGCTGGCCAGCCACAGGCTGACGGCCAGCCCGAAGATGACCAACAGCACGATGGCGACGGTGCGATAACGCAGAAACAGGGCGGTCATGCATGACTCGAATTCTTATGGTGCCGGCATGTTAGCCCGAAACATGCACGCGCCGGGAAGATGCCGCCGGCGCGAGCCTGGGCTAGGGTCGCGCCATCATCAACTCGGGCACCGCGCGGCCAGCGACCAGTTGCTCGTCAACCAGGCGCACCACGTCCGCCTCGCTGCGCACCTGATACCAATGGCCCTGTGGATAAACCGTCAGGGTCGGGCCCTGATCACAGGGGAACTGGCACTGGGTGCGGGTGATGTGCACACCGCCTTCGCACTCCAGCTTGCCGGCGGCCTTGACCTGCTCGCGCAGCTTTTTCCACAGCGGCAACGCGCCGCGCCGGGTGCAGCGCGGGCCGTTGCAGAGCAGCACGCGGTACTGGTGGGCGGGAATTTTCGACCAAGCGTGGCTGCCCGGCAGTTCTGGTACGTCGACGCAGCCGAGGTGCAATTCCGTCCGTTCGATCAGCGCGCAGGCAACGCCAGCCGCGTCGGCATCGAGCTGGCCGAACAGGCTGGTGACGAAGATGCGCTGTGCATCGGTCTTGGCCGCCAGCTCAGTGCGCAGCCAGTCGACATGCTGGCTGCTGCTCTGTGGCTCCAGGTCGATCACCAGGCAGGTGCCGCTGCCATCGCTCACGCGATGCCAGAGGCCGTCGTAGCCCGCGCCGGTGTCGACGATATCGGCCAGCGCCGCCTCGCCCCGCAGCTCGACCAGCCGAGCACGAAACAGCTCGGCGAAGGAACCGGCGAGCAGATCGGGGCCGGCGAACAATACCTGGGCATAAGGCGTGACAGTCATGGTCGGGCTCCGCAAAAAGTGCGGCAGTTTAACAGCGCTGGCGCGGACAGGTTTCGTAGCCGCATTGAGCGCGGTTTCGTAGCCTGGGTATCGCTTCGCTCTACCCAGGCTATGGATTGGTTGAGTCGGTTACGCCACTATCCAGCAACGCCCGCCACAGGGCCTCAGGCTCGGCGAACTCACGGTCCACCGCCGGCAACGCCGGTCGCTGCAACACCAGCACCGGCACGCCACGTTCGCGGGCGACCTGCAGCTTGTGCTCGGTGGCCGCGCTGCCGCTGTTCTTGCTGACCAGCACATCGCAGTTCAGCCGCGCGAGCAGCGCGCGCTCGTCTTCCAGGCTGAACGGCCCGCGGGCACCGATCACCTCGGCCTGCTCGCCCGCCGGCTGGCCTTGCAGGCAACGTACCGTCCAGTGCTGATGGGCGGGAATCTCGTGCAGATGCTCCAGCGGCTCGCGCCCCAGGGTGAACAGCGGGCGCCGGAATGGCGCCAGGGCGGCGATCAGTGAGGACCAATCGAACACCTCGCGCCAGTCATCACCCGGCGATGCCGTCCAGCCCGGACGCCGCAGCGCCCAGCAGGGCACACCGGCCTGCTGGGCAGCGCGTGCCGCGTTATGGCTGATCTGCGCGGCATAGGGATGCGTGGCGTCGACCAGAAGCGTGATGCCTTCCCTGTGGATAAATTCGGCCAGCCCCTCGGCACCGCCGAAGCCGCCGACACACACCTGGCAGGCTAGATCCTCGGGCACCTTGCCCAACCCGGCGAGGCTGTAGATATGTTCGTGGCCAAGGCGGCGGGCGAGACTCAGCGCTTCACCGATCCCGCCAAGCAAGAGGATGCGGCTCATCGCGGCTTGCTGACGTCGAGCAGGGTGATCGGCAGCGCGCCGCGCCAGGTGTCGAAGCCGCCCAATGGCTTGGCCTGGGCCACCTCGATGCGGGTCAGCTCGCCGCCGTGTTCGCCGCGAAAGGCGATCAGTGCTGCCTCGCTCTGCAAGGTCACGGCATTGGCCACCAGCCGGCCGCCGGGCTTGAGTGCTTGCCAGCAGTGCTGCAGCACACCGGGCACGGTCACGCCGCCACCGATGAAGACCGCATCCGGCGCGGCCAACCCTTCCAGCGCCTCGGGCGCCCGCCCGGCCACCAGTTGCAGGCTGGGCACGCCAAGGGCGTCACGGTTGTGGACGATATGTGCCTGACGCCCTTCGTCCGCCTCGATGGCGATGGCGCGGCAGCTGGGGTGGGCGCGCAGCCATTCGATGCCAATGGAGCCGCAGCCGGCGCCGACATCCCAGAGCAGCTCACCCGGTGACGGCGCCAGCCGCGACAGGGTAATAGCCCGCACATCACGCTTGGTCAGCTGGCCGTCATGACGATAGGCGTCATCAGGCAGGCCGGGGGTCAGCGGCAGGCAGCGGGCGCCCTCACCGGCCAGGCACTCGATGGCCACCAGGTTGAGATCCGCGGCGCGCTCGAGGGACCAGCCATCGGCCAACCCATCGATACGCCGCTCGTGTTCGCCACCCAGATGCTCGAAGACGCTTAGCCGGCTAGCGCCGAAACCCCGCTCACGCAGCAACTCGGCGATAGCGGCCGGGCTGTCGCCATCGTTGCTCAGCACCAGCAGACGCACGCCGGGGTGGATCTGCGCCTGCAACGCCGCCAACGGGCGGGCGACCAGCGATACGACGGCGGTGCTCTGCAGCGGCCAGCCCAGACGGGCCGCGGCCAGGGACACCGACGATGGCGCTGGCAGGATACGCAGCTCGTCCGGCGCCAGCTCGCGGGCCAGGCTGGCGCCGACGCCGAAGAACATCGGGTCACCGCTGGCCAGCACGCAGACCGGCGTGCCGCGGCGCTCGAGCACTGGCGTCAGGGAAAACGGCTTCGGCCAGGGCAACCGTACAGCGCGGATGCAATGGGGCAGAAGCGCCAGCTGGCGCTCGCTGCCGACCACCAGCTCGGCCGCCAGCAATGCATGCCGCGCCGTCTTGCCGAGGCCGGCGTAGCCATCTTCACCAATGCCCACGACGGTCAGCCAGGGTGTCATTTCTCAGTCCTCATCATTGGCAGCCAGCAGTGGATTGGTGAAGTGGCCATTCGCACGATCTGTAGCAATGGCCTTCTCTACAGCGACTGCCATCATCACATCTCAGCCACGCCACTTCGCGATCCGACGACGCGGCTTTTCATCCCGGCGAGCAAAGCGGGCATAATAGCGCCTCTGTCGGTGCCCAGCGGCTACATGTGAGCCAATGCGGCCTAAGAGGGAACACGAGCAGATCGTTCTGCAGCGTGGCTGCCCCCGCAACTGTTGCAGCGTCATCACATCTCAGCCACGCCACTTCGCGATCCGACGACGCGGCTTTTCATCCCGGCGAGCAAAGCGGGCATAATAGCGCCTCTGTCGGTGCCCAGCGGCTACATGTGAGCCAATGCGGCCTAAGAGGGAACACGAGCAGATCGTTCTGCAGCGTGGCTGCCCCCGCAACTGTTGCAGCGAGCGCCTTGCCAATCGCCACTGGGAAACCGGGAAGGCCGGCCAGGCGCCATGACCTGCGAGCCAGGAGACCTGCCGACCGATTCAGTCGCATGAGCCCACACCGGGCGGGGTGTCCCGGTGAGAGAAACGAAACCTTCTCTGGCCTATCCTCGAACGGATGCCCATGTGACCCGACATTGGTGATCCGTTGAAACAGCCTGCTCGCACATCATCCCCACCTGTTCGCCCCTCGGCCTGCCCGGGGTTGCTGCGTATCGTGCAGGCGAAGGATGGTGGCATCTGTCGCATCAAGCTGCCCTGCGGCCGCCTCGCAGCCGAGCAGGCCGAACGCATTGCCCATGCCTCGCAGCAGCATGCCGGCGGGGTGATCGAGGCAACCAACCGCGGCAATCTGCAGATTCGTGGCATCCACGCAGGACGTGAGGACGCGCTGATCGGCGAGCTGCTGGACGCCGGCCTGGGCCCCAGCAAGCCCGGCGCCGATGACGTGCGCAATCTGATGGTCAGCCCAGCCGCTGGACTCGATCCGCAGGCTCTTGTGGATATCTCACCACTGGCCACGGAGCTGCTGGCGACGCTGGAGAACACGCCGCGCCTCCATGCCCTGTCCCCGAAGTTCGCCCTGCTGCTGGACGGCGGCGAACGCCTGGCGATGCTCGAACACCCCCACGATATCTGGCTCAGCGCCCTGCCCCTCGATGACGGGATCGGCTATGCCTTCGGCCTGGCTGGCTGCCCGCCCGTTTCGGCAGATGATGCGCCCGCATTGGCTATCGTGCCGCAAGCCGAAGCTCATACGCTGATCATCATCCTGCTCGACCTGTTTCTCGAGCTGGCCGCCCCCGAGCAGACGCGCATGCGCCATCTGCTGGAAACCCATGCGCCTGCCGAGCTGCTACAGCGTCTTCAGGCTCGGTTGGGCAATGCGCTGCTGCCGATGAACGATTGGCGCCGGATACCGGCGCACGCCAATGCCCATCTCGGCATCCATGAACAGCACCAGCCGGGTCTCGTACATATCGGCGCCAGCCCTGCCCTTGGCCGACTGGCGGCCGAACAGCTGCTCAGCCTGACAGCACTCGCCCGCCGCTACGGCGACGGCAGCCTGCGCCTGACGCCCTGGCAGAGCGTGCTGTTGCCCAATATTCCCGAAGCCGCTGCCGATGCAGTTATCCACAGCGTGCATGCGCTGGGCCTGCTGACCGATGCCAGCGCGCCGCTGACTCGCATCATCGCCTGCACCGGCGCCAGCGGCTGCGCCAAGGGGTTGGCCGACACCAAGGCCGATGCCCTGCGTCTGGCCGAACGGCTGCCCGCAGGCAGCGAGCAGCCAGGCATTCACCTCTCGGGCTGCAGCCGCTCCTGCGCTGCCGCCCATCGCGCGCCCTTTACGTTGCTGGCCGTGGCCGAAGGTCGCTACGACCTGTTCGCCCGCCAGCCCCTCGGCAGCGGCTTCGGCCAGTTGCTGGGCCATCACCTGACACCTGACGAAGCCGCCGCCTTGCTCGCCTCGCTCACCGCTACCCGGAGTTTCACCCGATGACCGATTACATCCGCGATGGTCAGAAGATCTATCGCAACTCCTTCGCCATCATCCGTGCCGAGGCCGACCTGAGCGCCATTCCGGCGGATCTGGAGAAGCTAGCGGTGCGGGTCATCCACGCCTGCGGCATGGTCGACGTGGTGCAGGATCTGCGCTTCTCGCCGGGTGCCGGCAAAGCCGGGCGTGAGGCACTGGCCGGAGGCGCGGCGATTCTCTGCGATGCGCGCATGGTCGCCGAGGGCGTCACCCGTGCACGGCTGCAGGCCGCCAACCCGGTGATCTGCACCCTCAACGATACCGGCGTACCGGAGCTGGCCAAACAGCTCGGCAATACCCGCTCGGCGGTGGCCCTCGAGCACTGGCGCGAGCACCTGGAAGGCTCCGTGGTGGTGATCGGCAATGCGCCGACCGCGCTGTTCTACCTGCTCGACATGCTCGCCGCCGGCGCGCCCAAGCCGGCGCTGATCCTCGGCTTCCCGGTCGGCTTCGTCGGCGCCGCCGAATCCAAGGACCTGCTCGCCGCCACCTACGCCGAGCACGGCGTGCCCTACGTGATAGTCCAGGGCCGCCGCGGCGGCAGCGCCATGGCCGCCGCGGCGATCAACGCCCTGGCCACGGAGGTCGAGTGATGAACGGTATGGATAGCCCGGGTATGGAACGCCTCGGCAAAGGCCGCCTGCTTGGCCTGGGCGTAGGCCCCGGCGACCCGGAACTGATCACCCTCAAGGCCCTGCGGCTGCTCAAGTCGGCGCCGGTGGTCGGCTATTTCGTGGCCAAGGCCAAGGCTAACGTCGGCCAGGGCGGCAATGCCTTCGGCATCATCGAGGCACACCTGGAAGACAGCCAGCAACGCCTGCCGCTGGTCTACCCGGTGACCACCGAAAAGCTCGAGCCGCCACTGACCTACGAAGGTGTGATCAGCGACTTCTACGACACCTGCGCGCTGCAGATCGCCGAGCATCTGGACGCCGGCCGCGACGTGGCGGTGATCTGCGAGGGGGACCCGTTTTTCTACGGTTCCTACATGTACCTGCACGACCGCCTGGCCGAGCGCTACGAGGCCGAGGTGATCCCCGGTGTGTGCTCGATGCTCGGCAGCGCCGCGGTGCTCGGTGTGCCGCTGGTGTACCGCAACCAGAGCCTGTCGGTGCTCTCCGGTGTGCTGCCCGAGGACGAGCTGCGCGAGCGCCTGCGTAGCGCCGAAGCCGCCGTGGTGATGAAGCTGGGGCGTAACTTCGAGAAGGTGCGCCGTGTGCTGCAGGATCTCGGCCTGCAAGACCGCGCCCATTACGTGGAGCGCGCGACCATGGCCAACCAGCGCATCGTGCCGCTCGATGAAGTCGAGCCGATGGCCTCGCCGTATTTTTCGATGATCGTGGTGCCGGGCGAGAAGTGGCGCGGTTGAGCCGCGCCCTCTCCTGCAAATTGAATCTGGAATCCCCATGACCCTTTCCCCTGCCATCGTCATTCTCGGCCCCTCCGCGCTGGCCACCGCGCGGCGCATACAGGCGCTTTATCCACAGGCGGTTATCCACGGCCTGAATGGGCGAGTCGAAGCCGATGCGGCCTATGACGACTTCGGCGATACCCTGCGCAGCCTGTATCGCAGCGGCACGCCGATCATCGCCCTGTGCGCCGCCGGTATCATCATTCGCAGCCTGGCGCCGCTGCTCGCCAGCAAGGGCGCCGAGCCGCCGGTGCTGGCGGTGGCCGAAGACGGCAGCGCCGTGGTGCCGCTGCTGGGCGGCCTGGGTGGCGTCAACCGCATGGCCCGGGAGATCGCGGCAAGCCTGCAGGTCAGCGCGGCGATCACCACCAGCGGCGAACTGCGCTTCGGCACCTGCCTGCTCGACCCGCCGAGCGGCTACGTCCTGGCGGATATGGAACAGGGCAAGCGCTTCGTTTCCGACCTGCTCGGCGGGGAAAAGCTGCGCATCGACGGTGATGCACCCTGGCTGGATCAGAGCAAACTGCCGATGGCCGAGGATGCAGGGCGTACCCTGCATATCACCACAGAGCAGCGCACGGCTCAGGCGGATGAGCTGCTGATTCATCCACGCACGCTGCTCGCTCTGGTCGACAGTGCGGACAACCTTGCCGCGCGAATCGGCCAGGCGTTCGAACAATCAGGCCTTGCGCAGAAAGCCCTGGCCGCCCTGCTCGCACCAGCAGCCCTGATGGCCGATAAGGCGCTAGCTCAGGCCGCCAGTGAACTGGGCATGCCGCTGCGCTTTGTCACGACGCATAGCGCACTGCCCGCGGCTATCGCGCAGCAAGACGGCCTGCAGCTGCTGAAGGCCGAATCGCCCGACGCCGCGCAAACCATCGGCCGGCCGCGTGGCCGCCTGAGCGTGATCGGCCTCGGCCCGGGCGCGGCGGAGCACATGACACCCGCCGTACGCCGCGCCTTGGATGAAGCTCAGGACCTGCTCGGTTACGAGACCTACGTGCGCATGGCCGAGCCGCTACGCGACGATCAGGTGCGCCATTGCAGTGACAATCGCGAAGAGCTGCAACGCGCCCGCCACGCCTTCGAGCTGGCTGCCAGCGGCCGCCGTGTGGTGGTGATTTCCTCGGGCGACCCCGGCGTGTTCGCCATGGCCGCGGCGGTCCTGGAAGCCCTCGAAGAGGCCGAGGCGCCGGCCAGTTGGCAGACCGTCGAGCTGCAAGTGCTGCCCGGCGTCTCCGCGGCCCTGGCCACCGCAGCCAAGGCCGGGGCGCCGCTGGGCCACGATTTCTGCCTGATCTCCCTGTCGGATAACCTCAAACCCTGGACGGTGATCGAGAGCCGTCTCGACCACGCCGGCGCCGCCGACTTGGCCATGGCCTTCTACAACCCGATCTCCAAAGCGCGCCCCTGGCAGCTGGGCCGGGCCCTGGAAATCGTCCGTACCCATCGCACGCCAGACACCGTGGTGGTCCTCGGCCGCGATATCGGCCGCCCTGCCGAAGCACTGCGGGTGATCAGCCTTGGCGAGCTGACGCCGGAGATGGTCGACATGCGTACCCTAGTGATCATCGGCTCCAGCCAGACCCGGCGCTTGCCCCGTGGCGACGGCGGCGAGTGGGTGTACACGCCACGCAGTTACCCACAGCCGTAGCCTCAGGCCTTTACATCACCTTTACATCGCCCTGACAGCGCCTTGCACAGACCTCTGGATAATCGACGCTGCCCCGCTCCCTGCGGGGTCATCGTCTTCTCCGGAGCCCATGATGAACGCCCGACTCCCTCGCCTCGCGGTTGCTGCCCTGCTGCTCTCGCTTTCCGTCAATGCATTGGCCGGCCCCGGAGGTCCAGGCGGACCGGGTGGCGGCCCTGGCTGGCGCGGCGGCCCGGGACCAGGTTGGGGCGGCCCCGGCCCCCGGCATGGTCACGGCCTGCCGGACCATGCTCGCGAGCTGTGGATAGGCAGTGCGCTGTACTTCGTCGCGGCCGGCACCTACTACATGTGGAACGCCGACCGCCGCCAGTACATCGTGGTCGAGGCGCCGCCGGTGATCCGCGCGGCGCCTACCGCCAACTACGACGTGATCGCCTACCCGGCCCGTGGCCAGAACGCCGACCTGCAGGCGCGCGACCGCTACGAGTGCCACAGCTGGGCGGTCAGCCAGAGCGGCTTCGACCCGGCCACTGCGTACAGCGCGCCGCCGGTCAACGCCAGCGACACTTACCGGCGCGCCCTGGGCGCCTGCCTGAGCGGGCGCGGCTACAGCATCAATTGAGCAGTGCGTTGAGATCGTCGTAGAGCGCCTGGGGAATCTGCACGCCATCGACGAGGCTGCCGGCGCGAGCATCGTAGCGGCGCTGCGATGGCAGTCGCGCGCCCTGCCCTTCGATACCATCGAACAGTGCCTCGGCCCGGGCCAGGTGCGCGTCGGCCGCAGCGCCGAGAAAGCGCTGCGGATCGAGGGCGATGATCAGCTCGCCATGGTAAGGCGACGACTTGCTGCCAGCGTCGTAGGCCAGCGACTCGGCACTGGTCAGGTCGCCGATCAGCGGCCCGGCGATCAGCTCCACCATAGCCGCCAGCGCCGAGCCCTTGTGGCCGCCGAAGGTCAGCATGGCGCCGTTCATCACCGCTTCGGCACTGGTGCTGGGCTGGCCGCTGGCATCGATGCCCCAGCCTTCGGGAATCGGCTTGCCGGCGCGGCGGTGCAGCTCGATGTCACCACGGGCGATGGCGCTGGTGGCGAAGTCGAAGATGAACGGGTGCTTGCCGGCACGCGGCCAGCCGAACGCGATGGGGTTGGTGCCGAAGATCGGCTTGCTGCCGCCCGCCGGCGCGACCCAGGCGTGACTGGGGTTGCAGGCCAGGGCGACGAGACCGAGCTCGGTGAGCTGTTCGATCTCCACCCACAGCGCGGAGAAATGCACGCAGCGGTTGATCGCCAAGGCGGCGATGCCATTGGTCCTGGCCTTGTCGGCCAGCACTGGCAGCCCGGCCTGGAAGGCCAGTTGCGAGAAGCCACCGCGGGCATCGACGCGCACGATCGACGGCGCCTGGTCGATCACCTCCGGCTCGGCATCGGCGACAACCTTGCCGGCCTTCAGCGAACTGACGCAGCCCAGCACCCGGTACAAGCCATGGGACGCACAGCCATCGCGCTCACCGGCCACCACGGTGGCGGTCACCGCCTGGGCCTGGGCCTCGCTGAAACCGGCATGGCGCAGGATGGACAGCGATAGCGTGCGGGCTTCGTCCAGGGTCAGTCGAATCATCGTGGGCTCCTTGGGCAGGTAGGCGGTCAGCGGCATATGCCGACCTTATACACTGGCGTCGTGGCCGCCCACTGGCTTGATCGCTTTGCCCCACGGCGTTGCCGATTTCGGCACAGCCGCGCGGCCGCGATCAGCCGCCCGTCAGTTGCCGGCGCAGCTCGGCGAGCACCGGGGCGCTGTCCGGGCGCACGCCGCGCCACAGGTGGAAGGCTTCCACGGCCTGCTCGACCAGCATGCCGAGGCCGTCGAGGGTACGTTCGGCGCCCTGCTCCGCGGCCCAGCGATTGAACGCCGTGGGGCCGGCGCCGTACATCATGTCGTAGCAGCAGGTATGGCCAGGCTGGATCAGGCTGGCGGAGATCGGCGGCAGCTCGCCGGCCAGGCTGGCCGAAGTGCCGTTGACGATCAGGTCCACCGGCGCGTCGATCCAGTCGAAACCGCTGGCCACCACCGGGCCGAGATCGGCGAACTGACGGACCAGTTGCTCGGCCTTTTCCACCGTGCGATTGGCGATCACCAGGGTTTGCGGCTGCTGCGCCAGGAAGGGTTCGAGAATGCCGCGCACCGCGCCACCGGCGCCAAGCAGCAGGATGCGCTTGCCGCGCAACTCGATGCCGGCGTTCACGGTCAGGTCGCGCACCAGGCCAGCGCCGTCGGTGTTGTCACCGAGCAGGCTGCCGTCGTCGAGCTTCTTCAGGGTATTGACCGCACCGGCGCGGCGGGCGCGCTCGGTCAGGCTATCGGCCAGGGCGAACGCCTGCTCCTTGAACGGCACCGTGACGTTGCCGCCCAGGCCCTGAGCGAAGAAAGCGCGGGCATAGCCCTCGAAATCCTCCAGCGGCGCCAGCAGCGCCTCGTAGCTGAGCTGCTGACCGGTCTGTTCGGCGAACAGCCGGTGGATCAGCGGCGACTTGCTGTGGCCGATGGGGTTGCCGAATACACCGTAGCGATCCATTGAAGTTTCCGCCGGTAAAAGCCAAAAGCGGCAAGCCTGCAGCTTTTGGCGGCGCGCTTCAAGCCTGCTGCAGGCCGAGCCAGTCGCGGTCGGTCAGGAAGTACTCGGTCAGGCGCGCTTCCTCGCTGCCCGGCTCGGGCTTCCAGTCATAGCCCCAGCGCACCTGCGGCGGCAGCGACATGAGGATCGACTCGGTGCGCCCGCCCGACTGCAGGCCGAACAGCGTGCCGCGGTCGAACACCAGGTTGAACTCCACGTAGCGGCCGCGGCGATATTCCTGGAATTCGCGCTGCGCCGGCGTGTAGGGCGTGGCCTTGCGGCGCTGCACGATGGGCAGGTAGGCGTCGATATAGGCGTCGCCGATGGCGCGGATAAAGGCGAAGCAGGTGTCGAAACCCCATTCGTTGAGGTCGTCGAAGAACAACCCGCCGATACCCCGTGGCTCGCCGCGGTGCTTGAGGTGGAAGTAACGGTCGCACCAGGCCTTGTAGCGCGGGTAGACGTCGGCACCGAACGGCGCACAGGCCTGCTCGGCGACGCGGTGCCAGTGCACGCAGTCCTCTTCGTTGCCGTAGTAAGGGGTCAGGTCGAAGCCGCCACCGAACCACCACACCGGCTCCTCGCCTTCCTTCTCGGCGCTGAAGAAGCGCACGTTGGCGTGGGACGTGGGCACGTGCGGGTTGTGCGGGTGGATGACCAGCGACACCCCCAAGGCCTGGAAGCCGCGACCGGCCAACTCGGGGCGATGGGCGCTGGCCGACGGCGGCAGGTTGTCGCCGAACACGTGGGAGAAATTGACGCCGCCCTTTTCGATCACCGCGCCGTCGCCGATCACCCGCGTACGTCCGCCACCGCCACCCGGCCGTTGCCAGGCGTCTTCGACGAAGCTGGCCTGGCCATCCTCGTTTTGCAGGGCGGCGCAGATACGGTCTTGCAGGTCGAGCAGGTAGGCCTTCACGGCCTCGGCTTGATTACTCACGGGGGCACCTTGTGTGGCGAGCGACAGCTGAAATCGGCAGCTAGCATAGCACCGGCCATCCGCGCTCCGCAGTTGACGCCGGTCAACCAGAGGTGCGACGTTCAGCCGCTGAGCAAAATCGCTTCAACCCCGTGGGGAACTCGGGGTCTATTACACTCACTCTTCAAGCAGGAGCAAGACGATGGCCAAACGCATCCAGTTCAGCCGCCACGGTGGCCCCGAGGTACTCGAATACGTCGACTACCAACCTGCCGCTCCCGGCCCGCACGAGGTGCGTGTGCACAACCAGGCCATCGGCCTCAACTTCATCGACACCTACTTCCGCAGCGGCCTGTACGCGCCGCCCTCGCTGCCCTCCAGCCTGGGCACCGAAGGCGCCGGCTTCGTCGACGCCATCGGCTCTGAGGTCAAGGGCTTGCAGGTCGGTGACCGCGTGGCCTACGCCACCGGCCCGCTGGGCGGCTACAGTGAGCTGCACGTGCTACCGGCGGAAAAACTGGTCAAGCTGCCCGACGCCATCAGTTTCGAGCAGGCCGCCGCGGTGATGCTCAAGGGCCTGACCGTGCAGTACCTGCTGCGCCAGACCGCCGACCTGAAGAGCGGCGACATCATCCTGTTCCATGCCGCCGCCGGTGGTGTCGGCTCCTTCGCCTGCCAGTGGGCCAAGGCCCTGGGCGTCAAGCTGATAGGCACCGTCAGCTCGGCGAAAAAGGCCGAGTACGCCAAGCAAAAAGGCGCCTGGGCGACCATCGACTACAGCCACGAGAACGTCGCCCAGCGCGTGCTGGAACTGACCGACGGCAAGAAATGCCCGGTGGTCTACGACGGCGTCGGCAAGGACACCTGGGAAACCTCGCTGGACTGCGTGGCGCCGCGCGGCCTTATGGTCAGCTTCGGCAACGCCTCGGGCGCGGTCACCGGCGTCAACCTCGGCGTCCTGTCCCAAAAGGGCTCGCTGTACGTCACCCGCCCGACCCTGGCGGGTTACGCTAACACCCCGGAAAATCTGCAGAAGATGGCCGACGAGCTGTTCGGCATGATCGCCAAGGGCAAATTGGACGTGGAAATCACCGGCCGCTACCCACTCAGCGAAGCCGCCACCGCCCAGACCCTGCTCAGTGACCGCAAGACCACGGGGTCGACGATTCTGGTGCCGTAAGGATAGTGCCCACGCTCTGCGTGGGCACTCAGCCTGTGGCGCTCCGCGCCACGATTGACGGCTGCACAGCGCAATCAAAGGACGCAGAGCGTCTTGCCAGTGCGTTGCTACGCTGAGCGTGGGAACGATAAAAAAACGGAATACTTGTGGGAGGGGCTTCAGCCCCGAGCTCTTTATTTGCCTTGATAAAGCTCCGGGCTGAAGCGGAGCGCCGCCCGGCCCCTCCTACGAGATCGCTGGATGTCCGCTTCTGCGTATCAAGCCGGTCGGCGCACGTCGCCGGTCACCAGATCACGTATCACGCTCGGATGACGCCGCCCGCCCAGTGCGCCACCCAGCACCGCATCCAGCTGCCGAGGAAAATACTGCTCGACCCGCAACCGTGAGCGCGCCGCCGGGCGGCCGGCGGGATTGGCCGAGGTCGACACCAACGGCCCCGTCAACGCACAAAGCTCACGCACCCGCGGATGATCACTGACCCGCAGCGCCACGCTGTCGTGCTCGCCGGTAATCCAGGGCGGTAGAAGATCCTGATGCGGCACCAGCCAGGTATTGGGCCCGGGCCAGGTGCTGGCCAGACGGTCCTGCCAGCGTTCGGGCAGGTCTTCGAGCAGGAAGTCGAACTGACGGATGGTGTCAGCGACCAGGATCAGACCCTTGTGAACGGGCCGCTCCTTGAGAGCCAGCAAACGATCCACGGCCATCTCGTCCCATGGGTCGCATCCCAGCCCCCAAACCGCCTCGGTCGGGTAGGCGATCACGCCACCGGCGCGGACCACCCGCGCTGCCTGCTGAACCTGCCAACTGGTGACCATTCGCTGCCTCCGCCGAAGAACCATCGGCGCAGTGTATTACGGCTTGCGCCCTACCCATAGCCCGGCCTCGCAGGCGACTAGGCCGTCCAGCTCCAGCTCGGTCAGCGCCGCCAGCACCTCGGGTAGTGCCCAGCCGGCGGCGTGGGCCAGGGCTTCGCTGCTGTGGGGCGCGGCGTACAACAAGTCCAACAAAGGATGCACAGTAGCCGACGGCGTAGCGCCAGCCTGCTCGGCAGCCGATGTCTGCTGCCAACCGCGCAGCGCTTCGAGAATATGCTCGATGCTTTCCACCAGGGTGGCGCCTTCGCGGATCATCTGATGGCAGCCCTTGGCTCCCGGGTGATGGATGGAGCCGGGAATCGCGTACACCTCGCGGCCCTGCTCGGCGGCCAGGCGCGCGGTGATCAGCGAACCACTGGACGGGCTGGCTTCGACCACCAGCACGCCTAACGACAAACCCGAAATGATTCGATTACGCCGGGGAAAGTTTGCGGCCTGGGGCGGGCTATCCAGCGGCAGCTCGGAGACCAGCGCCCCGCCGCGCTCGATGATGTCCTGGGCCAGACGCTTGTGCCGTGCCGGGTACAGGCACTGCAACCCGGTACCGAGTACCGCCACGGTGTGCCCATCGGCATCCAGCGCGCCTTGATGGGCGGCCCCGTCGATACCGAGGGCCAACCCGCTGGTAATCACGAAGCCACCACGCGCCAGGCTGCGGGCAAAGCTGTGGGCGGTGTCCAACCCCGGTCTGGAGGCCCGGCGACTGCCGACCATGGCCAATTGCGGCTGCTCCAGAAGCATCGGGTCACCGGCCACAAACAGCAGCGGCGGCGCGTCGGGAATCTCGGCCAGCAAGGCGGGATAACGCGGCTCGTCCCACATCACCAGGTGCTGGCCGGGCACCTGCAACCAGTCCAGCGCCAGGCGTGCACGCTCACGGATTTCGGGGCTACGCCGCGCGTCGCTGCAGGCCAGCGGCAAGCCGAGCGAGCGCCAGGCGCTGGCCGGCGCGCTGAGGGCGGCCGAAGCGCTATCGAAAGCGCTGAGCAATTTACGGAAGCGTTTAGGCCCCAACTCCGGCAAGCAATGCAGGCGCAGACGGGCTTCGAGTTCGGCGGGGGAATGGGATATCGACATGGCGGATCATCCTTGATCGTGAGCCTTATCGAATAGCACAAGCCCCGCATCGGCGGGGCTTGCAGGTGTTACGGATTGCGTACCTTGTCCATCACCGCCAACTGCCGGGAGGCGTTGAGGATCATGCCGTAGCTGAGTTTCTCATAGGTGCGGAAGACCATCAGCAGGCCAGCGCGCTCGTCAGGAATCTTCACCGACTCGCCGGTAACCCGGTCGCGTACGGTTTCGCCGGTCTTGTAGACGGCCAGCACATTGCCGACCTCGAGACCGTCGCGGGCGCCCTTGCTCAGGGTGACCACGTCGAACTGGCCGATCTGGCTCACACCACGCGGCACGTCGAGGATCAGGCCCTTGATCTCGCTCTTCGGCTCGCTGGGCATGAAGGTCGAATTGATCGCGCGCTCCTCGGTGGGGAACAGGCGGTCACCGTTGCGCACTTCCTGGGTGGTGCGGGTCAGGTTGAGGGTGCCGATCTTGTCTTCTTCGGCAACGATTTCGCCACCGCCGATGTCATCGGCGTTGATGCCGAGAAATTCCTTGGTCTCAGGGTCGGTGTAGGTCTTGCCCTGGCGGAAGATGCCGTACACCGGCGCGGTCGGGTCGAAGCTACCGCGGGCGTAAACGCGGTCGCCCGCGCCACTGACCACCCGCTCGGCGTTGCCAGCAACGATATAAGGCGCACTCTGGAACTGCTCCGGCGAGTCGACGATGCGATTCTTGAGCAGGAAGCTGTTGATCGCCTCCAACGGAATGGTCGGAATGGCTTCAGCCATAGGCGTGCTGCGTACCTTCGGCGACAGCTTGATGGTGCCGCGCGAATCACCGCGACCCAGCACCAGGCGCGGCTTGCCGTCGATATAGACGAGGCTGAGCACATCACCGGGATAAATCAGATGAGGGTTCTGCACCTGGGGATTGGCGTGCCAGATTTCCGGCCACTTCCAGGGCTGGCTGAGGAACTTGCCCGAGATATCCCAGAGGGTGTCGCCCTTCACGACCGTGTAGCGGTCGGGATGACCTTCCTTGAGCTGCACATCGGCCAGGGCGAGCCCGGTCTGCGCCAGGCTGCTCGCGCCAACCAGCAGCAGGGCGAGTAGTGATTTCCTCATGCGGTGAATCCCTTTATGATGTGCCTTCGCGTGAAGCGCCCTAGCGCTGCGACAGAGCCCAGTAAATCCGCGGCTTGACGCCGTTTTTTGAATGCTTGCGTCATCTTAGCAGCGGATTTTGAATTTATTCCACAAGTGCATCACAAACGCATTATGGCGATTTTAAACATTCTCGAATTTCCCGATCCGCGCCTGCGCACCATCGCCAAGCCGGTGGACGTGGTCGATGACGCCCTGCGTCAGCTGATCGACGACATGTTCGAAACCATGTACGACGCCCCCGGGATCGGCCTCGCCGCCACCCAGGTGAATGTGCACAAGCGCGTGGTGGTGATGGATCTGTCCGAAGACAAGAGCGAGCCGCTGGTCTTCATCAACCCCGAGTTCGAGTCGCTGACCGACGAGATGGACCAGTACCAGGAAGGCTGCCTGTCGGTACCCGGTTTCTACGAGAACGTAGACCGCCCGCAGAAAGTGAAGATCAACGCCCTGGATCGCGACGGCAAGCCGTTCGAGATGATCGCCGAGGGCCTGCTCGCCGTGTGCATCCAGCACGAGTGCGACCACCTCAACGGCAAGCTTTTCGTCGACTACCTGTCCACGCTCAAGCGCGACCGCATCAAGAAGAAGCTGGAAAAGCAGCACCGCCAGCAGGCCTGATCGGGCCTCCAACAAAGGCTTGCCGCGGCAAGCCTTTTGTTTTTTCAGCACCCAGTCAAAGCGAGACCCCATGACCGAAGCTCTGCGTATCGTATTCGCCGGCACCCCGGAATTCGCCGCCGCCCACCTCAAGGCGCTGCTCGGCACCGACCACCAGATCGTCGCCGTGTACACCCAGCCGGATCGCCCGGCCGGCCGTGGCCAGAAGCTGATGCCCAGCCCGGTCAAACAGCTCGCTGTGGAAAACTCGATTCCCGTATTGCAGCCGCCTAGTCTCAAGGATGCCGCCGCCCAGGCCGAACTGGCGGCTTTGAAACCGGACCTGCTGGTAGTGGTCGCCTACGGCCTGATCCTGCCCCAGGCGGTGCTGGATATCCCGCGCTTCGGCTGCATCAACAGCCATGCCTCGCTGCTGCCGCGCTGGCGCGGGGCGGCGCCGATCCAGCGCGCCGTGCAGGCTGGCGATGCCGAAAGCGGCGTGACCGTGATGCAGATGGAAGCCGGCCTGGACACCGGGCCGATGCTGCTCAAGGTGCGCACGCCGATCACCGCCGAAGACACCGGCGGCAGCCTGCACGATCGCCTGGCCGAACTGGGCCCGCCGGCGGTGATCGAGGCCATCGCGGGTCTCGCCAGCGGCACCCTGATGGGTGAAGCGCAGGACGACGCCCAGGCCAACTACGCCCACAAGCTCAACAAGGATGAGGCGCGCATCGACTGGAGCTGCCCGGCCGATGAGTTGGAACGATTGATCCGCGCCTTCAATCCCTGGCCAATCTGCCACAGCACGCTAAACGAGGCGCCGCTCAAGGTGCTGGCCGGGCGTATCGGCGAAGGCCAGGGCCAGCCCGGGGAAATTCTCGCCGCCAGCAAGGACGGCCTGACCGTCGCCTGCGGCAGCGGCGCCCTGCTGCTCACCCGCCTGCAATTGCCCGGCGGCAAGGCGCTGAACTTCAGCGATCTGTACAACAGCCGCCGCGAGCAGTTCGCCGTCGGCACGGTGCTGGCATGAACCCCAGGCTGGCCGCGGCCCGCGCCCTGGCCGCGGTGCTCGACGGCAAGGCGTCGCTGGGCACCAGCCTGCCGCCGCTGCTCGACAAGGTCGAGGCCCGCGACCGCGGCCTCGCCCAGGATCTGGCCTTTGGCGCCGCACGCTGGCAGCCACGCCTCGAATTGATCGCCGCCAAGCTGTTGCGTAAGCCTTTCAAGGATGGCGACCGCGACCTCGAAGCCCTGCTGCTGGTCGGCCTCTACCAGTTGTTCTACACGCGCATCCCCGCCCACGCGGCAATTGGCGAGACGGTCGGCTGCGTCGACAAGCTGAAGAAGACCTCAGCCAAGGGCCTGCTCAACGCCGTACTGCGCAACGCCCAGCGCGAGGGCGACAGCCTGATTCAGGAGCTGGATCGCGACCCGGTACTGCACACCGCCCATCCGCGCTGGTTGCAGAAGCAGCTCAAGGCCTTCTGGCCCGAGCATTGGCAGGCCATCTGCGCCGCCAACAACGCCCATCCGCCGTTGATCCTGCGGGTCAACCGCCGCCACGGCAGCCGCGATGACTACCTGGCGCGGCTGCGCCAGGTCGGTTTCGAGGCCGAACCCTGTGAGTTCAGCCGCGACGGCATCCGCCTCTTGCAAGCCTGCGACGTCACCCTGCTGCCCGGCTTCGCCGAGGGCCACGTGAGCGTGCAGGACGAAGCCGCGCAACTGGCCGCCGACCTGCTGCAACTGGCGCCCGGCCAGCGCGTGCTGGATGCCTGCGCAGCGCCCGGTGGCAAGACCTGCCATTTGCTGGAAGCCGAACCGGCGCTAAGCGAAGTGGTCGCCGTGGACCTGGAAGCCAAGCGCCTGGCGCGGGTACGCGAGAACCTCGATCGTCTCGGGCTCGAGGCCACCCTGATCGCCGCCGATGGCCGCGACACGGCCGCCTGGTGGGACGGCAAGCCGTTCCAGCGCATCCTGCTCGATGCGCCCTGCTCGGCCACCGGCGTGATTCGCCGCCACCCGGACATCAAGCTGACCCGCAAGGCCGATGACATTCCGGCGCTGGCCACGCTGCAGGGCGAACTGCTCGACGCCATGTGGCCGACCCTGGAGGTCGGCGGCATCCTGCTGTACGCCACCTGCTCGACGCTGCCAACGGAAAACACCGAGGTCATCGACGCCTTCCTGGCGCGTACGCCCGGCGCCCGCGAGCTGGATATCGCCGGCCCGTTCGGCCTCAAGCAGCCCCATGGCCGGCAGCTGCTCGCCGAGCAGGACGGCCATGATGGTTTCTACTATGCCAAGCTGATCAAGATCGCAGCCGCTGGAGCAACCCGATGAAGATCATCATCCTCGGCGCCGGCCAGGTCGGCGGCACCCTGGCCGAGCACCTGGCCAGCGAAGCCAACGACATCACCGTGGTGGACACCGACGGTGATCGCCTGCGTGCCCTCGGGGACCGCCTCGACATCCGCACCGTGCAGGGCAAGGGTTCGTTCCCGACCGTGCTGCGCCAGGCCGGCGCCGACGATGCCGACATGCTGGTGGCGGTGACCAACAGCGACGAAGTCAACATGATCGCCTGCCAGGTCGCCTACACCCTGTTCCATACCCCGACGCGCATCGCCCGGGTGCGCGAAGCGGCCTACCTGACCCGCGAAGCACTGTTCGACAACGAAGCCATTCCGGTCGACGTGCTGATCAGCCCCGAGCAGGTGGTGACCAATTACATCAAGCGCCTGATCGAATACCCCGGCGCCCTGCAGGTGATCGACTTCGCCGAGGGCAAGGCCCAGCTGGTCGGCGTCAAGGCGTACTACGGCGGCCCGCTGGTCGGCCAGCAGCTCAAGCAGATCCGCCAGCACATGCCCAAGGTCGACACCCGGGTGGCGGCGATCTTCCGCCGTGACCGGGCGATCATGCCCCAGGGCGATACGGTGATCGAAGCCGACGACGAGGTGTTCTTCATTGCCGCCAAGGCGGATATCCGCGCGGTGATGAGCGAGATGCGCCGCGTCGAGAACGAATACAAGCGGGTGGTGATCGCCGGCGGCGGGCATATCGGAGAACGCCTGGCCGAAGCCATCGAGAGCCGCTACCAGGTGAAGATCATCGAGATGAACCCGGCGCGCTGCCGCTACCTCTCCGAGAACCTGGAAAGCACCATCGTGTTGCAGGGCAGCTCGTCGGACCGCGACCTGCTGGTGGAAGAGAACATCAAGGACGCCGACATCTTCCTGGCCCTGACCAACGACGACGAAGCCAACATCATGTCGTCGCTGCTGGCCAAGCGCCTGGGCGCGCGCAAGGTGATGACACTGATCAACAACCCGGCCTACGTTGACCTGATCCAGGGCGGCGAGATCGACATCGCCATCAGCCCGCAGCTGGCCACCATCGGTAGCCTGCTGACCCACGTGCGCCGCGGCGATATCGAGAGCGTGCACTCGCTGCGCCGGGGCGCCGCCGAAGCCATCGAGGCCATCGCCCACGGCGACGCGCGCTCGAGCAAGGTGGTCGACAAGGCGATCAAGGACATCTCGCTGCCGCCGGGCACTACCATCGGCGCGATCATCCGCGACGAAGAAGTGCTGATCGCCCACGACGTGACGGTGATCGAGTCCGGCGACCACGTGATCCTGTTCGTGATGGACAAGAAGCACATACGCGATGTGGAGCGGCTGTTCCAGGTCGGCCTGACATTCTTCTAAGGGAGCCTTTCATGAGCACTGATGCACTGGAAAAGATGCTCGCCAAGGGTGTGGATAACTCACTGCTGCGCTTCGGCTTGGGCAAGGGTTACCTGGATGCCGGCGATGCCAGCAAGGCTGCGGAACACCTGCAACGCTGCGTCGAACACGACCCGCAGTATTCGGCGGCGTGGAAGCTGCTCGGCAAGGCTCAGCAGTCTGCCGGCAACCTCGACAGCGCGCGCAGTGCATGGCAGCAGGGTATTGAAGCCGCCCAGGCCAAGGGCGACAAGCAGGCGGAAAAGGAAATGACCGTCTTCCTGCGCAAGCTGGACAAGAACACCAGCGTCTGAGCGGCGGTTCAGCACCAGCAAATTATCCTGAACGGCCGCGGCGAAATTTATCTCGTCGCCGATCTTAAGCCGTTCGTCGGCAAGCCGATAGCCCTAGGAAGCTCCAATAAAACCAACAATAAAACCGCTCTCCGGGGACGACCGCCATGTCCGCACTGCGCTCCATTCAAGGCCGCTATACCCTGTTTCTGGTGTTGTTCGTCCTGGTCCTTATGGTGCTGACCGTAGTCGGCATCGGTCAGCTGGTTGCTCCAACATTGCGCCATACCGAAGAACAGGTGGTGCTCAACCGCATCGACGAAGTGGCGGAAGACATCGAGGACGAGCTGAACAAGGTTCAGGCCCAGCAACGCAACATCACCCAGACCATTCCCCTGTTGGAAAGCGACGCCATCGACAAGGTGCTGCCTGGCCTGGTCGACCAGTACGGCGAGCTGAAGGTCTTCGGCGGCGGAATCTGGCCGTTGCCCAACCAGCGCACCCCAGGGCGTAACAAGCACAGCACTTTCTGGCACCGCGACGGCTCCGGCAAGCTGGTGGTCAATACCTTCTGGAACAGCGACCCGGCGCCCAACTACTACGACCAGAGCTAATACAAGGGCGGCCTGGCCTCCCCCCGTGGCCAGTGCGCCTGGGCCGCTGCTTACAAGGACGATGCCAGCCAGGAGCCGCGAACCAACTGCGCCATGGCCATCCAGCGCAACGGCGTGGATTACGGCGTGGCCACCATCGACGTGACCTTGGGCTTCTTCAACGACCTGGTCGCCGACAAGGAGAAGGACATCGGCGGGCAGATGCTGATCGTTGAAGGCGACGGCAAGATCATCAGCAACAGCACCCACTTGAGTAGCCCGGTGGTGCTCAAGAACATCAGCGAGCTGACTGCCACCTCGGCGTTCGCAGTGCAGGTCAGCAAGGCGCTCTCCCAACGCAACCAGCCGGTGCAACGCAGCGAATTCGATAACGACGGCGTCGCCAGCACCCTCTATATGCGCGCGATCGACGGCACCCCGTGGTTCCTCGCCACCGCGCTGCCCACCTCGCAGATCACCGCCCAGCGCGATGACGTGCGGGGCACCCTGGCGCTGCTACAGATCCCCATGGTGTTGCTGCTCGTGGCAATGGCCGTGTATGCGATCCGCCAGCTGGTGCAGCGCATGAAGACCCTGAAAGCCAACATCGATGCACTGTCCACCGGCGATGCCGACCTCACCCGACGCATCACCATCCGTGCCGAAGACGAACTGGGCGCCATCGGCCACTCGATCAACCGCTTCATCGTCTACCTGCAGGATATGATCGGCGAAGTGACCCAGGCCACCGCGGCCATGTCCTCAGGGCTCGAGCGCCTGCAGCAGACTTCAGCACAAACCAACCAGATTCTGGTGCGTCACGCCTCGGAAACCGACCAGACCGTCACCGCCATCACCGAAATGAGCGCCACCGCCGACAGCGTGGCGCAGAACGCCGCGGAGACGGCCGCCTTCACCCAGCGCGCCAACGAGCATGCCGACCGCTCTCGCGTGGTAGTGGGCGAAGCCTCGAACAGCGTGACTGCGCTGATCGGCGAGGTAGCCAGTGCCACCAGCACCGTGGAGAACATGCGCCAGGACGCCGCGCGCATCACCGAAACCCTCGACGTAATCGGTGCCATTGCCGGGCAAACCAACCTGCTGGCCTCAACGCCGCCATCGAAGCGGCGCGAGCAGGTGAGCAGGGTCGCGGCTTCGCGGTGGTCGCCGACGAAGTACGAGCCCTGGCGGCGCGCACCCAGGCCAGCACCTCGCAGATCAACGAGATGCTCGCCCGCCTGACCAGCGGGGTGAGCTCCTCGGTGACCGCCATGGAAAATACCCAGGCCAGTTGCCAGTCGGCGGCGGACGCCACGGCGCGGGTCAATGCCGGGCTCGACGAGATGGCCAGCTCGGTCAACCAGATCAACACGCTCAGTACCCAGATCGCCACCGCCGCCAAGCAGCAGAGCGCAGTGACCGAGGAGATCAACCACAGCATGGTGCAGATCCGCCACATGGTCGACGATCTTGTGCAGAGCGGCCACGCCAGCGAAGACAACACCCGCAGCCTGCTGGAAGCCAACGGCCGGGTGATCAGCCTGATGAACCGCTTCAAGGTACGTTGATCGACGGCCGGCTCCCACGCCTGATGTGGGAGTCGGCACTCGCTACTTGAGCGCCTGCACCTCACGGGTCAGCAGGTCGATAAAGGCCTGGGCCAGGGGCGAGCGCTCCTGACGGCGTTTGACCAGCCACACCGCGGTGGTGGCGTCGGTATCGGTCAGGGTGCGAAACACCACGCCATCGATGCGAATGCGCCGAAACGACGCCGGCAACACCGACACCCCAAGCCCCGCGGCCACCAGACCGATGATGGTCAACGCCTCGTGGGCCTCCTGGGTAATGCGCGGGCTGAACCCGGCTTGGCGCGCCAGGTTGAACAGCTGTCCGTACAGGCCGCTGCCATAGCTACGCGGAAAGAACACAAACGGCTCGTTTGCCAGTTCGGCGAGCGCCAGCCCTCGATCGTGCTCACCGGCCAATGGGTGTCCGGCATGCAGCAGCGCCACCAGCGGCTCGCGCAGCAGCTCAACCGCGTCCAGTTCGGCGGGCAGTTCAAGTGGTCGAATCATGCCGATCTGCAGCTTCTTTTCCTGCAGCGCCTGGCTGACCTGGCGGCTGGTCATTTCCTGCAGATTGAGGTGCACCGCCGGGAACGCCTGGCGAAAGGCGAATACCGCCCGCGGAATGATCGACACAAACGGTGCCGAAGCGGTAAAGCCGATCTGCAGCTCGCCGATTTCGCCTTGCTCGGCGCGGCGCACCACGTCCACCGACTTGCTGACCTGTGCGAGGGTCTGCCGCGTTTCCTCGAGAAACAGCCGCCCGGCATCGGTGAGCGCAACATGCCGGTTACTGCGCTCGAACAGGCGCACGCCGAGTTCCTGCTCCAGTGCCTGGATCTGCTGGCTCAGCGGTGGTTGAGAGATACCCAATAGATCGGCGGCTCGGCCGAAGTGCAGCTCTTCGGCCACCGCCACGAAGTAACGCAAATGGCGCAGTTCCATGTTCGCCCCAATAGGTCGCTATACGTATCGATTGGGTCGAATATTATATTGGAAAGAACTTGCCAGCCTACTTATCCTGACGCCATTCCCAATAACAACAACCACCCGTGCTGGCCGGTGCCAGCGCATACGGCGGCGTTTTGCCTGGGGAAAGTAAATTCACGAGGAAGCAATGAGTCAGCCCGTTACACCCGACGCGTGCATCAGCCCCCAGAATGAGAAACCTGCGCCCGGCAGCGCGCCTCTGGAGCCCATTTACATCCAGAAGGGCACCCATGCCTTTCTGCGCACCATTCTCGCCATGTGCAGCGGCGGTTTCGCCACCTTCGCGCTGCTCTACTGCGTGCAACCGATGATGCCGATGCTGGCGCGCCAGTTCGATTTGAGCGCCGCGCAGAGCAGCCTGATCCTTTCCGTCTCTACCATCACCCTGGCCCTCGGCCTGTTGATAACCGGGCCGCTGTCCGATGCACTGGGCCGTAAACCGGTAATGGTCGTGTCGCTGCTCGCCGCCGCCGTGTTCACCGTCGGCAGTGCGCTGATGCCAACCTGGGAAGGCGTGCTGGTGATGCGCGCACTGGTCGGCCTTGCGCTCAGCGGTCTGGCCGCCGTAGCCATGAGTTACCTCAGCGAGGAAATCGACCCGCTGCACCTGGGCCTGGCCATGGGCGTGTACATCGGCGGCAACGCCATCGGTGGCATGAGCGGGCGCCTGCTCAGCGGCGTGTTGGTCGACTTCATGTCCTGGCACGCGGTACTCGGCACCCTGGGTGGCCTGGGCTTGCTGGCCGGTCTGGCGTTCTGGCGCCTGCTGCCCGAGTCGCGCAACTTCCGCGCCCGCTCGCTGCGCCCGCGCAGCCTGCTGCAGGGCTACACCCTGCAATTTCGTGATGCGGGCCTGCCGTGGTTGTTCCTGCAGGGCTTCCTGCTGATGGGCGCCTTCGTGACCCTGTTCAATTACATTGGCTACCGGCTGATCGAAGCGCCGTTCAAGCTCGACCAGACCAGCATCGGCCTGCTGTCGATCGTCTATCTGTCCGGCATCTACAGCTCCGCGCAGGTCGGCGCCCTGGCCGACAAGCTGGGCCGGCGCAAGGTGCTGTGGGCGGTGATCGGCCTGATGCTAGGCGGCCTGGTGCTGACCCTGTTCAACGTGCTGCCGGTGATCCTGGTTGGCATGCTGCTGTTCACCTTCGGTTTCTTCGGCGCCCACTCGGTATCGAGCAGCTGGATCGGCCGCCGCGCCAAGCAAGCAAAGGGCCAGGCATCGTCGCTGTACCTGTTCTGCTACTACCTGGGCTCCAGCGTCGCCGGCACCTTGGGCGGCGTGTTCTGGCAGGCCGGCGGCTGGGACGGCCTGGGCCTGTTCATCGGCTCGCTGCTGTTGATCTCCCTGGCCGTAGCCCTGCACCTGTCGCGCCTGCAGGCGTTGCCCATAGCGGTGGCGTCGCGCTGAGCCGATCACACGCGTAAACAAAAACGCCGGATGCCCGTGAGGGGATCCGGCGTTTTCGTGTGCGGCTGACTCAGTTCAGCACGCTGCGTTGCGGCAGGCGCCGTACGATGGCGCCAAGCAGCATGCCGTACAGCGGCACGAACAGCGCCAGGCTGACGGCCAGCTTGATCACGTAATCCACCATGGCGATTTCCACCCAGTTGGCAGCCATGAAAGGGTCGCTGCTCTGCCAGAAGGCGATGGAGAAGAACGCCAGGGTATCCATGGCCTGGCCGAACACGCTCGAGGCAGTCGGCGCAATCCACCACTGCGGCAACTTGCGCAGGCGGTCGAACACCTGAATGTCGAGCAGTTGGCCAAGCACGTATGCCAGGAAGCTGGCCAGCGCGATGCGGAACACGAACAGGTTGAATTCGCCGATGGCCGCCAGGCCGCCAAAGGCGCCGTCATGGAACAGCACCGAGACGATGTAGGAAGCGATCAGTGCCGGCACCATCACTCGGGCGATCACCACGCGGGCAGCGTGCTTGCCGATCAGGCGTACGGTAAGGTCGGTGGCCAGAAAGATGAACGGAAAGCTGAACGCACCCCAGGTGGTGTGCCAGCCGAACAGGGTGATCGGCAGCTGCACCAGGTAGTTGCTGGCGATGATGATGAGGATGTGAAACGCGATCAGCGCTGCCAATACGGAGCGGCTGACCGAGGCGGGAAGCAGGGTCATGGGATGTCCTTTTTCGTGAAATGGGGTTAGGGAACCCATTGCTGCCACCGACATGGCAGCGAGCGGCGCGCAGTGTACTGCCTGGACCGCGCTGGCGACAGCCCGCCTGGCGGATGGCGGGCTTCTTCAATAGTGATGCGTCGAAGGAAGAAGCAGACGTTGCGCAGCTGCTTTTGTGGGAGGGGCTTCAGCCACGAGCTTTACCAGGCGCAAAGAACTCGGGGCTAAAGCGGATCGCCGCCCGGCCCCTCCTACAATTCACGCGAACGGCCACTCCCGCCACACAACATGTCGTTCCGCCGATCCTGTCAGTTGTTACTCGCCAGCTGCGCACCGTCCGGCATCACCCGACGCGCCAGCTGGAAGTGCTTCTTCCAGTAGCCGTCGCTGAGCTTGTCGATACGCACGTTGGTGCCGCGACGCGGCGCGTGAATGAAGCGGTCGTTGCCCAGGTAAATGGCCACGTGGTCGACGTTGCGCCCGCGGATGCGGAAGAACAGCAGATCGCCCGGCTCCAGATCGCCCTTGGCCACCTTGGGGCCGTCGACGCGGGAGAGGTCGCGGGAAGTACGCGGCAGATCGAGGTCATCGACCTGCTTGAAGGCGTATTTGACCAAGCCGCTGCAGTCGAAACCGTGCTCGGGGCTGGTGCCACCCCAGCGATAGGGCGTGCCCAACGCGCTCAATGCGCGACGAACAACGGCTTGGGAGGAGTTAGGATCGAGTTTGGCGGGGGCGACGACACGGCTGCTGCCGTCCTGCATGTGAACCCGGAAGCTGGCGGATGCGTTGCCAGCCGCAGCACATAAGAGGGTGCTACCTAAAATCAGAGAGATAATCAGTTTATTCAATGTGATGACCTAGAAAGAAGACTCAAGCCAAGCGCCGCGAATCCCTTCCTGAATCAGCCACTTGCAACCTAAATAATGAAATAAAAGAGTGCTCCGCACATCCCATGGACGGACAGCCCAAGACCACAATCGGTTCAATTCTGTTCACCTTTGGCGACGAACGGTATATGCCGTTAACGATCTCCAACGGCAATAAGATCAGCACCTTCATCTGCTAGGGTTAAGGCTTCCTCATGCATAAGGACACCGCCGATGAAGCCTCTGAAGACCGTGATCACCGCCGGGTTGCTGGCCCTCAGCGTCAGCCTCCATGCCCACGCCGAAGACGCCAAGTGCGCCAGCGTCAGCCTTGCCGACCCGGGCTGGAGCGATATCGCGGTCACCAACGGAATCGCCAGCCTGCTGCTCGATGGCCTGGGCTACAAAGCGCAGACGCGCACCCTGGCCGTGCCGATCATCTTCGCCGGGTTGCAGAAAGGGCAGGTCGACGTGTTCCTCGGCAACTGGATGCCGGCCGGCCAGCACGACTACGACCGCTACGTAGCCAGCGGGCAGATCGACAAGGTGGTGGAAAACCTCGGCGGCACCGAATACACCCTGGCCGTGCCGACCTACGCCCACGAAGCTGGCGTGAAGGATTTCAACGACCTCGCCAAATTCGCCGACAAGTTCGGCAAGAAGATCTATGGCATCGGCTCGGGCTCGCCGGCCAATGACTATATTCGCCAGATGATCGCCGGTAACGAGTTTGGCCTGGGCGACTGGCAGCTGGTCGAGTCAAGCGAGCAGGCCATGCTGGTACAGGTCGGCCGCGCGGTGAAACGCGACGAGTTCGTGGTGTTCCTGGGCTGGACGCCGCACCCGATGAACGTGCAGTTCAACATGCAGTACCTCAAGGGCGGCGAGAAATTCTTCGGCAGCACCGGTTCGGTCAACACCCTGGCCCGCAAAGGCTTTGTTGCCGAATGCCCGAACGTGGGCAAGCTGCTGACCAACCTGAAATTCACCCAGGAGATGGAAAACACCATCATGGACGACGTGCTCAACCGCAAGGAGGCCAACGGCACCGCCATCAAAAACTGGATCAAGGCCAACCCGCAGGTGCTAGACGGCTGGCTGGAGGGTGTGAAAACCCGTGATGGCGGTGACGGACTGGCGGCAGTGAAGGCCAAGCTGTAAGCACGAGGCCAGCGGAGCGCCGGCCTGTCGAATTCACTCGCGAATAAAGCGCAGCCCCACGCCCTCGGGGGTAACGCGCATGACTTCCATTTCCAGGATGGGCGCCGCGATGGGCAAATCCTGCACCTGGCCGGTCACCCGGGTGCCGAGTTCCAGAGCGGCCAGGTCATCGTGCTTGACGTACACGCCCCCGTCGGACAGGTCGCGGGTCTGAGCGACCAGCTCGCCGAAGCTCGGGTGGCAAATCTTGATGCGGCATTTCATCGGTGTACGGGGATGCTGACGCTGGTTGGCAGACATGTCCTGGCAGCCTCGAGAAGGTGTGCCCCGTTAAATAGCTCAAAACACCGAACAAGCCTAGCGAAACGGCGCCTCATTGCGAGGCGCCACAAATTTCAGTACCAGCGCGCTTCGCCCTCGGGGCGTTTCTTGAAACGCTTCATGCTCCACATGTACTGGCTGGGGTAGGCGCGCACGTACTTCTCGACCACGCTGCTCATGGCCGCCACAGCGGTGTAGGTGTCTTCGCTGTACATCGCTTCCGGCGCGGCTTCGAGGATGACCTTGTAGCCGGAGCCATCTTCAAGGCGCAGCGCATGCAGGAACACGCCCACCGCCTTGCCGCCGGCAAGCATGCCCGGCACGAACTTGCTGGTCAGCGCCACGGTGCCGCAGAAGGGCACGAACATCCCGGACGACAGGCTTGGCTCCGGGTCGGCGGGAATGCCCACCGCGCCGCCCTTGCGCACTTCCTTGATGACGCTGAGGATGCCTTCCTTGGTCGACGGTGCCACGCGGTTGCCCAGCTGCACGCGCTGCTCGCGCAGCAGGTCATCGACCGCCTTGAGCTTGGGCGGGCGGTAGAAAATGATCGGTTTGCACTGCGAGCAGTAGAAGTGGTTGAGCACTTCCCAGTTGCCCAGGTGGCTGGTAATGCCGACCACGCCCTTGCCAGAAGCCAGCGCCGCTTCCAGCACTTCCAGGCCTTCGACTTCACGCACGCGCGCCAGCGACTTGTGCGCGGGCCAAACCCAGGCGCAAGCACTTTCGGTCAGGGTGCGGCCAATGTCCATGAGGCTGCGGCCTACCAGCTTGTCGTGCTCGGCAGCATTCAATTCGGGGAAGCATTTGGCGAGGTTGATGCGCACCACGTCACGAGAGCCGTTGGGCAGCCTCCACATCAGCCAGCCGATGATCGCACCGAGCGACTGCACAGCGCGCCAGGGCAGGAGGGCAAACAAGCGCAGGGAACCGACCACCAGCGCGCCTTTGAGCTTTTCCACGAACAGCTCCGATTGAGAAAAGGCGCTCATTGTAACCGCCCGAAGAGCCGATGTGGCCGTTACATACACGAACAGAAACGCGCAAACCTTCAGTAAAGCTGGGTTTTCAGGCGCTCCTGAAGCTGCTGTTCGTAGGCTTCGACGTCGAAACTCTCGTCCATCACCGCTTTGAGCAGGTCGCCCGCCGACGGCAGGCTGGCCCGCTCAACTTGGCGCTCGGCATTCCACAGGCCCGAGCGCACCGCCGCCTTGGAACACTGGAAGTAGCAGGTGTCGACGCTGATGCGCAGCACGCTGCGCGGCAGCTTACCTTGCGCTTCGCACAGCGCCAGCAATTCAGGGTCCAGCGAGATGCTCGCGCGGCCGTTGACCCGGAAGCTCTCGCCGACCCCAGGGATCAGAAACAGCAGCGCCACCTGGGGGTCGTGGATGATGTTGCGCAAGGAGTCGATGCGGTTGTTGCCGGGGCGATCCGGCAGCAGCAGGGTGCGCTCATCGAGAACTCGTACGAACCCCGGTGCGTCGCCCCGCGGCGAGCAGTCCAGCCCGTCCGGGCCGTGAGTGCCCAGCACCACGAAAGGCGATGCGGCCACCAGCGCCTGATAGGGCGCGCTCAGGCAGGGCATTTCCTTGCGCAGCGAGCGCTCATGAGGCATGCCGTACAGCGCCTGCAGCTGCTCGAGGGTGTCGATGGTGGCGCTCATGGGCGGGCCTCCTGTTGCAGTTGGGCGTAGCGATCGCAGTCGCGGGTGTGGTCCATGACCATGCCGGTGGCCTGCATGAAGGCGTAGCAGATGGTCGGACCGACGAAGGTGAAGCCGGCCTTCTTCAACGCCTTGCTCATGGCCTCGGCTTCGGGCGTGACCGCCGGTACGTCGCCACGGCCCTCGAAATGGTTGATCTTCGGCTGGCCGCCGACGAACGACCAGAGCAGCGCCACCGGATCGTCCAGGCGCAGCCAGGCCTGGGCATTCTTGCGCGCAGCCTGCAGCTTGAGGCGATTGCGGATGATGCCCGAGTCCTGCATCAGGGTTTCGATGTAATCGTCGCTCATTGCGGCCAGGCGCTCGGCATCGAAGCCGAACAGCACTTCACGATAACGCTCACGTTTCTTCAGCACGGTGATCCACGACAACCCGGCCTGGGCGCCTTCGAGCAGCAGCATCTCGAACAGATGCTGGGGATCGCGCGACGGCACACCCCATTCCTCGTCGTGATAGGCCTGATACAGGGGGTCGTCGTTACACCAGAAACAGCGGGGCATGGCAGTCGGCTCGGTGAGGGGCGAGGGCAGACTATAACCGCGGACTAAAGGCTGCTGTAGCCTGGGTGAAACCCGGGGCCATATCGAGCTCGACCAACAGGCTTCCCGCCGAAACGCTGATGACCGTTTCGCGCGCATGGCGCGCTCCAATAAACGCCGGGGCGAGTCGCCGCCAGAGGGCTCACCTCTCGCCAGCTTCAAATTCATCGAGGCGGCCACAACACTATCCACAGGACATGCCCTGCGCCGCGGCCGTTCTATCAGGCAAGACGGCGCAGCATGCGGGCTGCGCCTTGCTTCGGGTATACTCTCCGGCTTTCTGTCGCAGCCCCAACAGGTGAATTTTTCGTGAGCCAGACAACGCCTGCCGTGCGCACCTTCCAGGACTTGATCCTCGCCCTGCAACAATACTGGGCCGAGCAAGGCTGTGTGGTACTGCAACCCTATGACATGGAAGTGGGCGCCGGTACCTTCCACACCGCCACGTTTCTGCGCGCCATCGGCCCGGAAACCTGGAACGCCGCTTACGTGCAGCCATCGCGTCGCCCCACCGACGGCCGCTACGGCGAGAACCCCAACCGCCTGCAGCACTACTACCAGTTCCAGGTGGTCCTGAAGCCCAACCCGGAAAACTTCCAGGAGCTTTACCTGGGCTCGCTGAAGGCCATCGGCATCGATCCGCTGGTGCACGACATCCGTTTCGTCGAAGACAACTGGGAATCGCCGACCCTGGGCGCCTGGGGTCTGGGCTGGGAAATCTGGCTCAACGGCATGGAAGTCACCCAGTTCACGTACTTCCAGCAGGTCGGCGGCATCGAGTGCTACCCGGTCACCGGCGAGATCACCTACGGTCTCGAGCGCCTGGCCATGTACCTGCAGGGCGTCGATTCGGTCTATGACCTGGTGTGGACCGACGGCCAGTTCGGCAAGGTGACCTACGGCGACGTGTTCCACCAGAACGAAGTGGAGCAGTCGACCTACAACTTCGAGCACGCCAACGTCGAGAAACTGTTCGAGCTGTTCGACTTCTACGAAAGCGAAGCCAACCGCCTGATCGAACTGGAGCTGCCGCTGCCGACCTACGAGATGGTCCTCAAGGCTTCGCACACCTTCAACCTGCTGGATGCCCGCCGCGCCATTTCGGTGACCGCGCGCCAGCAGTACATCCTGCGCGTGCGCACCCTGGCCCGCGCCGTGGCGCAGAGTTATCTGCAGGCCCGTCGCCGCCTGGGCTTCCCGCTCGCCGCCCCCGATCTGCGTGATGAAGTACTGGCCAAGCTGGAGGCAGCAGAATGAGTGCGCTCGATTTTCTGGTTGAACTGGGCACCGAAGAGCTGCCACCCAAAGCCCTGAAAACCCTGGGCGAATCCTTCCTCGCCGGTATCGAGAAAGGCCTCAAGGCCGCCGGCCTGAGCTACCGTGGCGCGCGCTACTACGCCGCGCCACGCCGCCTGGCCGTGCTGGTCGAGCAACTGGCCACCGAACAGCCGGACCGCACCGTCAACCTCGACGGCCCGCCCGTGCAGGCCGCCTTCGACGCCGAAGGCAATCCGACGCAGGCTGCACTGGGCTTCGCCAAGAAGTGCGGCGTGGAACTGTCGGCCATCGACCAGAGCGGGCCGAAGCTGAAATTCAGCCAGCACATCCCCGGCCAACGCGCCTACACGCTGCTGCCCGGCATCGTGGAAAACTCGCTGAACGAGCTGCCGATTCCCAAGCGCATGCGCTGGGGTGCCCGCAAGACCGAATTCGTCCGCCCGAGCCAGTGGCTGGTGATGCTGTTCGGCGATCAGATCGTCGACTGCGAAATCCTCGCCCAGAAGGCCAACCGCTTCTCCCGTGGCCACCGCTTCCACGCCAACCATGAAGTGCGCATCTCTGCGCCCGCCATGTACGCCCAGGAGCTACGCGCCGCCTACGTGATCGCGGACGTCGCCGAGCGCCGCGAGCAGATCGCCAAGCGCATCGAACAGCTGGCCACCGAGCAGCAGGGCAGCGCCATCGTGCCACCGGCGCTGCTCGACGAAGTCAGCGCCCTGGTCGAATGGCCGGTGCCGCTGGTCTGCTCTTTCGAGGAGCGCTTCCTGGAAGTGCCCCAGGAAGCGTTGATCACCACCATGCAGGACAACCAGAAGTACTTCTGCCTGCTCGATGCCGACGGCAAACTGCTGCCGCGCTTCATCACCGTGGCCAACGTCGAGAGCAAGGATCCGACGCAGATCATCTCCGGTAACGAGAAGGTCGTGCGCCCGCGTCTCACCGACGCCGAGTTCTTCTTCAAACAGGACAAGAAGCAGCCGCTGGAAGCGTTCAATCAGCGCCTGGCCAACGTAGTGTTCCAGGCCCAGCTCGGCACCGTCTACGACAAGGCCCAGCGCGTCTCGGCCCTGGCCGGATTCATCGCCGGACGCATCGGCGGCGACGCCAAGCGTGGCGCTCGCGCCGGCCTGCTGAGCAAGTGCGACTTGGCCAGTGAAATGGTCGGTGAATTCCCGGAAATGCAGGGCATCGCCGGCTACTACTACGCGCTGAACGATGGTGAGCCGGAAGACGTCGCCCTGGCCCTGAACGAGCAGTACATGCCACGTGGCGCGGGCGCCGAGCTGCCGAGCACCCTGACCGGTGCGGCAGTGGCCCTGGCCGACAAGCTCGACACCCTGGTCGGCATCTTCGGTATCGGCATGCTGCCCACCGGCAGCAAGGACCCGTACGCACTGCGCCGTGCTGCCCTGGGCGTGCTGCGCATCCTCATCGAGAAGGGTCTGGAGCTGGACCTGGGCGCCACCGTCGAGTTCGCCGTGCGCCAGTACGGCAACAAGGTCAAGGCCGCCGGCCTGGCCCCGCAGGTGCTGGAATTCATCTTCGACCGCCTGCGTGCGCGCTATGAAGACGAAGGCGTGGACGTATCGGTCTACCAGGCCGTGCGTGCCGTGAACCCGCTGTCGCCGCTGGACTTCGACCAGCGTGTGCAGGCCGTGCAGGCCTTCCGCAAGCTGCCTGAAGCCGAAGCACTGGCCGCCGCCAACAAGCGTGTGTCCAACCTGCTGAGCAAGGCCGACGGGCAAGTGGCGAGCAGCATCGAAGCCCACTACTTCGATACGCCGGCCGAGTTCACCCTCAACGCCGCGATCCAGAAGGCCGACAATGCCGTGCAACCGCTGGCGCAGTCGCGTCAGTACCGCGAAGCGCTGGCCCAACTGGCCTCGCTGCGTACGCCGGTGGACGCCTTCTTCGAAGCGGTGCTGGTCAACGCCGAAGACCCCAAGGTTCGCGCCAACCGCTATGCGCTGCTGGCGCGTCTGCGTGGCCTGTTCCTGGGCGTCGCCGATATCTCGGTACTGGGCTAACGCCCAAGGCGCAAGGCTTCAAGCTACAGGCCGCAGGCTCAATAGCCGGACCTGAAGCCTGAAGCCTGAGGCCTGGAGCCAGTTTTATGAAGCTGATCATTCTCGACCGCGACGGGGTCATCAACCAGGATTCCGACGCCTATATCAAAAGCCTCGAGGAGTGGATTCCGATCCCCGGCTCCATCGAGGCCATCGCCGCGCTGAGCAAGGCGGGCTGGACCGTGGCCGTGGCCACCAACCAGTCCGGCATCGCTCGCGGCTATTATCCACTGAGCGTGCTGGAAGCCATGCACGCGCGGTTGCGTGAGCGGGTGGCGGAGCAGGGCGGTGAAGTCGGCCTGATCGTGCAGTGCCCCCATGGCCCGGACGATGGCTGCGATTGCCGCAAGCCCAAGCCCGGCATGCTGCGCCAGATCGGCGCGCACTACGATGTGTCGCTCGCCGGCGTGTGGTTCGTGGGTGACAGCGCCAGTGACCTGGAAACGGCGCTCGCCGTCGACTGTCAGCCCGTGCTGGTGAAAACCGGCAAGGGCGAACGCACCCTGGCCAAAGCCGCTCTGCCAACCGGCACCCTGATATTCGACGACCTGGCGGCCGTGGCTGCCCGGCTTCTCACTTGATAGCGCAGGCACGCCCTGCCACGGTAATCGCTCCCATGTCGCCAGTGCAGTCCCTCAGAACCGTACTCTTCTACCTGCTGCTGTCTTCCAGCTCGTTCGTCTGGTGCATCATCAGCGTGTTCGTCGCGCCCTTCCTGCCGTTCCGTGCCCGCTACCGTTTCGTGGTGCAGGCCTGGTGCCGCAGTGCCGTCTGGCTGGCCAAGGTGATTGCCGGCATCAAGTACGAGGTTACGGGCGCAGAAAATATTCCCGAGCGCCCCTGTGTGATCCTCGCCAAGCACCAGAGCACCTGGGAGACCTTCTTCCTGTGCGCCTACTTCGAGCCGCTGAGCCAGGTCATCAAGCGCGAGCTGATGTACGTGCCGTTCTTCGGCTGGGCGCTGTCCATGCTCAAGCCCATCGCCATCGATCGCAGCAACCCCAAGGCCGCGCTCAAGCAACTCGCCCAACAGGGCCGCACGCGCCTGGAACAAGGCGCCTGGGTACTGGTGTTCCCGGAAGGCACGCGCATCCCGGACGGCCAGATCGGCAAGTTCTCCCGCGGCGGCACCGCCTTGGCGGTGAACAGCAACCTGCCGGTGCTGCCGATTGCCCACAATGCCGGGCAGTTCTGGCCGAAAGACGGCTGGAGCAAGAAACCAGGCGTGGTGCAGGTGGTGATCGGCCCGGCGATGTATGCCGAAGGCGAGGGCCCACGGGCGATTGCCAACCTCAACGACCGCGCTTTCGAGTGGGTCAGCCAAGCGCAATGTGAAATCGGTGCCTTGAGTCCGCAAGCCGCCGCAGTGGAAACGTCCAACGATCTCGCCTGACGCGATCTGTGGATAACCTGTTGAGCAATTTTCCATTTAATTGAATTTACACTCCCATGGTACTGATAAATAAGGATTTTTATTGGTACCCATTCTGTCGATAAAGTGGGCATAAGTTTTTGCGCGACACATGACGATGTTCACGTTGGTATCTCGCCTGACGGGGGCTTAAACGGCTAAGCTGGCGAACTGCAAAACCTAGAAACATGGCGAAACGGAGTTCGTAGCATGCTTTCGATCTATCAGCTGAAACCCCGCTTTCAGAATCTTCTGCGCCCCCTGGTGCAACGCCTGTACGACCGCGACGTCACTGCCAACCAGGTGACGCTGGCCGCTGCCGTGGTGTCGGTGCTCATCGGCCTGCTGCTGGCGATCTTTCCCGACCGCCTCTGGCTGTTCGCACTGATCCCGCTGTGGATGATTCTGCGTATGGCGCTCAACGCCGTGGACGGCATGCTGGCCCGCGAGTTCAGCCAGCAATCTACTCTAGGGGCCTACCTTAACGAGCTGTGCGACGTGATCGCCGATGCCGCCTTGTTCCTGCCTTTCGCCTTGCTGCCTGGCGTGTCACCGACTCTGGTGGTGATCCTGGTGCTGTTCGCGCTGATCAGCGAATACGCCGGGGTGATGGGGCCGATGGTCGGCGCCTCGCGCCGCTATGACGGCCCGATGGGCAAGAGCGATCGCGCCTTCTGCTTTGGCGTGCTGGGCGCTGGCGTGGCCACCGCGCTCTTGCCGCTGAGCTGGATCAACCCGATTCTCGCGGTAATCACCGCGCTGCTGCTGTACACGCTGTTCAACCGCGTACGCCAGGGCCTGGCGCAAGCGTCTTCTTCTGCGCAATAGGAATGCCTCGATGACTGAAGTTCGCTGCAATACCTTCACGACCCACGACGGCGTAAGCCTGTTCTACCGGCACTGGGCCGCCGACGCTATGCAGCCGCAGGCAGCCCGCCGCGCCATCGTGATGTTTCACCGCGGCCATGAGCACGGCGGGCGCATGGCCCACCTGGTCGAAGAACTTGGGCTAGAAGGCTTCGATTTCTTCGCCTTGGACGCCCGAGGCCATGGCGAATCGCCGGGGGAGCGGGGCGACAGCCCGAGCTTCGCTACCAGCGTGCGCGACGTGCAGACTTTCATCGACCATATCGCGGCCACCTACGGCATCGACACCACGGACATGGTGGTGCTGGCCCAGAGCGTCGGCGCCGTGGTGATCTCCACCTGGGTCCACGACTACGCACCGAAGATCCGCGCCCTGGTGCTCGCTTCACCAGCCTTCAAGGTCAAGCTGTACGTACCTTTCGCTCGCCCGGGCCTTAAGCTGATGCGCGCCTGGCGCGGCAACTTCTTCGTCAACAGCTACGTGAAAGCCAAGTTTCTCAGCCACGATCCGCAGCGCATCGCCTCGTTCGAGGCCGACCCGCTGATCAGCCGGCCTATTTCGGTGAACATGCTGCTGGGTCTCTACGACGCTGCCGAACGGGTGGTGGCCGATGCCCAGGCCATTCAGATTCCTACCCAGTTGCTGATCTCCGGCAGCGACTTCGTGGTACATCGCAAACCCCAGGAGCAGTTCTTCGCGCGCCTGGGCAGCCTGGACAAGGAAATTCACATCCTGCCCGGGTTCTTTCACGACACCCTGGGCGAGCGCGATCGTGCCCATGCCCTCAGCCGAATTCGACGTTTCGTGGTGAAGGCGTTCGAACAGCCGCTGCAGCGCCCGTCGCTGCTCCACGCCGACCGCCTCGGCTGGAGCTGCGCCGAGGCCGAAGAGCTGGCGGCGCCGCTACCCAAAAACTCCCCGCGCGATCTTTACTGGCGCGCTACCCGAGCCAGCATGCGCCTCGGCAGCAACCTTTCCGCCGGCGTGAAACTGGGCTTCGAGACCGGCTTCGATTCGGGCAGCACCCTGGATTACGTGTATCGCAACACGCCAACCGGCAACTCGCCTATTGGCCGGCTGATCGACCGCAACTACCTGAACTCCATCGGCTGGCGGGGCATTCGCCAGCGCAAGGTGCATGCCGAAGAGCTGCTGCGCCTGGCCATGGGCAAGTTGCGCGAGCAAGACCGCTCAGTGCGCATCGTCGACATCGCTGCCGGGCATGGCCGCTACATCCTTGAGTCGTTGGAGCAGGGCAGCGATAAACCGGATTCGATCCTGCTGCGCGACTACAGCGACATCAACGTGCGTGACGGCTCGGCATTGATCGAGCAGAAAGGCTTGGGCAGCATCGCCCGGTTCGTCAAAGGCGACGCTTTCGACAAGGCCGACCTGGCAGCGCTGGATCCCAAACCGACCCTGGCAGTGGTCTCCGGCCTGTATGAATTGTTCGCCAGCAACGCCATGGTCGGCGACTCCCTGGCAGGCCTCGCGGCAGCCGTGGAAGAGGGCGGTTACCTGATCTACACCGGCCAACCCTGGCACCCGCAGCTGGAACTGATCGCCCGCGCCCTGACCAGCCACCGCGGCGGAGAAGCCTGGGTGATGCGCCGGCGCAGCCAGGCAGAGATGGATCAACTGGTCGAAGCGGCAGGCTTTCGCAAGATCACCCAGCGCATCGACGAGTGGGGCATCTTCAGCGTGTCCCTGGCGCAGCGGGTGTCCTGATGACGCCCGCCGCGGTCGCCCCGGAAACCGGGCTATGGAAGCGCGGCGTACTCTGGCTGCTGCTGCTCGCGCCGCTGTTCTTCGGCACCTACGGCTTCGCCAACGGTTACACCGCGCAACGTGACGACGTCGGCAGCCTGGTGTTCGGCTGGGAGCGACAGATTCCCTTGTGGCCGTGGACGATCATTCCCTACTGGTCGATCGACCTGCTCTACGGCCTGGCCTTCCTGTTACCGCCTACCCGTGCTGCGGTGGATCGCCTCGGTCTGCGACTGCTCAACGCGCAGGTAATCTGCATTACCTGCTTCCTGCTTTGGCCACTGCGTTTTACCTTCGACCGACCGGCGCTGGATGGGCTGTTCGGGATGATGTTCGACCTGCTGATGGGCTTCGACAAACCGTTCAACCAGGCCCCGTCGCTGCATATCACCCTGCTGGTGGTGCTTTGGGCGTGCTTCGCCCAGCACGCCAGTGGCCTGTGGCGCGTGGTCGTGCATATCTGGTTTTTCTTGATCGGCCTGTCGGTGCTGACCACCTGGCAACACCATTTCATCGATGTACCGACCGGCCTGCTCGCCGGCTTCCTGTGTCTGTGGCTGTGGCCCAGCGAAGGACGCAGCCCGCTGTTTGCCTGGCGCCTGGCCCGTGATCCGAAGCGCTGGCGGCTGGCCCTGCGCTATGCCTTTGGCGGGGCTTCGTGCAGCGCGCTGGCGATCCATTTCGGCGGCGCGGCTCTGTGGTTGATGTGGCCGGCGTTGTCGCTGCTGATCGTGGCGCTCAATTACGCGCTGTTCGGCGCCGCGGGTTTCCAGAAGCGTGCCGATGGCCGTCTCAGCGCCGCCGGCACCTGGCTACTAGCACCTTATCTGGCCGCTGCCTGGATCAATTCCCGCGCCTGGACCCGTAAGCATCCGCAGCCCGATGAAGTGGCCGATGGCGTATGGCTGGGGCGTATTCCCGGCAGGGAGGAAGCGCAGAACTTCGCCGCCATCGCCGATCTCTGCGCCGAGCTGCCGTGCCGGGTCGACGGCAAGGCCTACCGCGAACTGGGCAACCTCGACCTGATCGCCCCCAGCAGCGAACACTGCCTGCAGGCGGCCCTGGCCATCGAGAATCTGCGTCGTCACGGGCCGGTGCTGGTGTGTTGCGCCCTGGGCTACTCACGCAGCGCCACCGCCATCGCCGCCTGGTTACTGCACAGCGGTCGCTGCAGGAGCGTCGCAGAGGCCGTTTCGACGCTGCGCCAGGCTCGCCCACAGGTCGTACTGGGAAGCGTGCATCTGCAGGCGCTGGAAGGCATTCCAGCGCCATACTTATCCACAGACGGAGGCGTGCTGCATGGCCAGTGAGATGCACCTCAGGCTGATCGCCGCCATGCTGCGCCGCGGTAAAGCCCTCGACCGCGCATCCAGCGCCCTGAGCCTGTTGGCGCTGGTCGTCGGTCTGGGCCCGTTGCTCGGCTTCATGGCACTGAGCACAGGCGCGGCGGTATGCATCGCACTGCTAGTGTGCGGGCTGATCCAGAAGTATTACGCCCTGCGCGTCGCCCTCGATGCAGAGCTGTTCGCCGGCCTGGCCGCGGCGCCCGAGCAGCTGGATCGCCGTACCGCAGAGCTCGATCAGGCACTGGCGTCGCTGGGCCGCCAGGGCGAGCCCGCGCGCAGCTGGGAACAACGCAGCCAGGGTGCCGTGCGCCTGCTGCGTTTGCAGGCGCTATGGCTGGCTCTGCAACTGTTGGTCGCACTGGCAGCCATCGTGCTGATGCCGTGGCTTTCACACATTCGATTCGGATAAGGACTCTGTCATGCTCGCCTCGCTGGTCGCCTTTCTCATCACCTCTGGTGCGCGACTGCTCACCGGTGCGCGCGCCCTATGGCTCGGCAGCACCGCGCAGCCAGTGCAACGCATCTACTACGCCAACCACAGCAGCCACGGCGACTTCGTGCTGCTATGGGCATCGCTGCCCGCCGAGCTGCGCAAGCGCACCCGCCCGGTGGCCGGCTCCGACTACTGGATGAAGGGCGCGTTGCGCAGCTTCGTGATCCAGCGGGTGTTCAACGGCGTACTGGTCGATCGCCAGCGCAGCGATCCCAGTGCCAACCCACTGCAGGCGATGCTCGATGCGCTGGGCGAGGGTGATTCGCTGATCGTCTTCCCCGAAGGCACCCGCAATCTGGAAGACGGCCTGCTGCCGTTCAAGAGCGGCCTCTATCACCTGGCCAAGGCACGCCCGGATGTCGAGGTGATTCCGGTGTGGATCGCCAACCTCAACCGGGTGATGCCCAAGGGCCGTGCCTTGCCGCTGCCGTTGCTATGCACCCTGAATTTCGGCGCGCCACTGGGCATGGGTGAGGAGGAGGGCAAAGACGCCTACCTCGAACGTGCCCGCAGCAGCCTGTTGGCCTTGGCTCCCGAGGAGGCTTGAGATGGATCGTAATACCTTGCTGTTGTTCGCCGGTATCGGTGGTCTGCTGTTGCTCGCCAGCCTGATCGGCTGGTTGCTGAAACTACGTGCCGGCCCGGGGCCCCATTCGGTCATCGACAACCTCAACGCCCGCATCAACGCCTGGTGGGCGATGGTGGCGGTGATCGGCTTCGCTTTCCTGTTCGGCAATATCGGCGTGGTGGTGCTGTTCTACTGCGTGTCGTTCTACGCCCTGCGCGAATTCATGACGCTCACCCCCACCCGGCGCAGTGACTACCCGGCACTGGTTGCCGCCTTCTACTTCGCGCTGCCGATGCAGTACCTGCTGATCGGTATCGGCTGGTATGGCCTGTTCGCCATCTTCATTCCGGTCTACGTGTTTCTGCTGCTGCCGATCCTCTCGTCCTTGGGCGGCGACACCACACGCTTTCTCGAACGTACGTCCAAGGTGCAGTGGGGCCTGATGATCGCGGTGTACTGCATCTCCACCGTACCGGCGCTGCTGACCTTGGAGATCGCCGGCTATGAAGGCCGCAACCTGCTGCTGATTGCCTGGCTGGTGATCGTGGTGCAGATCTCCGACGTTCTGCAGTACGTGTGCGGCAAGCTGGCCGGCAAACGCAAGATCGCCCCCAACCTCTCCCCATCCAAGACCGTGGAAGGCTTCTTTGGCGGTGTGGCCCTGGCCACCCTGGTCGGCGCCTCGCTGTACTGGATTACCCCGTTCGCCTTCTGGCAGGCCGCCCTGTTCGCCCTGCTGGTGTGCCTGCTTGGCTTCGCCGGCGGCCTGGTGATGTCGGCGATCAAACGCGACCGCGGCGTGAAGGACTGGGGCCACATGATCGAAGGCCACGGCGGCATGCTCGACCGCCTCGACTCGGTATGCTTCGCCGCACCGGTGTTCTTCCATATGGTGCGTTACTGGTGGGGCTGACGCCATAAGCAATTGATAGGCAATAAAAAACCCGGCGCAAGGCCGGGTTTTTTATGGGTACGCGCGGTTAGACGTCGAGGTTCGACACCGCCAGGGCGTTGGTCTCGATGAAGTCGCGGCGCGGTTCCACTTCGTCGCCCATCAGGGTGTTGAAGATCTGGTCCGCGGCAATGGCGTCTTCGATGCGCACCTTGAGCATGCGGCGCACTTCCGGGTCCATGGTGGTTTCCCACAGCTGGTCCGGGTTCATCTCGCCAAGACCTTTGTAGCGCTGGATGCTGTGGCGCTTGGTGCTCTCGGTCATCAGCCAGTTCAGGGCTTCCTTGAAGGTGGTGACCGGCTTCTTGCGCTCACCACGCTGCACGTAGGCACCTTCTTCCAGCAGACTGTTCAGCTGGTCGCCCAGGCTGGTGACGGTCTTGTAATCGTTGCTGGTGAAGAAGTCACGGTTGAAGGTGATGTAGCTGGAGTTGCCGTGGGAGATCATCTCGACCTCGGGCAGCCATAGGTGGCGCTCGGTGTCTTCGCGCAGGCTGGTCTTGTAGGCCAGGCCGGAGCGATCCATGGTCTTCAAGCGGGCATCGAACTTCAGGCGCCAGGCTTCCATGACGTCGCGGTTGGCGAGCATGTCCTGAGTCACACCTTCGAGGTAGACGAAGTGCTCGGTGATCTCTTCCGGGTACAGACGCGACAGACGCTTGAGGGTCTTCATCACCGTGCGGTAGTCGCCGACCAGGCGCTGCAAAGATTCGCCGGAAAGGCCAGGGGCCGCTTCGTTGACATGCAGGCTGGCGTCTTCCAGAGCCGACTGGGTCATGTATTCCTCCATGGCCTCGTCGTCCTTGATGTATTGCTCCTGCTTGCCCTTCTTGACCTTGTACAGCGGCGGCTGGGCGATGTAGATGTAACCACGCTCGACCAGCTCCGGCAGCTGACGGAAGAAGAAAGTCAGCAGCAGGGTACGGATGTGCGAACCGTCGACGTCAGCATCGGTCATGATGATGATGTTGTGGTAACGCAGCTTGTCGATGTTGTATTCCTCGCGGCCGATGCCACAGCCCAGCGCGGTGATCAGCGTACCGACCTCCTGGGAGGAAATCATCTTGTCGAAGCGCGCCTTTTCGACGTTGAGGATCTTGCCCTTGAGCGGCAGGATCGCCTGAGTCTTGCGGTTACGGCCCTGCTTGGCAGAACCGCCCGCGGAGTCACCCTCCACTATGTACAGTTCGGAGAGGGCAGGGTCCTTCTCCTGGCAGTCGGCCAATTTGCCTGGCAGGCCGGCGATATCCAGCGCGCCCTTGCGACGGGTCATTTCACGGGCCTTGCGCGCCGCTTCACGGGCCCGGGCAGCGTCGATCATCTTGCCGACAACGGCCTTGGCTTCGTTCGGGTGCTCAAGCAGGAAGTCGGCGAAGTATTTACCCATCTCCTGTTCCACCGCGGTTTTCACCTCGGAGGAGACCAGCTTGTCCTTGGTCTGGGAGCTGAACTTCGGATCCGGCACCTTCACCGAGATGATCGCGGTCAGGCCTTCACGGGCATCGTCACCGGTGGTCGAGACCTTGTGCTTCTTGGCCAGGCCTTCCTGCTCGATGTAGTTGTTCAGGTTACGGGTCAGCGCCGAGCGGAAGCCAGCCAGGTGCGTACCGCCGTCACGCTGCGGAATGTTGTTGGTGAAGCACAGCAGGTTCTCGTTGAAGCTGTCGTTCCACTGCAGAGCGACTTCCACACCCACGCCGTCGTCACGCTGGACGTTGAAGTGGAACACCTGGTTCACCGCGGTCTTGTTGACGTTCAGGTACTCGACGAACGCCCGCAGGCCGCCCTCGTACTTGAACAGCTCTTCCTTGGCGGTGCGTTCGTCCTTGAGCAGGATGCCGACACCGGAGTTCAGGAACGACAGTTCACGCAGGCGCTTAGCGAGGATGTCCCAGCTGAAGTGGATGTTGGCGAAGGTGTCTTCGGACGGTTTGAAGTGGATCTGGGTACCCGTTCCATCGGTATCACCAACCGCCGCCAGAGGTGCCTGGGGCACGCCGTGGACGTAGGTCTGCTCCCAGATCTTGCCGCTACGGCGAATGGTCAGCACCAGCTCCTTGGAGAGGGCGTTCACCACGGATACGCCCACGCCGTGCAGGCCGCCGGATACCTTGTAGCTGTTGTCATCGAATTTACCGCCGGCGTGCAGCACGGTCATGATGACCTCGGCTGCCGAAACGCCTTCTTCCTTGTGCATGTCGACCGGAATACCACGGCCGTTGTCGCGCACACTGATCGACTCATCCGGATGGATGGTGATGGTGATCTCGCTGCAATGACCAGCCAAGGCTTCGTCGATGGAGTTGTCGACCACCTCGAAGACCATGTGGTGCAGGCCGCTGCCATCGTCGGTGTCACCGATGTACATGCCTGGCCGCTTGCGTACGGCATCCAGGCCTTTCAGTACCTTGATACTGTTGGAGTCGTACGTTTGGTTTTCGCTCATGCCTTACTCCCGGTGGTCGTGGGTCTGGGTGATACGCCCATGTTCCACGTGGAACATGGAAACCGGCGTATCCGTTTGCCAGCCATCGCTCAACAATTCATGGTCTACACAGGTGATGAATACCTGGCAGTTCAAATCTTCCAACAAACGACACAAAGCGCGGCGATGCTGCTCATCCAGTTCTGACGGCAGGTCATCCACCAGATAGATACATTGGCCGCGCTTGGCCTGATCAACCAAATGCCCCTGAGCGATTCGCAAGGCGCACACCACCAGCTTCTGCTGGCCACGGGAGAGAATATCTGCCGCATTGTGCGCACCCAGCCTTAACCTGAGATCGGCGCGTTGCGGTCCGGATTGGGTGTGCCCAATCTGCTGGTCACGCAATAACGACGACGTCAGCACTTCACTCAGAGGACGCTCTTTATCCCATCCCCGGTAATAGCTCAATGTGAGCCCCTGCAGATCGACCAGTTCACTGAGGGTACGCTCGAAGACGGGCTTCAATTGCTGTATGTAGGATCGCCGATAACTGTCGATTTCATCGCTGGCCAGGCACAACTCGCGATCCCAGGCCGCTTGAGAAACGGCGTCAAGTGTACCACGGCGAAGCCAGGAATTACGCTGCTTGAGGGCCTTCTGCAGGCGCTGCCAGGCGGGCAAAAATCGCTGTTCCACGTGGAACACTCCCCAATCGAGGAACTGCCGACGGATCTTCGGTGAGCCCTCCAGCAACCGGAAACTGTCCGGATTGATCAGTTGCAAAGGTAACGTTTCGGCAAGCTGCGCAGCGCTGCGCGCGTTCTGCCCGTCAATGCGAATCTGGAATTCGCCCTGACGATCTCGTGATACGCCGAGGTTGCTAAGCCGGCCATCATTCAACTGCACCTGCCCAAACAGGGTACAGACCTGCTGCTCGTACTGAATCACCGGCAACAGGCGAGCACTGCGAAAGGAACGCGCCAGGCCGAGCAGGTGAATACCCTCGAGCACACTGGTCTTGCCGCTGCCGTTATAGCCGTAAAGAATGTTGATACGCGGCGAGGGCAGCAGGGTCGACGGCTCGAGATTACGAACGGCGGTGAAATTGATGCGGGTCAGGGACATGAACAGGCCGAAAGAGAAGGGCAGCGATCACGCCGCCTGAAACGAAATCAGCCTTGGATGTTACGGATCTAAACTGCATCCGAACATACCAAGGCTGATTATCTGACGCTGGGTAGCTGCCTTTCAGCAGCTGGAATTACAAACGCATCGGCATGACGACGTAAGCGGAGTCGTCATTGTCGGCTTCCTGTACCAGTGCGCTGCTGTTGGAATCGGAGAGAATCAGACGCACCTGCTCGGTGGTCATCACGCCGAGTACGTCCAGCAGGTAGCTGACGTTGAAACCGATTTCCAGCGAGCTGCCGTTGTAATCGACGGCGATTTCTTCTTCCGCCTCTTCCTGCTCCGGGTTGTTGGCCTGGATTTTCAGCAGGCCAGCGGCCAGTTGCAGACGAATACCGCGGTACTTTTCGTTGGACAGAATTGCGGTACGGCTGAAGGCTTCGCGCAGACCCTGACGATCGGCGACCACCAGCTTGTCGCCACCACGGGGCAGAACGCGCTCGTAATCCGGGAACTTGCCGTCGACCAGCTTGGAGGTGAAGGTGAACTCACCGGTAGTCGCACGGATGTGATGCTGGCCCAGGACGATGGACACTTCGCCGTCCTGCTCAGTCAGCAGGCGAGCCAGCTCGAGAATACCCTTGCGCGGCACGATGACCTGGTGCTTGCCGTCCTGCTGGATGGTCGCTTCCATGGAGCACATCGCCAGGCGGTGACCGTCAGTGGCAACGGCGCGCAGGATGCCGGTCTGCACTTCAATCAGCATGCCGTTGAGGTAGTAGCGCACGTCCTGCTGAGCCATGGCGAAGCTAGTGCGCTCGATCAGACGGCGCAGTTTGCTCTGTACCAGGTTGAAGGTCAGCGAACCCGGGCCTTCCTCGACGGTGGGGAAATCATTGGCCGGCAGCGTGGACAAGGTGAAACGGCTACGACCGGCCTTGACCAGCAGCTTCTGCTCGTCGACGCGGATGTCGATCAGTGCATCGGCAGGCAGGCTCTTGCAGATGTCCATCAGCTTGCGGGCTGGCACGGTGATCTCGCCGGGCTCGGCGGCATCTTCCAGGGCCACGCGACCAACCAGCTCGACCTCCAGGTCGGTACCGGTCAGCGACAGTTGCTGGCCTTCGACGACCAGCAGAACGTTGGACAGAACCGGCAAGGTCTGGCGGCGTTCCACGACGCCGGCGACCAGTTGCAGGGGTTTCAACAGGGCTTCGCGTTGAATGGTGAAGTGCATGGTCTAGTCCCTTGCCTCGTGCATGGAGTTGCGTATCAAGTGGTCAGTGTACGCAGCAGGTTCTTGTAATCCTCGCGGATGTCCGCGTCGGATCCCCTAAGTTCAGCAATCTTACGACAGGCGTGCAACACAGTGGTGTGATCACGACCGCCGAACGCCACGCCGATCTCCGGCAGGCTGTGGTTGGTCAATTCCTTGGACAACGCCATGGCGACCTGACGCGGCCTGGCGATGGAACGCGAACGACGTTTGGACAACAGATCGGTGATCTTGATCTTGTAGTACTCGGCCGTGGTGCGCTGGATATTGTCGATGCTCACCAGCTTGTCCTGCAGGGCCAACAGGTCCTTCAGCGATTCACGGATCAGCTCGATGGTGATGTCGCGGCCCATGAAGTGCGAGTGGGCGATGACGCGTTTCAGCGCACCTTCAAGCTCACGCACATTGGAGCGGATACGCTGGGCAATGAAGAACGCCGCATCGTGGGGCAGCTCGACCCTGGCTTGGTCGGCCTTCTTCATCAGGATCGCCACACGGGTTTCCAGCTCGGGCGGTTCGACCGCCACGGTCAGGCCCCAGCCGAAGCGCGACTTCAGACGCTCTTCCAGCCCTTCGATTTCCTTCGGGTAGCGGTCGCTGGTGAGAATCACCTGCTGGCCGCCCTCGAGCAGTGCGTTGAAGGTGTGGAAAAACTCTTCCTGAGAGCGCTCCTTCTTGGCGAAGAACTGAATGTCATCGATCAGCAGCGCATCCACCGAGCGGTAGAAGCGCTTGAATTCGTTGATGGCATTGAGTTGCAACGCCTTGACCATGTCAGCCACGAATCGCTCGGAGTGCAGGTACACGACCTTGGCGTTCGGGTTCTTGGCCAACAGGTGGTTACCCACCGCGTGCATCAAGTGCGTTTTACCCAGGCCGACGCCGCCATAAAGGAACAGCGGGTTGTAACCGTGCTTGGGATTGTCCGCCACCTGCCAGGCAGCGGCGCGGGCCAACTGGTTCGACTTGCCCTCGACAAAATTATCGAAGGTGAAGGTGCGGTTCAGGTAGCTGGTGTGCTTGAGGCCACCTTCTACCTGCACGTTACGCTCGGTACGCGTCGGTGCAACGCTGGGCGTTGCACCGGCCATGGAGTCGAAGCTGGCCCGCGAAGGCTCGGTCTGCGCCGGCGGCTTGGGCGGCGGTGCGCTGACCTGAGGTACCGGGGCTGCGGGTGCAGGTGCGGAGGGCGCCGGACTGTTGTAGCTGGAAGCAGACGGCGAAGGTGTCAGTACCGCCCGCGGCGCCGAACTGCGACGGCTGCCGATCAATAGCGAAATAGCCGGCACCAGACCAGTCGCTCGCTCACCGAGCAACTCGAGCATGCGGCCCATGTACTTTTCGTTGACCCAGTCGAGAACGAAACGATTCGGTGCGTAGACACGCAACTCATCGCCTTCGGCTTCTACTTGTAGTGGACGGATCCAGGTGTTGAATTGCTGGGCAGGCAGTTCATCGCGCAGGAGTTCCACGCACTGCTGCCAAAGTTCCACGGACACGGACATCCCCTGATTGAAAGCGCTGAGGCAAAAACAGCGCTTATTGTAGCTTCAAGAGGTGGAGTTATCCACATAGGAAAGCCAATCAGTACACGCTAAATCAAGGTGTTAGGCAATTTGCCACATGTCGGAAAAGACCTGATTGTACTCTGTGGATAAAGCGGCATAAGCACCGTTTAAAAGCGGGTGGAAAACTCTCTGGATATTCGACCTGTGGGTAAAAACGCATTTCGTCCCCAGGCGATACCCAGAACGCGAACATGCGCAGCACGGTTTTCTGACAGACTTTTGAATCGCCGCAACCCTTAAATGTTCTGGCCTGTATGAACTTATCCACAGAAGGGGTCGAGCTAAGCTATAAACACTAAAACAAGCCTTTCTAAAAAGATTCTTTCCTTTATATTTCTCTATCTGCAAAACAACTGGTTGGAAATTGACCTGGCCTGCGGCTTTCTCTAGAATCGCCGGTCTCTTAAAACGGGGACCATTCCGGTCCGTTGTCGATAACCAGGTAACCGCATCATGAAACGCACTTTCCAACCCAGCACCATCAAACGCGCTCGTACCCACGGCTTCCGTGCTCGCATGGCTACCAAGAACGGCCGTGCCGTCCTGTCGCGTCGTCGCGCCAAGGGCCGTGCTCGCCTGACTGTCTGATTTTTCCAGTCTTGTGGTGAGTCGAGGCTTCGGCCGGGAGAAGCGCCTGCTCACTCCCCGGCAATTCAAGGCAGTCTTCGACTCTCCAAGCGGCAAAGCGCCGGGCAAGAGTGTCCTGCTGCTGGCGCGCAACAATGAGCTCGATCATCCACGCCTTGGGCTGGTGATCGGCAAGAAGAGCGTCAAGCTCTCCGTTGAGCGCAACCGCCTGAAACGCCAGATCCGCGAATCGTTCCGCCTCAACCAGGACAATCTGGTGGGCTGGGACATCGTGGTCGTTGCGCGTAAAGGCCTGGGTGATCTGCAGAACGCCGAGCTGGCTCAACAGTTCAGCAAATTGTGGAAGCGCCTGGCTCGCAGCAAACCTGCCCAACAGGCCAATGCCCAGACCGGGGTGAACGACAATCCCCATGCGTAAACTGGTTCAAGCTCCAATCCGGTTTTACCAGTACGCCATCAGTCCGATGATGGCCAGTCATTGTCGTTTCTACCCCACTTGTTCCTGCTACGCGCTTGAAGCCATCGAAACCCATGGCGTCCTGCGTGGTGGCTGGCTGACCGTTCGTCGTCTGGGACACTGCCACCCCTGGCATCCCGGAGGCTACGATCCGGTGCCCCTCGCGAAAAACTCCCGTTCCTCTTCGATGGCCGAATAATCATGGATATCAAACGTTCGATCCTGATCGTCGCCCTGGCAGTCGTGTCCTACATGATGGTTCTTCAATGGAACCAGGACTACGGCCAGGCCGCTCTGCCGAATCAGACCGCTTCGACCAGCAAACCCGCACCGAGTCTGCCGGAAACCGCTTCGACGGCGGCCAGCAATGACGACGTGCCGACCGCCAATGCTGGCAACACCGAGCCAAGCCCGGTGGAAACCGTTGCGGTCAGCGACGAGCTGATTCAGGTCAAGACCGACGTACTGGATCTGGCCATCGATCCGCGTGGTGGTGATGTGGTTCGCCTGAGCCTGCCGCACTACCCGCGCCGCCAGGACCGTCCGGACGTGCCCTTCCAGCTGTTCGACAACGGCAACGAGCACCTGTACCTCGCACAGAGCGGCCTGACCGGTGCCAACGGCCCGGACGCCCGTGCCGGTGGCCGCCCGCTGTACAACAGCGACCAGCGCGTCTACCAACTGGCTGACGGCCAGGAGCAACTGGTGGTCGACCTGACCTTCAGCGATGCTGGCGTCAACTACACCAAGCGTTTCACCTTCCACCGCGGCCTGGACACCAGCTGCTCGGCCAAGGAAGTTGAGCAGAAGAAAACCGGTTGCATCACCGGCAATGGTTACGAGATCGGTGTTACCTACCTGATTAACAACCAGAGCGCCAATGCCTGGACCGGTAACCTGTTCGCCCAGCTCAAGCGTGATAACAGCGGTGACCCATCCTCCAGCACCGCCACCGGCACCGCCACCTACCTGGGTGCCGCGCTGTGGACGCCTGAGAAGCCATACACCAAGGTGTCCATGAAGGACATCGACAAGCAGAACCTCAAGGAAACCGTGCAGGGTGGCTGGGTTGCCTGGCTGCAGCACTACTTCGTGACTGCGTGGATTCCGGCCAAGGACGACACCAACCTGGTACAAACCCGTAAGGACAGCCAGGGCAACTACATCATCGGCTACACCGGCCCAGCGCTGACCGTGCCGGCTGGTGCCGAAGGCCAGGCCAGCACCACGCTGTACGCCGGTCCGAAGATCCAGAAGGATCTGGCCGCGCTGTCGCCTGGCCTGGACAAGACCGTCGACTACGGCATCCTGTGGTTCCTCGCCGAGCCGATCTTCTGGCTGCTGGAACATATCCACAACCTGCTGGGTAACTGGGGCTTCTCGATCATCGTGCTGACGCTGATCATCAAGCTCGCGTTCTTCCCGTTGTCGGCTGCCAGCTATCGCTCCATGGCGCGCATGCGTGCCGTATCGCCACGCCTGCAGGCATTGAAGGAACAGTTCGGTGATGATCGCCAGAAGATGTCCCAGGCGATGATGGAGCTGTACAAGAAAGAGAAGATCAACCCGCTGGGCGGCTGCCTGCCGATCCTGGTACAGATGCCGGTGTTCCTGGCCCTGTACTGGACCCTGCTGGAATCCGTCGAGATGCGTCAGGCACCGTGGATCCTGTGGATCACCGACCTGTCGATCAAGGATCCGTTCTTCATCCTGCCGATCATCATGGGCGCCACCATGTTCATCCAGCAGCAGCTGAACCCGACGCCCCCGGACCCCATGCAGGCCCGCGTGATGAAAATGATGCCGATCATTTTCACCTTCTTCTTCCTGTGGTTCCCGGCTGGTCTGGTGCTGTACTGGGTGGTCAACAACGTCCTGTCCATCGCCCAGCAGTGGTACATTACCCGCAAGATCGAAGCCGCGAACAAGCCTTCCGAGGCCTAAGCGCTCGCGCTTCACCCGCTACATGACAGACGCCCCCTAGTGGGGCGTTCTGCTATCCAGCGTCTGGAGAATGTTATGTCCGCCCCCCGTGAAACCATCGCCGCCGTCGCCACCGCCCAGGGTCGTGGCGGCGTGGGTATCGTCAGAGTCTCCGGCCCGCGGGCCCGGATGATCGCCATCACCCTGAGCGGCATCGAGCCCAAACCGCGGCATGCTCATCATGGCGCCTGGCATGACGATGCCGGCGAGGTGATCGATGAAGGCCTGCTGCTGTTCTTCCCTGGGCCCCATTCGTTCACCGGCGAAGACGTGCTCGAACTACAGGGCCATGGCGGTCCGGTGGTTCTCGATATGCTCCTGCAGCGCTGCCTGGAGCTCGGCGCTCGCCAGGCACGCCCGGGAGAATTCAGCGAACGGGCATTCCTCAACGACAAGCTCGACCTGGCCCAGGCCGAAGCTATCGCCGATCTGATCGAGGCCAGCTCGGCCGAGGCGGCGCGTAATGCCGTGCGCTCGTTGCAGGGTGAATTTTCCCGGCGCGTACATGAGCTGACCGAGCGTCTGATCGCCCTGCGCATCTATGTCGAGGCGGCCATCGACTTCCCTGAGGAGGAAATCGACTTCCTCGCCGATGGCCACGTGCTCAGTCAGCTCGAAGGCGTGCGCGAACAGTTATCCACAGTGCTGCGCGAAGCCGGGCAGGGCGCCCTACTACGCGACGGCATGACGGTGGTCATCGCCGGCCGGCCGAATGCCGGCAAGTCCAGCCTGCTCAATGCCCTGGCCGGGCGTGAGGCCGCTATCGTCACCGATATCGCCGGTACCACCCGTGATGTGCTGCGTGAACATATCCACATCGACGGAATGCCGCTGCATGTGGTCGATACCGCCGGTCTGCGCGATACCGAAGATCAGGTCGAGCGCATCGGTGTCGAGCGGGCGCTCAAGGCCATCGGTGAGGCAGATCGTGTGCTGCTGGTCGTCGACTCGACGGCGCCGGAAGCGGCTGATCCCTTCGCCCTGTGGCCCGAGTTCCTGCAGCAGCGGCCGGACATGGCACGCGTCACGCTGATTCGCAACAAGGCGGACCTGTCCGGCGAGCCGGTGGCTCTGCACAACGCCGAGGATGGCCAGGCCAGCCTGGCGCTCTCGGCCAAATCCAGCGAAGGCCTGGAACTGCTGCGCGAACACCTGAAGGCCTGCATGGGGTTCCAGCAGACCGCGGAAAGCGGTTTCAGCGCCCGCCGTCGCCACCTGGATGCCCTGCATCAGGCGCAACGCCACCTGGATCATGGCCACGCCCAACTCACTCTAGCCGGCGCCGGCGAACTGCTTGCCGAAGACCTGCGCCAGGCTCAACAGGCTCTGGGCGAAATCACTGGTGCCTTCAGCTCCGATGACCTGCTAGGACGGATCTTCTCCAGCTTCTGCATCGGTAAGTAACTGCTGTAAAGCGCGCTGTGGATAAGTCGGCAAAACCTCGCGGTAACGGGAACGCTGCCTGACCGGGATAGTCTGAACGTGCGGCAGCTACAATCGTCGCCTTCAGATAGCCTCAGTAAAGGACTACCGCATGAGTGGCCTCCCGGTTTCTCATATCGGTCACAAGGTGGCCGGTTCCGTGATTGTTTCTGGCTCGCCCAACGTCTTCGTGGGCAGCACTGCCGTCGGCAAGGCGGACCGTCCATCGGCGTGTGGACCCGTAACCGGGCAGCCGGTCAACCCGATGCTCGGCGTGAAGATCCTTCCGGGGGAAGTGGATTTCTCGCTACCGGCGCCCATCCCTTTCGCCTTTATGCGGATGTACGTCTCCAGTAATGAGCGCATCGGCAGCCTGGGCCAGGGCTGGGCATTGCCCGCTGAAGGTCTGGGGCTGGAAGTCAGCGACGAGCACACTGTCCTGATCGATTCCCAGGGCCGGCGTATCGGTTTCCCGGCATTGGCGCCAGGCGCTGCCTTCTATTCCGGTAGCGAGCTGCTGTGGATTCGACGCGGTGGCCACGACGCGGATCAGCCGTTCGAGGCCTTGGGCAGCAAGTGGATCGGCGTGCCGCTGTCCGTGCAGCAGCACGAGGGCTCGGTCGTGGTCCTTCGCGAGCGGATGTTCCTGCATTTTCTGCGCAACGGTGAAGGCCACTGGCTGCTGCATGCCAGCTTCGATCGCAATGGCTATCGCACCGAATTCAGCTGGAACGCCTCGGGCAGCCTATCCTGCGTAAGGGACAGTGCGGGTCGCAGCTATGCCTTCATCTATCAACAGGTTGGCGAGCCGATGCCTGGCGACTCGGGATTGCGCCTGTACGGGATCATTCTCGGCAACCCGGACGGCCCGCTACCAGCAGGCCTCGACCCGACACAACCGGGTCTCGACTGGCTGGTGACCTACGGCTTCAACGACAGTGGCGATCTCGTCGAAGTGCGCAACCGTATGGGGCAGGTGACGCGCCGCTTCGAATGGCAGAACCATATGCTGGTGGCTCACGCGCAGCCCGAGGGGCTCGAGGTTCGCTACGAGTGGAGCACCTATGACCCCACCGGTAAGGTCATCCGGCAGACCGAACTCGATGGGCTTACCCGCGACTACCGCTACGAATCAAGCCATACCGACGTGGTCGATAACCTCGGTCGCCGCGAGCGGTACCTGTTCGAAGGTGAAGGTGCCGAGCGGCAGTGGATTGCCCACGAGCGCGCTGATGGCAGCCGGATCGAATTCACCTACGACGCCTACGGCCGCCTGGCCACCATCAAGGATCCGCTGCAACGCGTGCTACAGGCGCGCTTCAATGGCGAAGGTATGCGTGCCGAGCTGGAAGAGCCGGGCAAAACCGGAACCCGCTACTTTCTCGACGACGACAACGGCTTCGTCACCGGTATGCGGAACCCTGACGGCCATGAATGGCAGATGTTACGTGATGAACGTGGCAATACGATCAGCCTGATCGACCCGCTGGGCGCGCAAACGCAGCAGACATATCAGGATTCGCGCCTACCTGATCGCCCTACGCGGATAACCGATGCCAAAGGAGGAACGCGACAACTGGCCTGGAATCGCTTCGGTGCCCTGGAGAGCTACACCGATTGCTCGGGGCATACCACCACTTGCGAATACGACAGCAATGGCTGGCTGATCGCGAGAACCGGCCCGCTCGGTCAGACTACCCGCTATCTGCGCGATAACGTGGGTCGGATAACCCGCCGTGTATCGGCAGATGGCACGCAAATCGACTACCTCCACGATCACCTTGGCCGCGTACGTCAGGTCAATGCCGCGAATCAGCAGGTCAACCTGACGTGGGATCGGTTCAGCAGACTTACCAGCGTCACCAACCCTAACGGCGGTATTCAGCAATACGCCTATGACCTGGCAGGTCGCCTGATCGCCTTGCATAACGAGAACGGCGCACAAATCCGCTTCGCCTATGACGAAGTAAACCGCTTGATTCAACAACAGGATCTAGACGGGCGTGTCAGGCAGTTTCGCTACGATGCAGGCAGCCAACTATTGGAGGAGCGTGACGATGAGGGTCGCCTGATTCGGTTTGAATACGATATCCAAGGCAGGCTGCTGCATCGCCACCTGCCGGCTACCGAGCATACGGAAGCATTCAGTGAAACCTATGCATGGAGCCGGGGCGGCCGATTGCTGGGCGTGAAGTGCCAGGACAGCGAGGTGCGGTTCACTTATGACGCCGCTGGTCGAATCATCCACGAGCTACAAATACTCGGTGAGCAGTGGGCATATAGCGTAGAACATCAGCTTGATCCACTGGGTAACAGGGAAAGTAGCCGCTATGGAGATGCTCCTCGCGTCAACTGGCTGCTTTATGGGGCGGGTCATCTGCACGGCGTGATGGTCGATGCAATTGAGCTGGCCTTCGAACGAGACGCCAGTCACCGCGAAATACATCGCGATGCCCGCCGACGTGCAGATGGCAGAGTGCTATTCAGTGAAGCGCGTCAATACGACTTGGCCGACCGGCTGATCGAATGCAATCTGCAAACGTCAGGCGGCGTTTGCTGGCATAGGCACTATGGGTATGACGAGGTGCATAACCTTGTTTCTATCCACAGCAGTGGCGCTGCTTCCATCAAGTATCGGTATGACCTGGGCGGTCGGTTGATCGAGAGCCAGCATGACGGCCATTTAGCGAGGCGCTACGATTTCGACCCGGCTGGCAACCGTGTGGATAACTCCTCCCAGAGTTGCCTGGACAATCGCATCGCTCGTCTCAACGGTCACCAGTTTCGCTATGACAGGGTTGGTAATCTGATCGAGCGTATCGATCCCGACGGCACCCTGATGACCATGGGCTATGACGGTGCGAACCGTCTTGTGCACCTGCAACGAACCGGCGCAGACGGCCAGGCATGGGATGTTCGCTACCACTACGACGGCTTGTCACGGCGTATTGCCAAGGATGTTTTGCGCGATGGCCAATGGCACCGTACCTATTATGGTTGGGACAACCACCGCCAGTGTGCCGAGGCGCAGGCCAACCGATTACGCACCACCGTGCATGAGCCGATCGGCTTTACCCCACTGCTGCGCATGGAGCAGGCACGCCAGCAGGAGAGCGCTGAAGTTCTGGAAATCCGCCGCCAACTGGGCAGCGAGGGACAGGCTTTACCAGATGCCATGCGGCCGCAGACCGAGAATTTGCGCCTGGCTTTCTTCCACACCGATCATCTGGGGACGCCCCTGCGCCTCAGCGATACCCACGGCAACCTGCTTTGGAGCGGGGAGTCGAGTGATTGGACTGCCATCGGCGACGAGCAGGGCAGCACGGATCAACCGATACGATTCCAGGGCCAGTATCTGGATACGGAGAGCGGATTGCATTACAACCGCTTTCGCTACTACGACCCGCAAGCCGGACGCTATCTGACTCAGGATCCTCTGGGACTCCTGGCCGGGATGAATACCTATCGCTACACAGAGTTGCCTACGCTAGGTATCGATCCGCTTGGGCTATTTGATTCATTCAACAATTTTCCCTATGTGAATGATCCGGCCGTCGTATCCCAGTCTTCGCTGGCATCACACATGTTGTCGAATGGTGCATCGGCAAAGGAGGTCACGGATGCGCTATATCCGACTCGCGGTTTTGAAGGCACTTTTTCTGCCGATTTGGGCTATTCATCTCATATCGGAACGGAAGGTACGTCCAGTGCGGCTGGCGTTGCCTTAGGGAAGAAAAAGGGAGAGTCTTGGAACATCTGTTACTACCAATCAACATGTGAAACGCTGGGTTTAGGTGCAGCCTTGGGGCCAGGTATCACTGGAAGCTATAGCAATACAGCTCCTACCAGTGGTGTCTCTAGAACCAAGGGATTCTTTGCCTCCGGTGGCCCTTTGGGCAATTTCAGTGGCAGCGTTCAACAGGACCTCGCAAATCCTGAAAGTTACTCAGTCAGCGGTGGCTGGGGTGTAGGTCCAGGTGTGGGAGCGGCAGGTGGAATGATGTGTGAGCAAAAACAGATTTGCTTGAGAGATTGAGCGTGAATTGGATAAAAATACTAGCAATCACCTTAAGCTGCAGTCTGATATTGGCCTGCTCGAATGATGACAAAGAGTTCCTGGAAAAGGGTTCACAGTTCGTCGATCAATTTCATAGCGAGGTCAAGCAAGGCAAGTACGCCGCCATTTATCAGGCTGCATCATCAGGACTCAAGGCAAATGGTAGTGAGCAGGAGTTCGTCGACCTGCTAACGGTGGTCAATCGTGGCTTGGGAGCTGTGCAGGAAACCCGGCTGGTAAGCCAGGCTTCCGTGAAGGCCGATACGGGGCAGGCGCTTACCCTGTTGCTGTACAACACCCGCTTTGCCAAGGGTGAGGGCACCGAGTCCTTCTACCTGGAAAATGCGAACGGCAAGCCCCTGCTGTTTCGCTATGACGTCAACTCCGACACGCTCGTGAAGAAGATGATCGAGCAAGGCGCCCGCGCCTCCCAGTAATCCCCTGCCTTTATCCACACCCCTTGGCCGCGCAGTACGAAGGGGTTCGTGCGAATCTTTCAGCAAATTTATCCATCTTGAAAAGCATTCACAGGGAAGATAAGCCCTGTGGAAAAGCTCGCCTGAGCCTTGCCGATAACCCGGTGACTAAGCCATGGATAAACCGGGCTGTGAATAACCATAGCTTTTACACACAGGGTGATCACCGCTGCCGCACATGAGCCGCGCAGGATAATCCCGCTTTCATACATCGCTGTACATTAGATAAATAAAGGCCTGTAGCAATCTATCCACAGATATCCTGAGCACCATTTATAAACATAAAAACAAGCCTTTTAAAAAAATCATTCTTTTTTCTTTATTTACCTCTGAGTTCTGCACAGCGTCTCGGTGAGAGACCACCTACTGGCAAACGCTCACCCTTGGAACAGGATCAGTTGGCTATTTTTTGTGCAAAAGGCTTCTTTCAGCCCTGCTAAATCCCTATACTTGCCGCCCTTTCCTAAAAGCTCCCTTTCTCAACAGGCACGAGGTGCGTGGTGGATTTCCCTTCCCGTTTTCAAGTGATCGTCATCGGCGGCGGTCATGCCGGTACCGAGGCTGCGCTTGCAGCGGCGCGCATGGGCGTTAAAACCCTGCTGCTGACCCATAACGTGGAAACTCTCGGGCAGATGAGCTGCAACCCCGCCATTGGCGGGATCGGCAAGAGCCACCTGGTCAAGGAAATCGACGCCCTCGGCGGCGCCATGGCGACCGCTACCGATCTGGGTGGCATCCAGTTCCGCGTACTCAATAGCCGCAAGGGTCCGGCAGTGCGTGCGACTCGCGCCCAGGCTGACCGCATTCTCTACAAGGCGGCAGTACGCGAAATTCTGGAAAACCAGCCCAACCTGTGGATATTCCAGCAAGCCGCCGATGACCTGATCGTCGAGCAGGATGAAGTCAAAGGCGTGGTCACCCAGATGGGGCTGCGTTTCTTCGCCGACTCCGTAGTGCTGACCACCGGCACCTTTCTCGGCGGACTTATCCACATCGGTCTGCAGAACTATTCCGGCGGCCGTGCAGGGGATCCACCCTCGATCGCCCTGGCCAAGCGCCTGCGTGAATTGCCGCTGCGCGTCGGTCGCCTGAAGACCGGCACGCCGCCACGTATCGACGGTCGTTCGGTGGACTTCACCCAGATGACCGAACAGCCAGGCGATACACCGATTCCGGTGATGTCGTTCATGGGTAACAAGGAGCAGCACCCACGCCAGGTGAGTTGCTGGATCACCCACACCAATGCGCGCACCCACGAGATCATCGCTGCGAACCTCGACCGCTCACCGATGTACTCCGGGGTGATCGAAGGTGTGGGCCCTCGGTATTGCCCGTCGATCGAGGACAAGATCCATCGCTTCGCCGAGAAGGACAGCCACCAGGTGTTCATCGAGCCGGAAGGCCTGACCACCCATGAGCTGTACCCCAACGGGATTTCCACGTCCCTGCCGTTCGATGTGCAGCTGCAGATCGTGCAGAGCATTCGCGGCATGGAAAACGCCCATGTCGTGCGCCCGGGCTACGCCATCGAATACGACTACTTCGACCCGCGCGACCTCAAGTACAGCCTAGAGACCAAGGTCATCGGTGGTCTGTTCTTCGCTGGCCAGATCAACGGCACCACCGGTTACGAAGAAGCCGGTGCCCAAGGCCTGCTCGCCGGTGCCAACGCCGCGCTGCGCGCCAAGGGCAAAGAGGCTTGGTGCCCACGCCGTGACGAAGCCTACATCGGTGTGCTGGTCGACGACCTGATCACCCTGGGTACCCAGGAGCCGTACCGCATGTTCACTTCGCGGGCCGAATACCGGTTGATCCTGCGCGAAGACAACGCCGATCTGCGCCTGACCGAGAAAGGCCGCGAGCTGGGCCTGGTCGACGATCAGCGCTGGGCGGCGTTCGAAGCCAAGCGCGAAGGCATCGCCCGGGAAGAGCAGCGCCTGAAAAGTACCTGGGTGCGCCCGAACACGCCCCAGGGCGAGGCCATCGTCGAGCGCTTCGGCACGCCGCTGACCCACGAGTACAACCTGCTCAACCTGCTGTCGCGCCCGGAAATCGATTACGCCGGCCTGGTCGAGGTGACTGGTGAAGGCGCCGAGGATCCGCAGGTTGCCGAGCAGGTCGAGATCAAGACCAAGTACGCCGGCTACATCGAGCGTCAGCAGGACGAGATCGCCCGCCTGCGCGCCAGTGAGGAAACCGAGCTGCCTGTGGATATCGACTACGCGACCATTTCCGGGCTGTCCAAGGAGATCCAGCACAAACTCGGCAACGCTCGGCCGCAGACCCTCGGTCAGGCCTCGCGGATTCCGGGTGTCACCCCGGCAGCCATCTCCCTGCTGCTGATCCATCTGAAAAAACGCGGCGCGGGCCGCCAGTTGGAGCAGAGCGCCTGATGTCCGTTACCGCTCGCCACGCCGAAGAACTGCAACAAGGCGCCCGCGAACTGGGCGTCGATCTGACCGAGCGGCAGCAGGCGCAGCTGCTGGGTTACCTGGCGCTGCTGATCAAGTGGAACAAGGCCTACAACCTGACCGCCGTGCGCGATCCGGACGAGATGGTTTCGCGCCACCTGCTCGACAGCCTCAGCGTGGTGCCCTTCGTGGCCGAGGCTGGGGATAACTGGCTGGATGTCGGCAGCGGCGGCGGTATGCCGGGTATTCCGCTGGCCATCCTGTTTCCAGAGCGGCGCTTCACGCTGCTCGATTCCAATGGCAAGAAGACGCGCTTCCTCACCCAGGTGAAGCTGGAGCTCAAGCTCGCCAACCTGGAAGTTATCCACAGTCGGGTGGAAGCCTTTACGCCCGAGCAGCCGTTCAACGGCATCTGCTCGCGGGCGTTCAGTTCGCTGCAGGACTTCTCCAACTGGACGCGTCACCTCGGTGATGACCATACCCAGTGGCTGGCGATGAAAGGCGTGCATCCGGATGACGAGCTGCAGGCGCTGCCGGCGGACTTCAGTCTCACCGCCACCCATGTGCTCAAGGTTCCCGGTTGCCAAGGTCAGCGCCATCTGTTGATACTGCGTCGCTCGGTTTAGGGGGAACGGCAACATGGCTAAAGTATTCGCAATCGCCAACCAGAAAGGCGGCGTGGGCAAGACCACGACCTGCATCAACCTGGCGGCGTCTCTGGTTGCGACCAAACGCCGTGTGCTGCTCATCGACCTCGACCCGCAAGGCAACGCCACCACGGGCAGCGGTATCGACAAGCAGACCCTGGAACACTCCATCTACGATGTGCTGGTCGGCGACTGCAATCTGGTCGAGGCCATGCAGTTCTCCGAGCACGGTGGCTACCAGTTGCTGCCGGCCAACCGCGACCTGACCGCTGCGGAAGTGTCCCTGCTGGAAATGAAGATGAAGGAAAGCCGCCTGCGTTATGCCTTGGCGCCGATCCGCGAGAACTACGACTACATCCTCATCGACTGCCCGCCGGCGCTGTCGATGCTGACGATCAACGCCCTGGTCGCCTCCGATGGGGTGATCATCCCCATGCAGTGCGAGTACTACGCGCTTGAGGGGCTGAGCGATCTGGTCAACAGCATCCAGCGCATCGGCAAGCTGCTCAACCCGTCGCTGAAGATCGAAGGCCTGCTGCGCACCATGTACGACCCGCGCATCAGCCTGACCAGCGACGTGTCTGCCCAGCTCAAGGAACATTTCCCCGACACGCTCTATCAAACCGTGATCCCGCGCAACGTGCGACTGGCCGAAGCCCCTAGCTTCGGCATGCCGGCGCTGGTCTACGACAAGCAATCCCGTGGTGCGATCGCCTATCTGGCGCTGGCTGGCGAGCTGGTTCGCCGCCAGCGCGCGAACGCCCACACCGCAACCGTATAAGGAAACTGTGCATGGCTGCCAAGAAACGTGGGCTCGGACGAGGCCTGGACGCCCTGCTGGGAGGCACCAGCGTCGATACGCTCGAGCAGGAAGCGGTCAAGGCCGATACCCGTGAGCTGCAGCACCTGCCTCTGGATCTGATTCAGCGCGGCAAGTACCAGCCGCGTCGCGATATGGACGCCACCGCGCTCGAGGAACTGAGCCAGTCGATCAAGACCCACGGCGTGATGCAGCCCATCGTGGTGCGTCCGGTGGGCGACGGCCGCTTCGAGATCGTTGCCGGTGAGCGTCGCTGGCGAGCCACCCAGCAGGCGGGCCTGGATCGCATCCCGGCGCTGGTGCGCGAGCTGCCGGACGAAGCTGCCATCGCCATGGCGCTGATCGAGAACATCCAGCGCGAAGACCTCAACCCCATCGAGGAAGCCATGGCCCTGCAGCGCCTGCAGCAGGAATTCCAGCTGACTCAGCAACAGGTCGCCGAAGCGGTCGGAAAGTCGCGGGTGACCATCACCAACCTGTTGCGCCTGATCGCCTTGCCCGAGGAAGTGAAAACCCTGCTCTCCCATGGCGACCTGGAGATGGGCCACGCCCGCGCGCTGCTAGGCCTGCCGGTCGAACAGCAGACCGAAGGTGCGCGACACGTTGTCGCACGCGGCCTCACCGTGCGCCAGACCGAGGCACTGGTACGCCAGTGGCTCAATACTCAGGAGCGGCCAACTGCCACTACCAAGGTCGATCCGGATATCAGCCGGCTCGAACAGCGCCTGGCTGAGCGGCTGGGCTCTCCCGTGCAGATCAAGCACGGCCAGAAGGGCAAGGGCCAACTGGTCATTCGCTACAATTCCCTCGACGAACTCCAGGGCGTTCTAGCCCACATCCGCTGAAACAATTGCTCCCGGAGCACTACGGCGAAAAGACTTTCGGGCAGTTGAACGGGGTGGGAACCACCCCTATACTCTGCGCGCATTTCGGCGGCACAAAATGTGCCAAGTTATTGATTAGCTTGGCAACGATATCTGAGAGCTGTTACCCCGGGAAAAATGATGGATACCCGCACGCCCAAACGCCTGCCGCTCCATCGTCTGCCGGTGTTTCCGATTCTCGTGGTGCAACTGCTGGTGCTGTTGGTTCTCGCCGCTGCCTGCTGGCAATGGAAGGGCACAACCGCCGGCTATTCCGGATTGTGCGGCGGGCTGATCGCCTGGCTGCCGAATCTGTATTTCGCCCACAAGGCATTCCGGTTTTCCGGAGCGCGGGCGGCCCAGGCCATCGTCCGGTCGTTCTACGCCGGCGAAGCAGGGAAACTGGTTTTGACAGCAGTGCTTTTCGCGCTGGTGTTTGCAGGTGTGAAGCCATTGGATGCGGCGGCCTTGTTCGGCGTATTCCTGCTGACCCAATTGGTCAACTGGTTCGCACCCTTGCTGATGAAGAGATGATTTTTTAAAGCCTTAGAGCGTTTGAGGGATTTATGGCAGCTGCAGAAACCGCTTCGGGTTATATCCAGCATCACTTGCAGAACCTGACCTATGGTCAGCACCCGGTCAACGGCTGGGGGTTCGCCCACAACGCCCAGGAAGCCAAAGAAATGGGTTTCTGGGCTTTCCACCTGGATACCCTGGGTATCTCCGTGGTGCTGGGTCTGATCTTCATCTTCCTGTTCAAGGCAGCTGCCAAGCGCGCCACCTCCGGTCAGCCCGGCGGCCTGCAGAACTTCGTCGAAGTGCTGGTCGAGTTCGTCGACGGCAGCGTGAAGGACACCTTCCACGGCCGTAACGCCCTGATCGCCCCGCTGGCCCTGACCATCTTCGTCTGGATCTTCCTGATGAACCTGATGGACCTGGTGCCGGTAGACTGGATCCCGGTGGCTGCCGCCAAGATCGCCGGTGACGAGCACCTGTTCTTCCGCGCCGTACCGACTACCGACCCGAACGCCACTCTGGGCATGGCCCTCTCGGTATTCGCGCTGATCATCTTCTACAGCATCAAGGTCAAGGGAATTGGCGGCTTCCTGGGCGAGCTGACCCTGCACCCGTTCAGCGCCAAGAACATCTTCGTCAAGATCCTGCTGATTCCGGTCAACTTCCTGCTGGAATTCGTGACCCTGATCGCCAAGCCGGTGTCTCTGGCCCTGCGACTGTTCGGCAACCTGTACGCTGGCGAGCTGATCTTCATCCTCATCGCGGTCATGTTCGGCGGCGGCATTCTGTTGGCAGCACTGGCAGGCGTTCTGCAGTGGGCCTGGGCAGTCTTCCACCTGATCATCATCACGCTGCAGGCCTTCATCTTCATGATGCTGACCATCGTCTACCTGTCGATGGCGCACGAAGACAGCCATTGATGAACGTATCGCGCATCCTTGATGCGCGGCGTTGTCGATGGATCCGGCCTCGGCTGGAACGCCCGCAAGGGCACTGGAAGTAACGGTTTTGCTTTACCGCTTTACCCTTAGAAAAACCTTAACCAATACGACGTAAAAAGTCGGGAGGAAAGATGGAAACTGTAGTTGGTCTGACCGCGATCGCTGTTGCTCTGCTGATTGGCCTGGGCGCTCTGGGTACCGCTATCGGCTTCGGCCTGCTGGGCGGCAAGTTCCTGGAAGGCGCTGCGCGTCAGCCGGAAATGGTTCCGATGCTGCAAGTCAAAATGTTCATCGTCGCCGGCCTGCTGGACGCCGTGACCATGATCGGTGTTGGTATCGCACTGTTCTTCACCTTCGCGAACCCCTTCGTTGGTCAAATCGCTGGCTAATCACTCGAATTTTTCGAGTTGATTGGTGTGATGGACAACGAACGAGCGAGGTGTTGGCGTGAACATTAATGCAACCCTGATTGGCCAGTCCGTTGCCTTCTTCATCTTCGTGCTGTTCTGCATGAAGTTCGTATGGCCTCCGGTCATTGCGGCTTTGCAAGAGCGTCAGAAGAAGATTGCTGAAGGTCTGGACGCTGCCAGTCGTGCGGCTCGTGACCTGGAGTTGGCCCAAGAGAAAGCGGGTCAGCAACTGCGCGAAGCCAAGACACAGGCTGCTGAAATCATTGAGCAAGCCAAGAAGCGCGCGAACCAGATCGTCGATGAAGCCCGTGATCAGGCTCGCGTCGAGGCGGATCGCGTGAAGGCTCAGGCTCAGGCCGAGATCGAACAGGAAATCAACAGCGTCAAAGACGCCCTGCGTGCCCAAGTGGGTGCCCTGGCCGTCGGCGGTGCCGAGAAGATCCTGGGCGCATCCATCGACCAAAACGCGCATGCGGAGCTGGTTTCCAAACTGGCCGCCGAAATTTAAGCGAGGGCGCGATCATGGCAGAACTGACCACGTTGGCCCGACCTTATGCCAAGGCGGCTTTCGAATACGCCCAGGCCCACCAGCAGCTGGCCTCTTGGTCAGCCATGCTCGGCCTGGCAGCGGCGGTGTCTCAGGACGCCACCCTGCAGAGCGTGTTCAAGGCCCCGCGTTTGACGAGTACAGACAAGGCCACCACCTTCGTCGAGGTGTGTGGTGACAAGTTCGACGCCCAGGTACGCAATTTCATCCACGTTGTCGCAGAGAATGATCGTCTGGCCCTGTTGCCGGAAATCTTCGCACTGTTCGAGCTGTACAAGGCCGAGCAGGAGAAGTCGATCGACGTGGACGTTACCAGTGCCTTCGCATTGAGCGATGAACAGCAAGACAAACTCGCCAAGGTTCTCAGTGCACGGCTCGGCCGGGAAGTGCGCCTGCACGCTGCGGAGGACGCCGCCTTGATTGGTGGTGTCGTGATCCGCGCCGGCGACCTGGTTATCGATGGCTCAGTTCGCGGCAAGATCGCGAAGCTGGCCGAAGCATTGAAATCTTGAGTTTGAAGGGGCAGCAGAGCTATGCAGCAACTCAATCCTTCCGAAATTAGTGAAATCATCAAGGGACGTATCGAGAAACTCGACGTCTCTTCCCAAGCCCGTAACGAAGGCACCATCGTCAGCGTATCCGACGGTATCGTGCGCATTCACGGTCTCGCCGACGTCATGTACGGCGAAATGATCGAGTTCCCGGGCAGCGTCTACGGTATGGCACTGAACCTGGAGCAGGACTCCGTCGGTGCCGTTGTCCTGGGTGCGTACACCACCCTGGCCGAAGGCATGAGCGCCAAGTGCACCGGTCGCATCCTGGAAGTCCCGGTTGGTCCGGAGCTGCTGGGCCGCGTCGTCGACGCACTGGGCAACCCGATCGATGGCAAAGGCCCGATCAACACCGCCGCTACCGACGCTGTCGAGAAAGTGGCTCCAGGTGTGATCTGGCGTAAGTCGGTCGACCAGCCGGTACAGACTGGCTACAAGTCGGTCGATGCCATGATCCCGGTAGGCCGTGGCCAGCGCGAGCTGATCATCGGTGACCGTCAGATCGGTAAGACTGCCCTGGCCGTCGATGCCATCATCAACCAGAAGAACAGCGGTATCTTCTGCGTCTACGTAGCTGTTGGTCAGAAGCAATCGACCATCGCCAACGTGGTTCGCAAACTCGAAGAGTCCGGCGCTCTGGCCAACACCATCGTCGTCGCTGCTTCGGCTTCCGAATCCGCTGCGCTGCAGTTCCTGGCTCCTTACGCCGGCTGCACCATGGGCGAATACTTCCGCGACCGCGGTGAAGATGCACTGATCGTCTACGATGACCTGTCCAAGCAGGCCGTTGCCTACCGTCAGATCTCCCTGCTGCTGCGCCGTCCGCCAGGCCGTGAAGCCTACCCGGGCGACGTGTTCTATCTCCACAGCCGTCTGCTGGAGCGTGCTTCGCGCGTTTCCGAAGAGTACGTCGAGAAGTTCACCAACGGCGCCGTGACTGGCAAGACCGGTTCCCTGACCGCTCTGCCGATCATCGAAACCCAGGCTGGCGACGTTTCCGCGTTCGTTCCGACCAACGTGATTTCCATCACCGACGGTCAGATCTTCCTGGAATCGGCCATGTTCAACTCGGGTATCCGTCCGGCCGTCAACGCCGGTATCTCGGTATCCCGTGTGGGTGGTGCTGCGCAGACCAAGATCATCAAGAAGCTCTCCGGTGGTATTCGTACCGCTCTGGCTCAGTACCGTGAACTGGCGGCATTCGCCCAGTTCGCTTCTGACCTGGACGAAGCCACCCGCAAGCAGCTCGAGCATGGTCAGCGCGTTACCGAGCTGATGAAGCAGAAGCAATACGCTCCGATGTCCATCGCGGACATGGCGCTGTCGCTGTATGCCGCCGAGCGTGGTTTCCTGACCGACATCGAAGTCGCCAAGATCATCAGCTTCGAGCAGGCTCTGATCGCCTTCTTCAACCGTGATCACGCCGACCTGATGGCGAAGATCAACGAGAAGGGTGACTTCAACGACGACATCGATGGCCAGCTCAAAGCCGGTATCGAGAAGTTCAAAGCCACCCAAACCTGGTAAGCCGCAGCGGGCGTCGAGAGACGCCCGCCTGCTAACCCGATAGGTGTGAAATGGCAGGCGCAAAAGAGATTCGCAGCAAGATTGCGAGCATCAAAAGCACGCAGAAGATCACCAGCGCCATGGAAAAGGTGGCGGTCAGCAAGATGCGCAAGGCACAACAGCGCATGGCAGCTAGCCGCCCCTACGCGGAGCGTATCCGCCAGGTAATTGGTCATCTGGCCAACGCCAACCCGGAATACCGTCATCCCTTCATGATCGAACGCGAAGTAAAGCGCGTCGGTTACGTGGTGGTGAGTTCGGACCGTGGTCTGTGCGGTGGCTTGAATACCAACCTGTTCAAGGCCCTGGTCAAGGACATGTCGGCAAACCGCGAGCGCGGCGTGGAGATCGATCTCTGCGTAGTTGGCAGCAAGGGTGCGGCATTCTTCCGCAACTTTGGTGGCAACGTGGTCGCTGCAATCAGCCACCTCGGCGAAGAGCCGTCGATCAACGATCTGATCGGCAGCGTCAAGGTGATGCTCGATGCTTACCTGGAAGGGCGCATCGACCGTTTGTCCGTGGTTTCCAACAAGTTCATCAACACCATGACCCAGAAGCCGACCGTGGAGCAGTTGATTCCACTGGTGGCCGATCCGGATCAGGAGCTGAAACACCACTGGGACTACCTGTACGAACCCGACGCCAAGCAGCTGCTTGACGGGCTGATGGTGCGCTACGTGGAGTCGCAGGTGTACCAGGCAGTGGTCGAGAACAATGCAGCCGAACAGGCCGCACGGATGATCGCGATGAAGAACGCCACCGATAACGCTGGCGACCTCATCAAAGACCTGCAGTTGATCTACAACAAGGCACGTCAGGCAGCGATCACCCAGGAAATTTCGGAAATCGTCGGCGGCGCTGCCGCGGTTTAACGGTTCAAATATTCAGAGGAACCAAAGATGAGTAGCGGACGTATCGTTCAAATCATCGGCGCCGTCATCGACGTGGAATTCCCGCGTGACAAGGTGCCGAGTGTTTATGAAGCGCTGAAAGTAGTCGGCGCCGAAACCACTCTGGAAGTTCAGCAGCAGCTGGGCGACGGCGTGGTGCGTACCATTGCGATGGGTTCGACCGAAGGCCTCAAGCGTGGCCTGAACGTCGACAGCACTGGCGCTGGCATCCAGGTGCCGGTCGGGGTCAAGACCCTGGGCCGTATCATGGACGTGCTGGGCAACCCGATCGACGAAGCCGGTCCGATTGGCGAAGAAGAGCGCTGGGGCATTCACCGTGCCGCACCGACCTACGCCGAGCAATCGGGCTCCAACGAGCTGCTGGAAACCGGCATCAAGGTTATCGACCTGGTCTGCCCGTTCGCCAAGGGCGGTAAAGTCGGTCTGTTCGGTGGTGCCGGTGTCGGCAAGACCGTAAACATGATGGAGCTGATCCGTAACATTGCCATCGAGCACAGCGGTTATTCCGTGTTCGCCGGTGTGGGTGAGCGTACTCGTGAGGGTAACGACTTCTACCACGAGATGAAGGACTCCAACGTTCTCGACAAGGTAGCCCTGGTCTACGGTCAGATGAACGAGCCACCAGGCAACCGTCTGCGCGTCGCCCTGACTGGCCTGACCATGGCCGAGAAGTTCCGTGACGAAGGCCGTGACGTTCTGTTCTTCGTGGACAACATCTACCGCTACACCCTGGCCGGTACCGAAGTATCCGCACTGCTCGGCCGTATGCCGTCGGCAGTAGGTTACCAGCCGACCCTGGCTGAAGAGATGGGTGTTCTGCAAGAGCGCATCACCTCCACCAAGACCGGTTCGATCACCTCGATCCAGGCCGTTTACGTACCTGCGGACGACCTGACCGACCCGAGCCCGGCGACCACCTTCGCCCACTTGGACGCCACCGTCGTACTGTCCCGTGACATCGCCTCCCTGGGTATCTACCCGGCGGTCGACCCACTGGACTCGACTTCGCGTCAGCTGGACCCGAACGTGATTGGCCAGGAGCACTACGACACCGCTCGCGGCGTTCAGTACGTGCTGCAGCGCTACAAAGAGCTGAAGGACATCATCGCGATCCTCGGCATGGACGAACTGTCGGAAGAAGACAAGCAGCTGGTATCCCGGGCTCGTAAGATCCAGCGCTTCCTGTCCCAGCCGTTCTTCGTTGCTGAAGTGTTCACCGGTTCGCCAGGCAAGTACGTTTCCCTGAAGGACACCATCGCTGGTTTCAGCGGCATCCTCAAAGGTGAGTACGATCACCTGCCGGAGCAGGCGTTCTACATGGTCGGTGGCATCGAAGAAGCCATCGAGAAAGCGAAGAAACTGTAATCACCCGTGCGCCCGGCAACGGGCGCTTACGTGAGGCTAGATATGGCTATGACAGTCCATTGCGACATCGTCAGCGCAGAAGGCGAGATCTTCTCCGGTCTGGTCGAGATGGTGATCGCGCATGGCAACCTGGGTGATCTGGGTATCACCCCGGGCCACGCGCCGCTGATCACCGACCTCAAGCCGGGCCCGATTCGTCTGGTCAAGCAGGGTGGCGATATCGAGGTGTTCTACATCTCCGGTGGCTTCCTGGAAGTGCAGCCAAGCATGGTCAAGGTTCTTGCCGATACCGTGCAGCGTGCTGCTGACCTGGACGAAGCCTCCGCTCAGGAAGCCGTCAAGGCTGCCGAGAAAGCGCTGAGCGAGCAGGGGGCCGAGTTCGACTACGGTTCCGCCGCTGCTCGTCTGGCCGAGGCCGCAGCCCAGCTGCGCACCGTCCAGCAAATGCGCAAGAAGTTCGGCGGTAGCTGATACCGACGCTCTTCATCGTTGCTTGGAAAAGGGGTAGCCTTGGCTACCCTTTTTCTTGCCTGCGATTTAACCAAGGTTGTGGATAACCCGATCATGTGGGAGCGGCTTCAGCCGCGATGAACCCTTTTCTGATCGACACTCGCGCAACGGATTGCTGTGAACCCTCTTTCTTTCCGCTCTCGTTTATCTGGATCTGCCATGTCCCTCGATATCGTCATTCTCGCCGCTGGCCAGGGCACCCGCATGCGTTCGGCGCTGCCCAAGGTGCTGCATCCGGTCGCTCACAAGCCCATGCTTGGCCACGTCATCGACACTGCCCGCAGTCTGCAGCCGCAGAGCATCCAGGTGGTGATCGGCCATGGCGCCGAGAGGGTACGCGAGCGCCTGGCGGCCGACGACCTGAATTTCGTCATCCAGGCCGAGCAGTTGGGTACCGGCCACGCTGTGGCCCAGGCCCAGCCGGCCTTGAGTGCCGATACGGTCTTGATCCTGTACGGGGACGTGCCGCTAATCGAGCCGGCGACCCTGCAACGCCTGCTGGAGCTGGTCAACGACAACCAGCTGGGCCTGCTCACCGTCGAGCTGGCCGACCCGACCGGCTACGGCCGCATCGTGCGTGACGAGCAGGGCGCCGTGCAGGCCATCGTCGAACACAAAGATGCCAGCGAGGCACAGCGGCAGATCCGTGAAGGCAACACTGGCATTCTCGCCGTGCCCGGCAAGCGCCTGGGCGACTGGCTGGGGCGCCTCTCGAACAGCAACGCTCAGGGCGAGTACTACCTGACCGACGTGATCGCCATGGCGGTCGCTGACGGCCTGATAGTGGCCACCGCTACCGCTGCCGACGAAATGGAAGTGCTCGGCGCCAACGACCGTATACAGCTCGCCCAGCTCGAGTGCCATTACCAGCAGCGCATGGCTCGCCGGCTGATGGCCCAGGGCGTAACCCTGCGCGATCCGCACCGTTTCGACGTACGTGGTGAGGTGATCCTAGGCCGTGACGTGACCATCGACATCAACGTGATCCTCGAAGGCCAGGTAGTCATCGAAGACGACGTACAGATCGGCCCGAACTGCGTGATCAAGGACAGCACCCTGCGCAAGGGCGCCATCGTCAAGGCCAACAGCCATCTGGAAGGCGCCGAAGTGGGTGAAGGTGCCGATTGCGGTCCCTTTGCCCGTCTGCGGCCGGGCAGCGTACTGGGTGCCAAGGCCCATGTGGGTAACTTTGTGGAGTTGAAGAACGCCGTGCTGGGCGAGGGTGCCAAGGCCGGCCATCTGAGCTACCTGGGCGATGCCGAGATCGGTGCGCGCAGCAACATCGGCGCCGGTACCATCACCTGCAATTACGACGGTGCCAACAAGCACCGCACCGTAATGGGCGAGGATGTATTCGTCGGCTCTAACAGCGCCTTGGTGGCGCCCGTAACACTGGGCGATGGCGTCACCACCGCTGCCGGTTCGGTCGTTACCTCGGATGTGCCGGCCAACAACCTGGCCGTCGCGCGGGGCCGGCAGCGAAATATTGAAGGCTGGCAGCGTCCCACCAAGAAAAAGCCGTAGTCGCACGCTGTGGATAACCTGGTAGCCAGCGCACCGCAGTAGCCATTAGGGTTATCCACAGCAATGTTCCTCTTGACGCAAAAAGCGTGTTGAGTTTTGATTTGCGTCATTATCTTTCGAATCGAAACTTAAGCATGTCGAAACGCAACACACCGCAACGTCGACACACCATTCTTGCCTTGCTCGCCGAGCAGGGCGAGGTGAGCGTCGACGCCTTGGCTAAGCGTTTCGCCACCTCCGAAGTAACCATTCGCAAGGATCTTGCTGCGCTGGAAGCCAATGGCCTGCTGTTGCGCCGTTATGGCGGTGCAGTGCCGCTGCCCCAGGAAATGATGGTCGAGAGCAGCCAGCCAGTGTCTCGCTACAAGCAGGCGATCGCCAGGGCCGGCGTGGCGCGCATCCGTGAGCACGCGCGGATCATCATCGACAGCGGCACCACCACGGCGGCGATGATCCCCGAGCTGGGCCACAAGCCCGGGCTGGTGGTGATGACCAATTCCCTGAACGTGGCCAATGCGCTGCGCGATATCGAGCACGAGCCGGTGCTGCTGATGACCGGCGGCACCTGGGATCCGCATTCGGAATCCTTCCAGGGCCAGGTCGCCGAGCAGGTGCTGCGCTCCTATGATTTCGACCAGCTATTCATCGGCGCCGACGGCATCGATCTGCAGCGCGGCACCACCACCTTCAACGAGCTGCTGGGCCTTTCGCGGGTGATGGCCGAGGTGGCCCGTGAGGTGATCGTGATGGTCGAGAGCGACAAGATCGGCCGGCGCATTCCCAATCTCGAGCTGCCCTGGGGCAGCGTGCACACCCTGATTACCGACGAGCGCCTCGACAGCGAGGCGCGCGAACAACTCTTGGCCCGCGGGATCCAGCTGATCTGCGCGGCCACTGACGCATCCTGAGGAGAACGCTATGTGTGGCATCGTAGGCGCCATTGCCGAACGCAACATCACCGCCGTGCTGGTCGAGGGCCTGAAGCGCCTCGAATACCGCGGCTATGACAGTGCCGGCGTGGCGCTGCTCGATGACATCGGCAGCCTGCAGCGCCGTCGTCGCGTTGGCAAGGTCAGCGAGTTGGAGGCGGCGCTGGACAGCGAGCCGCTGCCGGGCCGTCTGGGTATCGCCCACACCCGCTGGGCCACCCACGGCGTGCCGACCGAAAACAATGCCCACCCACACTTTTCCGGTGACCAACTGGCGGTGGTGCATAACGGCATCATCGAAAACCATGGTCCGTTGCGCGAGCAGTTGCAGGGCCTGGGTTACCACTTCAGCTCGGATACCGACACCGAAGTCATCGTCCACCTGCTCGACCACACCCTGAAGAGCCATAGCGACCTGGCCGACGCCCTCAAGGCGGTGGTCAAGCAATTGCGCGGCGCCTACGGCCTGGCGGTGATCAGCGCGGCCAACCCGAATCGTCTGCTCGCCGCCCGCAGTGGCAGCCCGCTGGTGATCGGTTTGGGCCTGGGCGAGAACTTCCTCGCCTCCGACCAGCTTGCCCTGCGCCAGGTCACTGACCGTTTCATGTATCTGGAAGAAGGCGATATCGCCGAAATCCAGCGCGACAGCGTGCAGATTTGGGATGCCAACGGCAACGTTGTGCAGCGCGAAGCGGTGCAGTACCACGAAGGTGCCGATGCGGCCGACAAGGGCGTGTTCCGTCACTTCATGCTCAAGGAGATCCACGAGCAGCCCAAGGTCGTGCAACGCACCCTGGAAGGCCGCCTCGGCAGCGACCATGTGCTGGTGCAGGCCTTTGGCCCCCAGGCCGCCGAACTGTTCGCCAAGGTGCGCAACGTGCAGATCGTCGCCTGTGGTACCAGCTACCACGCCGGCATGGTTGCCCGTTACTGGCTTGAAGAGCTGGCCGGCATCCCCTGCCAGGTCGAAGTGGCCAGCGAGTTTCGCTATCGCCGCGTCGCGGTGCAGCCGGACACCTTGTTCGTCAGCATCTCCCAGTCCGGCGAGACGGCTGACACCCTGGCCGCGCTGCGCAACGCCAAGGCCGATGGCGGCTACCTGGCCAGCTTGGCGATCTGCAACGTCGGCATAAGCTCGCTGGTACGCGAGTCCGACCTGACCCTGCTGACCCATGCCGGCCCCGAGATCGGCGTGGCTTCGACCAAGGCCTTCACCACTCAGTTGGTCGGCCTCATGCTGCTGACCCTGGCCCTCGGCCAGGTCAAGGGCACGCTGCAAGCGGGTGTAGCCGCCGAACTCGTCGATGAGCTGCGCCGTCTGCCGGCGCGCCTGGACGAAGCTCTGGCCATGGACAAGATCGTCGAGAAGGTTTCCGAGCTGTTCGCCGAAAAGCACCACACCCTGTTCCTTGGTCGTGGTGCCCAGTACCCGGTGGCGATGGAAGGCGCCCTCAAGCTCAAGGAAATTTCCTATATCCACGCCGAGGCCTACCCGGCTGGTGAGCTCAAGCACGGCCCGCTGGCCCTGGTCGACGCCGACATGCCGGTAGTCACCGTGGCGCCCAACAACGACCTGCTCGACAAGCTCAAGTCCAACCTGCAGGTGGTTCGCGCCCGTGGCGGCGAGCTGATCGTGTTCGCCGATGCCAGTGCGGCCATGAGCAATGGCGAAGGCACCCATGTGGTGAACATGCCGCATATCCATGATGCCTTGGCACCGATCCTCTATACCCTGCCGCTGCAGCTGCTGTCGTACCATGTGGCCGTACTGCGCGGCACCGATGTGGATCAGCCACGCAATCTGGCCAAGTCAGTCACGGTGGAATGATGGGCGAAAGGGCTGTGCTGGTTCAGTTGGGGCCACTGGCGCAATTACGCGCCGGCCAACTGCCGCGGCGTCTGCTGCAGCTGTTCGTCGGCCTGGCGTTCTTCGGCATTTCCATGGCGATGATGATCCGCGGCAACCTGGGGCTGTCGCCCTGGGATGCGTTGCATGTCGGCCTGGCCAAGATGCTGCCGCTGAGCTTTGGCTGGATCGTGGTGGGTGTGTCCTTCACGGTGCTGCTGCTGTGGATTCCGCTGCGGGAAATCCCCGGCCTGGGCACTATCGCCAACGCCGTAGTGATCGGCCTGGTGGCCGACCTCACCCTGCAGCAGCTGGTGGCGCCGGAGGGTTTTATCTGGCGCCTGCTGCTGACCCTGGGCGGCGTGCTGCTCTGTGGTTTCGGCTCAGCGTTGTATATCGGTGCCCAGCTGGGCCGCGGGCCGCGTGATGGGCTGATGACCGGTCTGCACCGGGTCACTGGTTACTCGCTGCGCTCCATGCGCACCGCCATCGAACTGGCCGTGCTGCTGGTCGGCACCTTGCTCGCCGGCTACAAGGTGCTGGGCCTCGGCACCCTGCTGTTCGCCTTCGGCATCGGCCCGCTGACCCAGCTGATGCTGCCGTGGGTGCTGGTCAGGTTGCAGGCGCCCGTGAGCGAAAACGCTGCCATCACCCCCGAGGCGCGTTAGCCCGGCGGTGTTTCGTCCGGTCGCAGGGTCAGCACCCGCACGCCATCAGCGGTGACCGCCACGGTGTGCTCGAACTGGGCGGACAACAAACCATCGGTGGTTACCACCGTCCAGCCATCACCCAGGGTTCGGGTGCCTGCTTTGCCCTGGTTGAGCATCGGCTCGATGGTGAAGGTCATGCCTTCGCGCAGGGTAAGCCCGGTTCCGGCCTTTCCCCAGTGCAGCACTTCCGGTGCCTCGTGCATCTGCTTGCCGATGCCGTGGCCACAGTACTCGAGTACCACCGAATAGCTGTGGGCGCGGGCGTGGCGTTCGATGGCGTGGCCGATGTCGCCCAGTCGACCACCGGGGCGCACGGCAGCGATACCTTTCCACAGTGCTTCGTAGGTCACGCGGGTTAGGCGCTGTGCCTCGGGCGACCCCTCGCCGATCAGGTAGGTCTTGCTGGAGTCGGCGATATAGCCGTTCTTCTCCAGAGTGATATCGAAATTCACCAGATCGCCGTTCTGCAGAATCTCCCCCTTGCTGGGCACGCCGTGACATACCACCTGGTTGCGTGAAGCGTTCAGGGCGTAGGCGTATCCGTATTGGCCCTTGCTCGCCGGTCGCGCGCTCAGCTTGTGGACAATGTAGTTATCCACAATATCGTTAACCTGCATGGTCGACATGCCACACAACTGCAGCCCGTCGAGATGGCCGAATACCGAAGCCAGTAGCCTGCCGGCTTCGGCCATCAGGGCGATTTCATCGGCTGTCTTGATCATGAGGCGTTGGCCAGCCCGGGCACGGCTACGCCTGCGGCACGGAGCTCGGCAGCCATCACCTCGTTGAAGCTCAGGGTCGGGTTCATCTCGCAGAGCATGCCGATACGGATCCAGAAGCTGGCCTGGGCATTGATGGAACGATGCGAAACGCTGCTCGCCCGACGGATCTGGTCGTGCAACTCATCTTCGATATTAACGATACCCATGGGTAGATCTCTATATGATTCGTATATGGATCATATATATTTTGCTCTGCATTGCCAGAAGGTTTTTCGGTGTGATGATCTAACGGTGCTGTTCAAGAAATAACCAGAATCAGCGAAGGCATTATTTTTACTGGCTTACAGCGTTCTATCCACAGGTGATAAAGGTTTTTATCCAAGGTATCTGTGCATAAGGAACTGAAGCTGTTCAAATAATGAACATCCCTCCGTAATGGCCGTGGCACTAAGGATTTAAAAGCCCGCTACCAGCTTATCCACAGACTCGACCCCGAGAATTGTGAATAGTCGCTATTTAGTGCACAACCTCGCTTGAAGCCAGGCTAGGCATGTTCGTCATCCAATCGTCATCTTATTTGCCTAGCGTGCCTGCGCATCAGAAGAACGCAGGAGCGCCGTGATGCATGACGATCAATTGACTGACCTCGAACGCCTGACCCTTTCTCGCCGCCGCTTCATCGGCGCCGGGGCGTTGACCGGCGCGGCGCTGTTTTTGGGTGGCGGGTTGCTGAGTCGCAGCGTGCTGGCTGATTCGATAGGCGCCACCGTTGCCAGCCCGCTGCTGGGTTTCAGCAACCTGCCAGCATCCACCGCCGATACCATCACCCTGCCGGCCGGTTATTCGTTCCGCCCGCTAATCAGCTGGGGTCAGCCTTTGCAAAATGGCGGGCCAACCTTCAAGGGGGATGGCAGCAACACCGCGGCCGAGCAACTGCTGCAGTTCGGCGACAACAACGATGGCATGAGCTTCTTCCCGTGGCCGGGCGACCCCGATCGCGCGCTGATGGCTATCAATAATGAGTACGTGAATTATCGCTACCTGCTGGCCCATGGAGGCCTGCCGAAATCCGCCGAGGACGTGCGCAAGGCGCAGAACGCCGAGGGCGTGACGGTGATCGAAGTACGCCGTGGTGCGAGCGGTTGGGCCTTTGTGCAAGGCTCGCCGTACAACCGTCGGGTGCATGGCAACCTACCGATAGAGGTGAGCGGCCCGGCTCGCGGCCATGACCTGCTCAAGACCAAAGCCGACCCGCTCGGTGTCGAGGTGCTGGGCACCTTCCAGAACTGCTCCAGCGGCCAGACACCCTGGGGCACTTACCTGACCTGCGAAGAGAACTTCAGCGACTGCTTTGGTAGCAGCGACGCCAACCTGCAGTTCACCCCGGATCAGAAGCGTTTCAGCGTGCTGCATGCCAGTGCCGAGAACGAGTGGCACCGCTTCGACCCGCGGTTCGACATTGCCAAGAACCCCAACGAACTGAACCGCCACGGCTGGATCGTCGAGATCGACCCGTTCGACCCGCAAGCCAAGCCGATCAAGCGTACTGCCCTGGGCCGTTTCAAGCACGAGAACGCTGCGCTGACTACCACCCGCGATGGCCGCGTGGTGGTGTACATGGGCGACGACGAACGCGGCGAGTTCATCTACAAGTTCATCACCCGCGACCGCCTGGACCGCGATAACCCCAAGGCCAACCGCCATATCCTCGATCAGGGCACGCTGTATGTGGCGCGTTTCGACGAGGGCAACGGCGATGCCGATCATCCCAAAGGCCGTGGTCTGTGGATCGAGCTGACCGCAGGGAAAAATGGGCTGACTGCCGACAAAGGCTTTGCCAATCAGGCCGAGGTGGTGATTCGTGCGCGCCAGGCTGGTACGCAGGTCGGTGCCACGCGCATGGATCGTCCCGAGTGGATTACCGTCAGCCCGAAGGATGGCCAGGTCTATTGCACCCTCACCAACAACAGCAAGCGCGGCGAGCCTGGCCAACCAGTAGGCGGTCCGAACCCGCGTACCAACAACCTGTACGGGCAGATTCTGCGTTGGCGCGAGCATGGCGACGATGCCGCCGCCCTGGATTTCCAGTGGGACTTGTTCGTGGTCGCCGGTAACCCGGTGGTGCATGCCGGCACGCCCCAGGCGGGCAGCCACGCGGTCAACGCCGACAACATGTTCAACAGCCCAGATGGCGTCGGCTTCGACGAGGGTGGCCGCTTGTGGATCCTGACCGACGGCAAGTACAGCAACAAGGGCGACTACGCCGGCATGGGCAACAACCAGATGCTCTGCGCCGACCCGCAATCCGGCGAGATCCGGCGTTTCATGGTCGGCCCGGTGAGCTGCGAGGTAACCGGCCTGGCCTTCTCGCCGGACTACAAGAGCATGTTCGTAGGCATTCAACACCCAGGTGAAGAGGGCGGTTCGAGCTTCCCGGATCACCAGGCCGGCGTTCATCCCCGCTCGACGGTGGTGGTCATCAGCCGCGATGACGGCGGTGTGATCGGCGCCTGACCTGAAGCTGCTCAGAGGGTGACGGTGGTGGCACCACGGATGACCACCATGCCGTTATCCTCGGCAGGCTGGGGATGGTTATCCACAGCAACCGCACGATGGTCCACTACTCGCTGGCATCCACATGTTTGCGGCCGTGTCGCGGGCAAATGTGCAGCCCATGGTGCGTGCGATGAAATTGCGTTGTTGTATGACGGCTGGTTGCCTTGGACTGGCAACGGACTCCTCAACTATATAAGTGTCGGCGAAGCTGGTACCCAGCGAAGGCGCCGGGGGTAAGTGTGACAGTCCTGTGGATAAATCCGCGCTAGCCAAATACCCAGCTTGATGCATGTGTCAGTGGCTTTAATGCATGCGCCGGCGACTCTCCATCGCTCATTAATCCGGGGCGTTGATCAAAGCTTAATAAAGCTGTGCCTTGAGCAACGGCCTGAGCAGGTAGTTCATCACCGTGCGCTTGCCGCTGAGAATGTCCACTTCGGCGACCATGCCAGGGATGATCGGCAGAATTTCGTCGCGGCGCTTGAGCTGGCTGCCGTCGGTCTTGATCAGTACCTCATAGTAGAACTCTTTGCCCTGGGCCGTTTCCTCGAAAATGGTGTCCGCGCTGATCTGTTCGAGGGTGCCGGTCAGGTAGCCATAGATGCTGTAGTCGTAGGCGGTGATCTTCACCTTGGTTGGCATGCCCGGTACCAGAAAGGCGACGTCGCGCGGTTTGATGCGCGCTTCGATGAGCAACTGATCCTCGACGGGAATCACTTCCATGATCGGCTCGCCGGGCTGGATCACCCCGCCGCGGGTATTGATCAGCACGGTGTTCACCCGGCCGCGTACCGGCGACAGGATCTCGGTACGGCGCAGCTGATCCTGGCGCTGCGCGACGATGGGCTCCAGGGCGCTGAGCTCGCTTTTCTTGCTCTGCCGCTCCGTGTAGGCATCCTGAAAGTAGGTGCTGCGCAGTTCGGTCAGCTTGCCGTTGAGCGTGGCGATCTCCTGGCTGAGCTTGAGCGCTTCCATCTGGCTCACGGCGCGCTTGGCCACAAGCGGCTCGACCAGGTTGAGCTGCTGCTGCGCCAGGCGGATCTGCCGGTTGATGGCGCTGATACCGTCCTGCAGCTTGTCGCGCCGGGACTTGAACAGCTCCTGCTCGGAGCGGGCGAGGGGGCTGGCCGAGTCGATATCCTCGGGAAAGTCGATACGGTCCTTGCCCAGCACTTCGGCATCCAGGCGTGCGATGGTGGCGCGCAGGGCCGCCGACTGGTTGGCTGATTCCTGAAACGAGGTACGAAAGCGCGTTTCGTCGAGGCGCACCAGAGGTTGGCCGACTTCGACCAGATCGCCTTCGCCGACCAGCAGGCGGTCGAGGATGCCGCCCTCCAGGCTCTGGATGCGGGTAAAGGGCACCACGCGGCCGTCGCCCCGAGTCACCTCATCGAGCTCGGCCCAGGCTGCCCAACCGATGAACAGCAGCACGGTGGCCAGTACCGTCCACAGCAAGGGCCGGAACAGCGGGTGGGTGGCGCTCAGCAGCGGATCGTCGAGCTGCCGGCGCAGGCGGTCATTGGACGGCATGGTTGCCTCCCCGCGGCTCCTGCGGTGCGTTCACCACGTTGTCCTGCACCACCTGATCCAGGGCGCCGTCCATGATCACCCGGCCCTGGCGCATCACCACCGCGCGCTCGACCAGCGAAAGCATGACCTTCTTGTGGGTCACCAGGATCAGGGTGCGCCCGCTGACCCAGTGCTGCAGATACTCGACCACGTTCTTTTCGCTGGTCTGGTCGAAGGACGACGTCGGTTCGTCGAGCAGCACGATGGGCGGATCCTGCACCAGCACGCGCACCAAGCCGACCGCCTGGCGCTGGCCGCCGGACAGGCTGGCATTGCCCTGGATGGGCATGTCCAGGCCCAGCGGATGGCTGCGCACCCAGGCGCCGAGGCCGACGCCGTCGAGGGCTTCGAACAGCTCCTCGTCGCTGACCGCCGCGCCTTCCAGGTTAAGGTTGTCGCGCAGGGTGCCGTAGAACAGGGCGATGTCCTGGGGCAGATAGCCGATATGCCGACGGCGGTCGGCGGGGTCGATCTGGGTCAGGCTGATGTCGTCGACCATCACCCGCCCGGCGCTCGGGTCGAGCAACCCGGCGAGCAGGCGCAGCAGGGTGGATTTGCCGGCGCCGTTACCGCCGAGCAGGGCGACCCGTTCGCCGGCGCGGATGCTCAGGGCGTTGATGTCGACGATGGGCGGCGCATCGTCATGGGCGAGACGCAGTTGCTCGAGGCGGTAGTCGCCGGCCAGCTGTTCCTTGCGCACGAAACGCTGCCCGGCCGGGCGCTCGACCGGGCCGGTCATCAATTGGTCCAGGCCTTCGAGGGCGACCTTGGTGTGCTGCCAGCGACCGAGAATGCCGGCGATCTGCGACAGCGGTGCGATGGTCCGTGCCGCCAGGATCGAGCAGGCCACCAATGCGCCCATGCTCAGGTAGCCGTCGCTGATGCGGTACACGCCGAACACCACCACGCCCACGTAGCACAGCTGCTGCACGGTGCTGACCCCGTAGCTGAGCGCCGAGGTCAGGCTCTGGGTTTTCATGGCGCTGCCGGCGAGCTGCGCGGTGAGGGTTTCCCACAGGTGCATGCAGCGGCCTTCGGCGCGGCTGGCCTTGACCGTTTCCAGGTGCTCGATGGATTCGAGCAGGATGCCGTTCTTCACCGAACCTTCGCGTAGGTTCTGGCGCGACAGCCGTGCCAGGCGGCCCTGGGCGAGCAGGCCTGGGAGGATCATCAGCACGGCGGCGACCACCGGCACCCAGACCACATGGCCGCCGATCAGGGCGATGATCAGCAGAAAGATGAACACGAAAGGCAGGTCGCTGATCACCGCCGCGCTCGATGAGGTGAAGAATTCGCGCACCGACTCGAACTCGCGAATCTGCGTGCTGAAAGCGCCGACCGACGCCGGCTTGGCGCCCAGGCGGGTGTTGAGTACGCGCTCGAACAGCAATGATGACAGCTGCAGATCCAGGCGCTTACCCAGGGTGGTGAGCAGGTGCGCGCGCAACCCGCGCAGCAGGCTTTCCAGCACGATGGCCAGGGCCACGCCGCTGGCCAGCACCCACAGCGTGTCGAAGGCCGCGTTGGGCACCACGCGGTCATAGACCTGCATGGCGAACAGGGCGGCGGCGATGGCCAGCAGGTTGGCGATGAAGGCCGCGACGGCCACTTCCACATAGGAGCGCCGCAGGCGCTTGAGCGCCCCGTAGAACCAGTGCTCGCGCGTCGGGCTGGCGAACTCTTCGGCGCGGCCGTCCGGCCGATAGCGGCACTTGGCGAAAACCGCCATGCCGCTGTACAGCGGCTCCAGGTCGGCAATCGGCAATCGCTGCATACCGCCGTCGCTGTGCGGCACGAGGATCTCCGCCTGCTCGCCGTGCTGGCCGACCAGCACCACGCAGCGTCCGTCCTTGAGCAACAGTAGAGCCGGCAACAGGTAGTCGTCGATGCGCTGCAGTTTTTCTTCGCTGACCTGGGCGACGATATCGGCGCGGCGCAGGGCGCGCGGCACCATGCGCAGCGGCAGGCGGCCCTGTTCGAGGGCGATACCGTCGGCCAGCTCGGCGTCGGTCACCGGGCGGCCGAGCTGCCGGCACAGCAGCACCAGGCCCTGGCGCAGCGGGTCCTGGTTCTTGCCCGGCGTGGTCAGCGTGTCAGGATCCATTCAGGCCGTTCTCCAGCAAGGGGCCGAGCAGGCCGATCTGCGCCGCAGCGCGGTATTCCAGGCGCAAGCGCTCGACCTGCAGGACGATCAACTGGCGCTCGGCTTCGAAACGCTCGCGCTGCACCGTGAGCAGGTCGATCACGTCGCGGCGGCCCACTTCGAACTGCTCGCGGTACAGGCCGCCGACCTGCTCGGAATCACGCACCTGCACGGCCAGCGCATGTTCGCGCCAGAGCAGCGAATCGCCGATGTCGAACAGGCTCTGCAGCTGCCGGCGAATGTCGCGCTGGATGGCGTCCTGGCCCCAGCTCGCGGACTCCAGGCGCTGCGCAGCAGCGGTGGGACGCTGGAAGTTGGACAAGCCCTGGATGGTGTCCATGCGCAGGCGCAGGTTGACCATCGAATCGTTCTGCAGGCGCCCGCCGATCTCTCTGCGTGTGGCTGAGGCTTCCAGATTCAGTTGCGGCAGCAGCGCGGCCTTGGTGCCGCGCAGCTCGGCCTGGGCCAGGTTGGTGTCTTCCAGGGCGCGCTGGTAGAGCGGCGAGCCGGTGATCAGCCCTGGCAAATCACGGGTCGCCAGGTAGCGCTGCATGGACTGTGGGCGCGGTTCGGCCAGGCCCTCCGGCGGCGCCCCGACGAGCAGCGTGAACTGGTTGCCGGCATCGAGCAGGGCGCCTTTTTCCAGGGCCAACTGCTCCTGGGCGCGGGCGATTTCCAGGCCGGCACGGTCCTGTTCACTGCGATCAGAATAACCGTCGGCGCCGCGTGCTTCGGTCATTCCACGGATGTCGTCGAGCAGGCGGATATGCCGGCGTACGGCATCGATACGGCGCTGCGCGACCAGCACGTCCAGGTAGGTTTCGACGATATCCAGGGCGGCATCTTCGCGGGCCACTTCGGCGCTGGCCGACAGCTGGCGCTGGGTCGCCTTGGCGCTGTCCACCTGGCTGTCTACGCGGCCCCAGTCGTAGAGCATCTGCGAGACGGTGACGTCGTAGACGGTCTCGCCGATATCGAATTCCTGGGGGCCTCCGGACAGCGACAGCGACGGGTAGTAACCGCCCTTGGCGATCTTTACCTCGGTCTCGGCGCGGGCCGCCTCGGCGACCGCGGCGCGTACTTGGGGGTGAATTGCCAGGCCGTTGCGTACGGCCTGATCCAGCGGCATGGCCAGGGCCGAGGCGGGCAGACAGAGTGTGAATGCCAGGCGCGCGGCCCATCGACAATGAGACATGTGCATGCGGTACGACGAATTCCCTATCAACTGACCACAACCTGTACCGTGTTTTCTTCCACCAGCAGCGTGGTGTTCCCGTAGGTATAGACGTCGTAGACGATGCCATCAATCGCCTGCGTGCCTGTCTTCAAGGCACTGCTGCTGACCCGCAGGGTGTCGTTGCTCTCCCCGGTAATCTGCAGGATGTTGTTGGCATCGGTGATGGACGCCACCGCTGCGGCGGTCAGCGTCAGGGTGCTGCCCGAGTCACCGGTGCCGAGGTCGATGCGCTCGATATTGCTCAGCGTGCCGATGCCGGCAGCGCCGTAGTTGATGTCGATACCGCCGTCGAACAGTACGGTGTCGAAGCCTGCACCACCGTTGACGCTGCCGAAATTGGTGGCGCGAATCTGGATGGTGTCGTTACCGGCTCCAGCATCCACGCGATCACCGGCGCCCACGTTGAGGATCAGGTCATTGCCGTTACCGGCGAAGATCTGCTCGTTGGCGATGGTGGCACTTCCGGAAAGAACGTCGTCGGCAGCCGTGCCATCGACGCGCACGGTACCGATGGCCAGGCCGAGCAGGCCCGATGGATCCAGATCCACGGTGTACTGGCCGCTGGTCTTGCTGCCCGATGTCGCGGTGATACGCAGTGCGAGGTCGGCCCCCAGATTGAGAACCTGGCTGACCGACAGACCGAGCTGGCTAAGCACACTGGGGCTGAGCAGGTTGATGGAAAAGTTGCCGTTGGCGTCGGCCGCCAAGGGCGCAAGGCCGATATAGCCCGCCGGGGTCAGCACTTCGACTGCCAGGGCGGCGCCGGCAACGGTCTTGCCGCTGATGCCGAGCCGCGCGGCTGACAGGTTGAGTACGCTCAGGTTGGCATCCACGGCGAGGTTGCCGAGGGTGATCGGTTGCTGCAGCAGGCTGGCGCCCAGGCCCAGAGAGGCCAGGTTACTCTGGTTGCCGGCCTGATCCCGGGCAGACACTGTCACCTGGGCGCTAAGCAACTGGTCCCAGGTCAGGCCGATATTCAGCCCGCTGAGCAGGTTCACTGAGGCCAGCCCGGCATTGTTGGCCGTGACCGTGGCGGTGGCGACGGTGCCGCCCAGGTCGATACGCACGGTCAGTTGGCTATTCGGCTCGCTGGAGATGGTAAGTAGGTTGCCAGTCAAGCTCAGCACCGGTGAGGTAGGGGCGATGGTGTCGACCGTGAAATTCGCGGCCTGGGAATTGGCGCCGTTGTTGATATGCGCGGTAACCGACGCAGCACCCTGTGGAAAACTGCCGCCTGGTGGCAGTACGGAAACCACAGCGGCACCTGCAGTGGCCTCGGCCGCTGTTACGGTGTGGCTCTGGTTGAAGGTGTAGCCGCCGGTGCCGGTGTAGGTCAGCGTGACCGTGTCGCCAGCGCGCACCCCGGTGGCCAACCCGACGCGCACCTGGATGCCGTCGGCGGCCTCGGCCGCGTTGATGTATGTGTCGAGCGCCTCCGGCACGTTGATGATCGGTGCCGACAGGTTGGGCGCGTTGGTGCCTGCCGAGATGCTGACGTTGCCGGCCACATCGGTGGCCGTCACGCTGATCGGCTGGCCCGCCACCAAGGCTGGAATCAGCACCGCTGCGAAGGTGCCTGCTGCAGTGGCGGTCACGGTGATCGGGCTGGCTACGTTGCCATTGACCACGATACGCACCTGGCTGCCCGCTTCGGCGTTCCCGGTGAGCAGGGTGCCGTCAGCGCTGACGAACAGATTGCTGGGGGCGCTCGGCGCCTGGCTGTCGACCAAGGTGCTGGTCGAACCACTGGTATTACCTGCCGCGTCACGCGCCACGGCATTTACCACGGTGCCGTTAGCCAGTTGCGCCGCGGGTGTGAAGCTCCAGGTGCCATTGGCGGCAGCGGTGGTGGTGCCGATCTGCGCGCCATTACCATCAGTAAGGATGATCGTGCTGCCAGCCTCGGCCGTACCCGTGAGCACCGTACCCCGGCTGGGCTGGATGGTGGGCGCGTTGGGCGCCACGGTATCGATGGTGGTGCTGGTCGAAGTGCTGATATTGCCGGCTGCATCGCGGGCAACGGCGGTGACAACGGCGCCGTTGGTCAGCGTTTCTGTTGGCGTAATGGTCCAGTTGCCGTTGGCAGTGGTGGTCGTTTGGCCTATCACATTGCCGCCGGGGCCGGTAACGGTAACCGTGCTGCCGACCTCGGCGGTACCGCTTAGCGCGGTGCCGTTGCTTGGTTGAATGGTGGGCGCGCTGGGCGCAATGGCATCGACCGTGGTGCTGACCGAGGTGCTGGTATTGCCGGCCGCATCGCGGGCGACTGCGGTCACCACCACGCCATTGGCCAGGGCGGGGCTCGGTGTGTAGGTCCAGTTGCCGGCGCTGTCAGTGGTCGCCGTACCGATGCGGATGCCGCCAGGGCCGGTAAGAATTACCGTGCTGTTGGCTTCGGCCGTACCCGTCAGCACCACGCCGCTGCTGGCCTGGATAGTTGGGGCGGCAGGGGCCACGTTATCGATGATCGTATTGGTGGATGGGCTGATATTACCGGCAGCATCGCGTGCTACCACGCTTACCTGCGTGCCATTGGTCAGCGGGGTCGGAGGCGTATGGCTCCAGTTGCCCTGAGCATCGGCGATCGTCTGGCCGATAGTGGCGCCGCCCGCTCCGGTAAGAATCACCGTGCTGCCCGCTTCGGCCGTGCCGCTCAGCACAGTGCCGTTGCTGGGCGCGATGGTGGGGAGCGCAGGTGCCAGGCCGTCGATCACCACGATGGCCGGCGCGCTGACGTTATTGGTGGCATCGGTAGCGGTGATGCTGACCGAGGTGCCGTTGGGGATGGCGGGTGAAAAGGTCTGTGACCAGGCGCCAGTGGTGGCATCGGCGTTAACCTGTACGTCTGCCTGACCCGCAATGCGGATGGTCACGGTACTGCCCGGTTCAGCCGTACCACTGAGCAGGCTGCCATTGCTGGGTAGCACCTCGGGCAGATTCGGCACCCTGTCGTCCACGGTCACGCTGGCCGGATTGCTCACGTTGCCGGCCGCATCCACGGCAACCACCGTGACGAGGGTGTCGTCTGCCAGCGGCAGCGCCGGCTTGTAATGCCAGTTGCCATTGGCGTCCACGGCCACCGTGGCGATCAGCACGCCCGCCACACTCAACCGTATAGTGCTACCGGCTTCGGCAGTACCGCTCAGCTCGCTGCCGTTGCTGGCCGCGATCACCGGCGCAGGTGGAGCGAGGTTATCCACCCTCGTGCTGGCAATGGGGCTCTGGTTGCCGGCCGCATCCCGTGCCTGCACAGTGACCAATACGCCATCGGCCAGGCTGGTGCCCGGCGTGAAGCTCCAATCACCGCTGCTGTCAGCGGTCAGGGTGGCGATGGTGTTACCATTGACGGTTAGCGTTACCGTGCTGCCCGCCTCGGCGGTACCGCGCAAAGCTGAACCGTTGGTGGCCTCGATGGTTGGTATGGCGGGGGCGACTGCATCGATAGTGATGGCGGTGGCCGGGCCGGTATTGCCGGCCGCATCGCGGGCGCTGACGCTGATCACGGCGCCATGCTGCAAGGGTATATCTACAGGGAAGGTCCAGGCTCCCCCCGCGTTCACTGCTGCCTCACCAACGACCACGCCGCCCGGACCGGTGATGATCACCGTGCTGCCCGCTTCGGCCGTGCCGCCGAGCAGCACGCCATTGCTCGGCTGAACAGTTGGGGCGGCAGGCGGTACGGTGTCGATCACCAGGCTTGCCGCCGGGCTGGTGTTGCCGGCCGCATCCCGGGCCACCACGCTGATCTGGGTATTGTTGGTGAGTGCCACGGGCGGCACGAAAGACCAGTTGCCATCGCCGTCGGCCACTGCCTGACCAATGGCGACGCCGCCTGTACCGGTGATGATGACCGTGCTCCCCGCTTCGGCAGTGCCGCCGAGAACGATGCCATTGCTGGGCTCGATGGTTGGCCGTGGCGGCGCCTGGTTATCGACGATGATCGCTGAAGATGGCGTGCTCACGTTATTCGCGGCATCGGTTGCCGTCGCGGTAAGGCTGACACCGTTGGCTACTGGCGTGTTCGGGGTGAGCGTCCAGCTGCCATTAGTACCGGCCTGCGCCGTGCCGATGACAGTGCCGTCTGCACTGACGGTTACCATGCTGCCTGCTTCGGCGGTACCGGTGATGACCAGGCCGTTGCTCGGCGCGATCACCGGTGCGGGTGGCGCGATAGCGTCGATCAGGATGCTCGCCGGGGCGCTTTCGTTGCCCAGATTATCGCGGGCGATCACGGTGACCAGGCTGCCGTCAGGCAAGGCCGGGTTCAAGGTGACACTCCATTTTCCGTCGGCATCGGCCGTAATGGTACCGGTGTTGATCGGCACACCTCCGGCTCCGGTGAGGACGATGGTGGCCCCGGCTTCCGCCGTACCGCTCAGCGAGACGCCATTGCTCGGATTGATGGTCGGATGTTCCGGCACCTGGGCATCGATCACGGTGCTGGCGGATGGGCTGGTGTTGCCGGCGGCATCGCGTGATACCACCGTGACCTCGGTGCCGTCAGTGAGGGCCTGCGAGGGTTTGAAGCTCCAGTTCCCCGCCGCGTTGGCGGTTACCTGGCCAATGGTTGCACCGCCGGGGCCGGTGATCAGCACGGTGCTGCCGGCTTCTGCCGTACCGCTGAGCTCGACGCCATTGCTGGGAGAAATGGTTGGCGTAACCGGCGCCACGGTGTCGACGGTGGTGCTGACCGAGGCACTGGTATTGCCGAGGGTGTCCCGAGCGATTGCATTGACCACCGTGCCATTGGGCAAGGCCGGCGAGGGCGACAGCGTCCAGGTTCCATCAGCCGCCGCAGTGGTCTGGCCGATCACCCGGCCGCTGCCATCAGTGACGACCACGGTAATGCCCGCTTCGGCGGTGCCGGTGACCCGCACGCCATTGCTGGCTTCGATCGTCGGGGTGGCCGGCGGCTGTGCATCGATGGTCGTGGTGGCCGAGCTACTGCTGTTGCCGGCGGCGTCCCGCGCCACTACGGTCACCACCAGGCCATCGGCCAGGGCGGGTGTGGGCGTGAAGGTCCAGTTGCCATTGGCGTCCGCGGTCGCCTGGCCGATGCTGACGCCGCCCGAGCCGGTAAGAATCACCGTGGCACCCACTTCGGCGGTGCCGCTGAGTTGCGTGCCATTGCTGGCGGCGATGGTCGGCGCGCTGGGGGCAACGTTGTCGATCACCGTGGAGGCCGGTGCGCTGCTCAGGCCGGACACCGTGATCGTGGCGTTGATCGTGGTGCCGTTGGCCAGTGGCGTTTGCGGGGTGAAGGTCCAGTTGCCCTGACCGTCGGCGACGGCCTGCCCGATGACGGTGCCTGTCCCGTCGGTCAGCTGCACGGTAGCGCCTGCCAGGGCGGTACCGCTGAGTTCGCTACCGTTGCTGGGCTCGATGGTCGGGCGTGGTGGCAGGGTCGCATCGACTATCACGCTGGCCGGCGCGCTCTGATTACCCACGGCGTCGGTAGCCGTCACCGTCAGCCGGGCGCCATTGGGCAGCGCACTTGCCGGGGTGATCGACCAGTTGCCATTGGCGTCGGCGGTTGTGGTCTGGCTGAAGCCATTGGGGCCGGTGATGGTGATCAGGCTGCCGGCTTCGGCAGTGCCGGTCACCTGCGTGCCGTTGCTGGGGTCGATTACCGGCGCGGCGGGAGCCTGGGCGTCGATGGTGGTGGTCGCCGCCGGGCTGGTGTTGCCGACCGCATCGCGGGCGATTACGGAAACCTGGGTGCCATTGGCCAGCTGGCCGCTGATGGGGTAGCTCCAGGTGCCGTTGGCGTTGACCTGAACGGTTACCGGCGCGGCATTGCCGATGGTCAGCAATAGTGTGCTGTCGGGGTCGGCAGTGCCGCTCAACATGCCCGACCCGCTGCTCGGCGAGATGGTAGGCGTAGCGGGCGGCTGAGCATCTACCACGGTGCTACCGGGCTGGCTGGTATTGCCGGCGGCGTCGCGTGCCACCACATCGACCTGGGTTCCATCGAGCAGCGGGCTCGGCGGCGTGAAGGACCAGTTGCCACTGGCGTCGGCCGTCGTCTGGCCAATGGCGACGCCCCCAGGCCCGGTAAGAGTGACGGTGCTGCCAGCCTCGGCGGTGCCACTTAGCTGGCCGCCGTTGCTGGGGGCGATGGTGGGCGTGCTGGGCGCCACGGCATCTACCGTTATGGCCACCGGGGCGCTCTGGTTACCGGTCGGGTCACGGGCGACGATGCTAACCGCGGCGCCATTGGCCAGCGGAGTGTCGGGTGTGAAGCTCCAGTTGCCCTGAGCGTTGACCTGCACCTGGCCGACCACCACACCGCCGACGCTGATGATCACCAGGCTGCCGGCCTCGCCGGTACCGCTGAGTTGCTCGCCATTACTTGGCGTGATGGTAGGCGCTGCAGGCGCGACATTGTCGGTGATTACGCTACTGGAGGCGCTAGTGTTGCCGGCGGCATCGCGGGCTACGGCGTTGACCTGGGTGCCGTTTAGCAAGGGGCTAGCCGGGGTGAACGACCAGTTGCCGCCTGCGTCTGCTGTTACCCGGCCGATCAGCGCGCCGTTGGCGCCGGTCAGAATCACCGTGCTGCCAGGTTCTGCACTGCCGCTCAGTTGCGCACCGGTGCTGAAGTTGATCGCCGGAGCCGGCGGCGGTACACCATCGATGGTCAGGGACGCGGCAGGGCTGACATTGCCCGTGGCATCCGTCGCAGTTGCCGTGACACGGCTGCCGTCCGGCAGCTGCGCGGTAAGGGTGGTGCTCCAAGTGCCGTTGGCGGCTGCGGTGGTTTCGGCGATCAGGTTGCCGGCGCCATCGCGCAGGGTGACGGTGCTGCCCGGCTCGGCAAAACCGTGCAGGACGATGCCGTTGCTGGGTTCGATGATGGGCGTCGAGGGCGGCGCGGCATCGATGACAAGACTGGCCGGTGCGCTGGTATTACCGGCGGCGTCACGCGCCACCACCGTAATGGCGGCATTGTCAGCCAGTGCGGGTGATGGGGTAAGTGACCAGTTGCCGTCGGCATCAGCGGTGGTTTGGCCGAGCACTCGTCCGCCGCTGTCGCTGACGATTACCGTGCTGCCGGCTTCGGCGGTGCCCGCTAGGAGCGTACCATCGCTCTGCTCGACGACCGGCGCCTGAGGCGCGACGCGATCCACTGTGGTGCTGGTTGCCGCGCTCTGGTTGCCGGCGGCATCGCGGGCAACGGCCGAGACCACCGTGCCGTTGGCCAGCGGTGTGGCCGGCTGGAAGCTCCAGTTACCCTGGGCGTCGGCAATCACCTGGCCAATAGACGCGCCGCCTGGGCCGGTCAGAATCACCGTACTACCTGCCTCGGCTGTTCCGCTGAGCAGGCTGCCGTTGCTAGGTTCGATTGTTGGAACGGTTGGCGCGACGTTATCGGTCACTATAGTGGCTGGTGCGCTGCTGGCGCCATTGGCGACCACGGTTGCGCTGACGATGGTGCCGTTTGGCTGCGGGCTGAGCGGTGTGATCGCCCAGTTGCCATTGCTGTCGGCGGTGGCCTGGCCCAGCGCAACGCCGCCCGGGCCGGTCAGCACCACCAGCGCGCCTGCCGTGGCCGTACCGCTGAACTGGCTGCCGTTGCTCGGCTCGATGGTCGGGCTGGCTGGCAAGCTGGCATCGACGGCCTGGCTGGCGGCAGTGCTCTGGTTGCCGGCCGTGTCGGTCGCGGTCACCGATACGATTGTGCTGTTGGCCAGAGGCGTGGCCGGAGTAAAGCTCCAGATGCCATCGGCATTGGTGATGGTGGTCTGGTCGGCTTCGCCCGGCACCCTGATCGTGATGGTGCTGCCAGGCTCGGCGGTGCCACTAAGCAGGCCGCCATTGCTGGGGTTGATCACCGGTGTGTTGGGCGCCTCGGCATCGATGCTACCAATCGTAGAATCGCTTACATTGCCGCTGGCGTCTCGGGCACTAACCTCGATGGTGATGCCATGGGCAATCGGTGCGCCGGGGGAGTGGCTCCAGGTTCCATTGCTATCGGCGAGCACCTCGACCTCGGTCGCAGGTGAAGTGCCGATACGAATGATCACCGTACTGCCCGGCTCGGCAGTACCGCTCAGCAGGACACCATTGGTAGGGTTCAGTATCGGCGCTGCGGGCGCCTCGGTATCTATCACCAGATTGCTGGGTGGGCTGACGTTGCCGGCCGGATCACGCGCGATGACTGTCAGCGGTGTGCCATCGGCGAGAGGCGCATCGGGCGTGAAGCTCCAGTCACCGTTACCGTCGGCTATCACCTCGGCAATGAGGATTCCGCCGGGACCTGTGATGACCACGGTGCTGTTTGCTTCAGCTTTGCCGTTCAGCGTGATGCCGTTGCTGGGTTCGACCTGAGGAGCGGCAGGTGGTGTCCGGTCGATCTGCACCGCAGCAGGGTCGCTGTTGTTGCCAGCGGCATCGCGAACCACGACTTCGAGGTTGACGCCATCGGCGAGCGGTGTGGTGGGAATGAAATTCCAGTTGCCATCGGCATCGGCCACGGTCTGGCCGATGAGGTCGCCATTGCTGTAGATCAGAATGATCTTGCCGCCGGGCTCGGCGGTACCGCTTAGCTCACTGCCGTTGCTCGGCTGCACGACGGGGGGCAGGGGTTGCGCGGCATCGATGATCAGCGTGGTGGCAGCGCTGGTGCCTGCGGCTGTGCTGGCGACGGCGGTGACGACCGTCGCGTTGGTCAGTGCGGGAGACGGGGTGATCGACCAGGCGCCATTGGGGCCGGCTGTGGCGCGACCAATCTCGGCACCGTTCGCGCTGACGATGACCAGGCTACCGGCGTCCGCCGTGCCGGAAATCACCGTACCGTTGCTTGTGGCGATCACCGGCGCGTTGGGCAATGCGTTATCCACAACCACTGTTTGCGGCGGGCTGGTGTTGCCAGCCGGGTCACGGGCCACCACGCTCACCTCGCCACCATTGGCGATCGCCGGGCTGGCAGTGAAATGCCAGTTGCCATTGCCATCGACCAGTGCCTGGCCGAAAACCCCACTGGCGTTGCTCAGAATGACGGTACTGCCTGGTTCTGCGGTGCCGCTGAACACCGTGCCATTGCTGTTGTTGATGGTGGGCTGATCAGGAGCCTGTGCGTCGATCCGGAGCTCGCTGGGTTCGCTCTTGTTACCAGCGCGGTCGGTAGCCGTAACTATGACTGAAGTGTTGTCGGCCAGCGCGGGGGAAGGTTGGTAAGACCAGGTGCCGTCTGCAGCTGCGGTAACTGTAACGGGTGCATTCCCGTCGATCGTAAGTGCGACGGTACTGCCCGGCTCTGCCGTGCCAACCAGCAATGTTCCATTGCTGGCTTCCACCGTCGGTGGGGCTGGCGGCGTGCTGTCGATAACCACCCGTATCACCGGATGAGGCACGCCGTTAGGGGCGATGGTATGCACGTCCACAATCGTTCCATGGGGCAATACGGGTGGCCCTTCCCAGCGCCATTCCCCATTCGTGTCGGCAGTGGTTCTATGCAGCTCCTGGCCGTCAGGATGCATCAGGATGATAGTGGCGTTGGGAGTTGCCGAGCCGTTGAGCTGGCTGCCATCACTGGGCTCCACCGTCGAAGGCTGTATCACCAGTGGAGCGTTTAGCGACGCCGATGGGCCGACATTTCCTGCAGCATCTATCACCACCACGCTGATGGTCTGCCCGCCTGTAAGCGGTGCTGGAAATTGCACCTGGAACTGACCGTTGGCATCGGCAGCCACCGTGAACAGCGTGCCGTTAACATCCACTCTGACAGTGGCGTTGGGCTCTGCAAAACCGGTCAGGAAGCGGCTGTCCTGGCTGAGCTGCAGGTTGGTCGCCGCCGCCGGGGGCTGATTATCCACAGGCGGTTGTGCGCTGCTGCCCCCGTTGTTGTTAGTGCTATTGTTGCGCCGGCTGACCTCATCGGCCACTACCACTCCGCCTGCAACCGCTACACCGCCAATCATCGCAGCAGTGCCCAGACCCAAGGTACTGCCAGCAGCGCCTGCTATCGAAGTCAGTGAGGTAAAGCCGGAGAGAGTACCCTCCGAAGCATAGGAGGCGGCCAGAACGCCATCGGAAGCCGCGGCCTGGGAAAGATCCACGGCCATCAACTGCTCTTCCTCGCCGACCAGATAGAGCTGGCTGGGTTGCTCGGCCGCCTCGTAGAAATTGCTGATGCGTAGCACCTCACCGTCCTGCATCTGGACGATCAGGTCGGATCCATCACGGGTATAACGGGCTACCGCTTCGGGAGGAATGTTGAGGGCGACATGGCTGCTTTCGGAAAGTGGCAGCGTGTTGCTGACCACTTGTGTATTGGCCTGACTGACCTGCTGGCCAATAGGCGCGACTTTCGCCTGTACTGCCATGAAGCATCTCCCAATTACGTGATTTCAAACTTGGCGAGTTGCGTTGCACAGGCAAATCCAATTCGGCGTTGCACTGGATAGAACTCGACAAGTTTTAAACGTAGCGGGCGAGCACTTTTTTAAAAGGTAGTTTTAATGCCGTTTATGTATAAAAATCAAAAGCTCATGTGATTTTTGACATTTAAAATAACCTGATTACTTGAGATTTTCTATTTTTTAGGTCATAACTTATTGTTTTATATATAAATTTATAATCAATGGAATTGTCGTTTGCCGACAGATCTGCTCGATAAAAAATGATCTTCGCCGAATGAAAAGTTGTGAAATTATTTCAGTGACTACGCAGGAATAAAGTTCAAATCATTTAATCGGAATGCGCTTTTATATCGCACTTTTAATAGCAAAAGGCTTACAGCAATACACGTTTATTGCTGACTGACAGCAAAGGCGGGCTGTTGGTGGCAGCCCGTTAGTATATTGATCACAAGTCGGATTCTTCGATCCATTGCCGCCCGTGTCGCTCCAGCAGGCGCTGAAGTTGTTCCGGCCCGTTGCTGCCTGCAGCGTAAGGGCGCGGACTTTGGTAGTGCTGCTGCCAGCCCTTGATAATCGGGTCGACCCATTGCCAGGCTGCTTCGACCTCATCGCGGCGCATGAACAGCGTCGAGTCGCCCTCTATCACATCCAGCAGTAACCGTTCATAGGCATCCCAGCGCCGCTGTTTGTTGAAAGCATCAGCCAGGTTCAGATCCAGTTCCACCGGCTGCAGGCGCATGCCCTTGCCCGGGTTCTTGGCCATCAACTGCAGGCTGATACGCTCTTCGGGTTGCAGGCGGATGAGCAACTGGTTGGCCTGGCCGTTGCCGAACAGCTGGTGCGGTACGGGCTTGAATTGAATGAGGATTTCCGAGGTCTTGCGAGCCAGGCGCTTGCCGGTGCGCAGGTAGAACGGCACGCCGGCCCAGCGCCAGTTGTTGATCTCGGCCTGCACGGCGACGAAGGTTTCGGTATCGCTGTCGTTGTCGACGTTCTTCTCGAAGTAGTAGGCGGGCACTTCCTGGCCGCCGATCTTGCCGGCGGTGTACTGGCCGCGCACGGTCTTGTCGCGTATGTCCTGACCGGTGATGGGTTTGAGGGCTTCGAGAATCTTCACCTTCTCGTTGCGCACCGACTCGGCATCGAAGCGCACCGGCGCTTCCATGGCCACCAGGCAGAGCAGCTGCAGCAGGTGGTTCTGGATCATGTCGCGCATGGCGCCGGCGTTGTCGTAGTAGGCACCGCGGTTTTCCACACCCAGGGTCTCGCACACGCTGATCTGCACATGGTCGATGTGCCCGGCGCGCCACACCGGCTCGAACAGCGCGTTGGCAAAACGCAGCGCCATCAGGTTCTGCACGGTTTCCTTGCCCAGGTAATGGTCGATGCGAAATACCTGAGACTCATCGAACATCGCACCGATGCCGGCATTGATCGCCTGGGCCGATTCCAGCGAATGGCCGATGGGTTTTTCCAGCACGATGCGCGCGCCTGCACCAGCCAGACCGGCAACCTTGAGGTGCGAGGCGATGGCTTCGAACAGATCCGGTGCAGTAGCCAGGTAGTAGACCCTGACGCGCTCTCGATCATTACCCAGTGCCTTGGCCAGGCGACCGAAGTCGGCGCTCTGCGAAGCGTCCATGGGGAAGTAGTCCAGACGCTCGGCGAAGCTCTTCCAGGTGTCATCGTCGAAATCGGCGCGGGCCACCTGGGCACGGCAGTGGCGCTCGGCGAGGGCCTGGTAGGCGGCCCGTGTGTGGCTGCTGCGCGCCAGGGCGAGGATGCGCGTGTCGCGATGCAGGCGGCCGCCGCGATGCAGGTAATAGAGGGCTGGAAGCAGCTTGTGCAGGGCGAGGTCGCCCGTGCCGCCGAATACCAGCATGTCGCAGCAATTGCTCTGCATGGGAACTCCGATTCGGTTTGTTCGTGCGAGGTCGCCAGGCTTGTAGTATAACTACAAGATCACTACAGCCCGGCGGAGTCCCTCGATCATAACCGAGTCGTGACGCTTCAACGTCCAGCCGGCGTAACCATCCTTTGCCAGTCGAGTCCCAGCCCGTGAATTTGTTGCAGCACATCGCCCAGTCACGTCACCTCCTGCGCAAGTCGGAACTCAAGGTGGCCGATCATGTGCTCCTCGACCCGGCGGCAGTCATGCACAGCTCCATGGCCGAGCTGGCCCATTCGGTGGGGATCAGCGAGCCCACCATCGTGCGCTTTTGCCGCGCCATCGGCTGCAGCGGCTTTCAGGATCTCAAGCTCAAGCTGGCGCAGAGCCTGGCCGCCGGTGCCAGCTTCGGCCAGTTCGCGATCCACGAGGACGATTCGGTCGCTGACTTCAGCATGAAGATCTTCGACACCACCCTGCACACGCTGATGGAAGTACGCGAGAAGCTCGATCCGGTGGCGCTGGAGAAGGCCATCGCCGTCTGCTCCCATGCGCAGCGCATCGAGTTCTACGGCTTCGGCGCCTCGGGCGCGGTGGCCGCCGACGCCCAGCACAAGTTCTTCCGCCTGCTGCTCAATGCCGCGGCCTATTCCGACCCGCACATGCAGGCAATGTCGGCCATCACCCTCAAGCCGACCGACGTGGCCGTGTGCATTTCCCAGTCCGGGCGTTCCAAGGACCTGCTGATCACCGCCAACGTGGTACGCGAGGCCGGCGCTTCGCTGATCGCCCTGTGCCCGGGCCAGACGCCGCTGGCCGAGCTGGCCACGGTGAACCTGGCCATCGATGTGCAGGAAGACACCGAGATCTATACGCCGCTGGCCTCGCGTATCGCTCACCTGGTGGTGATCGACGTGCTCGCCATGGGCGTGGCCATGGCCCGCGGCCCGAGCCTGGTCAACCACCTCAAGAGCGTCAAACGCAGCCTGCGCAGTCTGCGCCTGTCGGCCAAGTCGATCAGGGCCCACGAAGACGGCGCCTAAGAATCTGTTCAAAGTCTTTCAGCCCAGGTTCGTCGATTTCGACAGCTAAGTGGTGAGAGCGGCCGGTGAAGGCGTGGCTTTTGTAGGAGGGGCTTTAGCCGCGAGCTCTTTGCTTGCGCTGATAAAAAACTCGCGGCTAAAGCCCCTCCCACGAGTTCGCTGGATGTCTGCTTCTGCCTTGTAGCAGCCGCTTTTATAGCGTCTAGATCGTGAACAGCCGCGAGCTCGTCACCCAGGCGTCACGCCTTGTTCCTCAAACTGTCATCGCATTCGCGGAAGCTAGTCTCCCGTAATCAACCTGGAGACCTGCCATGGCTCGCCATGTGGACGAAGCGTTGCACCCGGAACAGAGCGTGGTGAAAGCCCGCCGCAAGCTGCTCGACGAGCAGCGTATGCGCTATCGCCGCGCCATCGAGGCCTATGGCGAGAATCGCCGCCTGCAATCGGAAATCAGCAGTTTTCATGATCCTTTCGCGGGCGAATCGCGCCGCCTGCACTGATTCCAGACCAAACATTTTCGCGGTGCGCATCCCTGACGGCGAGGCTCCTATAATGGCGCTTTTTCGCCCAATACCAGGGATGTGCCATGCGTCGTCTGCTCGTTCTGCTGCTCCTGCTCACCCCTCTGCTCGCTATCGCCCAGGAACCCCAGCCCAGGGTCGGCCTGGTGCTTTCCGGCGGCGCGGCGCGGGGGCTGGCGCATATCGGTGTGATCAAGGCGCTGGAGGAGCAGGGCGTGCGCATCGACGCCATCGCCGGCACCAGCATGGGCGCGGTGATCGGTGGCCTGTATGCCTCGGGCTACAGCGTCGCCGAGCTCGAGCAAGTGGCGCTGACCATGGATTGGCGCGAGGTACTTTCCGATGATCCGCCGCGTACCGATGTGCCGTTTCGTCGCAAGCAGGATGACCGCGATTTCCTCATCAAGCAGCGTCTGAGCTTTCGCGACGACGGCAGCCTCGGCCTGCCACTGGGTGTGATCCAGGGCCAGAATCTGGCGCTGCTGCTCGAACGCCTGCTGGTGCGCAGCAGCGACGTGCGCGATTTCGACCGCCTGCCGATTCCGTTCCGCGCCGTGGCCACCGATATCGCCAATGATCAGAAAGTGGTGTTTCGCAGTGGTCACCTGCCGCAAGTGATCCGTGCCAGCATGTCGATCCCCGCGGTGTTCGCGCCGGTCGAGCTGGACGGTCGTCTGCTGGTCGACGGCGGCATGGTCGACAATATTCCCGTCGATGTGGCGCGCGGCATGGGCGTCGACCGGGTCATCGTCGTCGATATCGGCACGCCGCTGAAACCGCGCAAGGAACTGCTCACCGTGGTCGACGTGCTCAACCAGTCGATCACCATGATGACCCGCCGAAACTCCGAGCAGCAGCTGGCGACGCTACGCGACAGCGACGTGCTGGTGCAGCCGAATATGACGGGCTTCGAGGTCACCGACTTCGGCCGTGGCGAGGAACTGATCGAAGCCGGCTACCGGGCCGCCAAGGCGCTGCAGCCGCGCCTTGCGCAGCTGGTGCGTCGCGGCGGTGGTAATCCTGCACTGACCCTGGCGCGTAGCGCCCAGCAGCGCGCCCCGGTGATCCACGCCATTCAGGTGGACAACGATTCCAAGGTCGGCGACGAGGTGATCCGCAATTACATCCGCCAGCCCATCGGCGAGCCGCTGGACATGGCCACGCTGCAGCGCGATATGGGCACCCTGTACGGCCTGGATTACTTCGAGCGCGTACAGTACCGGGTGGTCAGCCATGACGAGCGCAACACCCTGGTGATCGATGCGCGGGAAAAACGCACCGGCACCGACTACCTGCGTCTGGGCCTGAATCTCTCCGACGATTTCAACGGCGACAGCGTCTTCAACCTGGGTGCGAGCTTTCGCAAGAATGGCATCAACCGTCTGGGTGCCGAGTGGCTCACCAGGGTGCAGCTGGGCGACCGGCAAGAGCTGTTCAGCGAGTTCTACCAGCCTCTGGACGTTGGCTCGCGCTGGTTCGTGGCGCCCAGCGTGCGGGTCGATGCCTGGAACGTCGAGTCGGTGTTGGACAATGACCCCATTGCCGAATACCGGGTGCAGCGCTATGGCTACGGCTTCGACATCGGCCGCCAGATCGCCAACAATGGCGAGCTGCGTTTCGGTATTGGCCAGGCCTGGGGCGATGCCAAGGTGCGTATCGGCGAGCGCGATCAGCCCGAGTTCAGCTTTACCGAGGGCTACTACGAGATGCAGTACGCCTTCGACACCCTGGATAACGTCGACTTTCCCCACGAGGGCGAGCAGATCGAGTTGAAGCTGCGCCAGTACGATGCCAGCCTCGGCGCCGACGATCGTTACCGACAATGGCAGATCAACCTCGACAAGGCATTCAGTCAGGGGCCGCACAGCCTGGTCATCGGTGGGCGCTACGGGCGCACGCTCGATGATGCCGAAATCGTCACCTCCAGCTTCCAACTGGGCGGCGCGCGACAACTCTCGGGCTTCCGCCAGGACGCCCTGGCCGGGCAGAACGTCAGCCTTGGGCGGCTGGTTTACTACCGGCGCATGACGCCACGTTCATTCCTGCCACTGGATTTTCCGCTCTACCTCGGCGCCTCCCTGGAGCGCGGCCGGGTGTGGAACAACGACAACGCCTTCGACAGCGGTTACATCAATGCGGCGAGCGTGTTCCTCGGTTACGAGACGCCGCTGGGACCGCTGAATTTCAGCTACGGCCTCAATGACGAGAACGAGAAGGCCCTGTATCTGAACCTCGGCCACAGCTTCTGAGGGGTGCGGCTACAGGCGCTGCAGCAATGCCTGCAGCGCGCGCTCCGGCTCCTGGCTCCACAGCCCGTAGCTCAGTGGCACCACTTCCAGACCGGCGCGGGCCAGCACCCGGTAGCGCTCCAGTTCGAGAAAGCCTTCGCCTTCACCGGGAAAGCCGATCAGGTCGATGGCCATGCACTTGTCGCCGCGTTGGCAGAACACGTCCAGCAGCAGACCGGCCAGCGGGTAACGGGTCCAGGTGGCCACGCCGTGCGTCTGTAGCGCCGCACACAGGGCGCGTTCGAAAGCGTCCTGCTCGGGTTGCTGGTGAGTGGGCCTCGGCGCTTCGCCGGCGCTTTCCAGGTAGCGGCGCAGCAGGTGGTCGGTGGGCAGCTGGCGTTCGTCGCCGCTGAATAACACCACCTGACGTTCGCGGGCCCGGGTGATCGCCACGTTGAACATGTCGGGGCGGTTCAGGTACACCGCCGCCTGGCTGGCATTGGCGTCGAGTGCGAAGCTGATGATCATCAGGTCGCGCTCCTCGCCCTGAAAACCGTAGGGCGTATCCACCAGCACACGAAAATCGCGCAGGCGCTGCAGGTCGAGGCCGGCGATGCGCTGGCGGATCGCTTCGACCTGATCGCGAAACGGTGACACTACACCGATGCTTGGCTTCACCGGGCTGTCGGCGTAGCGGGTGATGTGTTCGTCGATCAGCTGCAACACGTGTTCGAGCTCAACCTGGTTGACGCCATTGCGCGCACGCTCGCCGTCCAGGCGTTGCACCTGCAGGCTGTCGCAGTGCGCCAGGCTTGGACGCTCCTTCATCACCCGCAGGCGGTTGGCGTAGAACCACTGGTTGCTGAAGCGGATCAACGCCGGACGGCTGCGAAAATGCTCGTCGAGAAAGGTCAGCGCGCTCTGCTCCGGCAGGTGCAGGCCCACCAGGTCGAGCACACTGTTGTCGCGATAGCTCCAGCGCTCACGCTCGTCGCCTGGCAGGCCGCTGCGCTGCAGCAATTGAACCTCACGGTTGCGCGACAGGAACGACAGATGGCGCAGCTGTCTGGCGTCACCAGTGATCACCGCGCGCCGGCAGCGTTGGAAGGCCGGCAGGGCCGAGGCGATGTCGCACTGGGTGGCTTCGTCCATGACCATCACGTCGAACAGGCCGGCCTTGAGTGGCAGCAGGCGATGCAGCTCATCCAGTGTCACCACCCAGATCGGAAAAGCGGTCAGCAGTAGCTGTGGATCGATGTCCTCGAACAGCGCCAGCTGCCGTTGCGACTGGCGCGCGCGAATCGCCTGGTTGTACTGCACGAATAGCTGCCGGTTGCCGGCCAGCAGACCGCTCAGGCTTGAGGCGCGACGTGCGTTGATGTAGTCACGGCTCAGGCGCTCACGGTGCTGCTGGCAGTCGCGCAGTTCATCGAGCAGCGCCCAGGGGCGCACGCTGTCACGTACACGCCAGCGCACCCAGGGCAGCAGCAGGAGGCGCCTGATGACATCCAGGGTGCCGCGCTCGGCCTTGAGGATCAGCCGGCTCCAGCGCAGCGCTTGCCCGCAGCGGGTCGCCAAGTCCTTGGCCTGGCGCCGTTCTAGCTTGATCAGGTGGCGCAACTCGCGCTGCAGGCCCTGCTCTACATCCGCCGGCGTGTTCGGCACCTGGCCCTGCAGCAGGCTGGCCAGGCGGTCGCGCAGGGTTTGCTGCAGGCTACCGCCGTCGCTCTCCAGCACCGCGTCGCGCAAGCCGAAGTCCTCGCGCAGTTTCTGGCCGATGACTCGCACTGCCTGGGCGCTGCGGCTGACCAGCAGTACCGACTCGCCGTGCAGGTAGCGGTCCAGCGCCAGGGCCGCCAGGGTGTAACTCTTACCGGTACCGGGCGGGCCGGAAATCTGGCTCAGCGGATAGCGCGCGGCATTGGCCAGCGCCAGGCTCTGGGCATTGCTGAGCTGGGCCGGCAGGGCCTCGGGCGAGCTTTCACCCTGGCGTGCGGCCGGCTGCAGCTCGCCGAGTAGCTGGCGCAAGGGCGCCGACCATTCGTGGGTTTCCTGCAATTGCTGCAATTCATGGACGATGCCGCGGCTGCCGCTGCCACGTGGCACCAGCGCGACGACGGCCGCGGCGCGTAGCGACAGGCTGCGGCGTCGCAGTGCCTTGGCCACCGCATCCTGATCTTCCAGGGCTGGGAAACCGCTGGCGGCGAGTACGTCGGTCACCCGCGTACGCTGGCTGATCCAGCCCAGCAGATCGCCCAGCACATGGGCGTCGATGGGCGCGTCGGGCAGCGGCAGATCGTCGAGTGAAGCGTTGTGATCGTCGATCAGTTGGCGCAGCAGACGCCAGTTCGCCAATGGCTGGCTGGGGTCGATGGCCAGCAGGTGGGCGTCGCCTTCGCTACCGTTGTTCAAGGTGGCTTCGTAGTACACCAGTGGCGCGCAGAACGCCGTGGAGGGACCACTTTCGGTGCTGAGTCGCCCGCACACCGGCAGTACGCCGTAGACCAGCTGCAATTCACGTTGGTAGAGGCTTTGCTGGCGCTCCAGTTCGGCGCCAATACTTGGTGGCAGCGCCAGCAATGGCAGAGCGCCGTTGGCCAGCTCTTCGCGGCCATCGAGCCAAGCCAGGCGGCCAGCCTGCAGCGTGGAGAGGTTGTCGAGGTTCAGGTCGCGGCTATCGGCCAGGTAGGCACTGCGGTAGAAGGCCAATAGGCGGGCGATCCTTGCGTCGTGTCCCTGCATCATGTGTCCGTGGCGGCCTGAGGTCAGGCGGCGACTCTACCGCTGCAGCACCATGCTGTCATCGGACGGTCGGCAGCTGCTGTAACGCATTGTCATGTAAATACGGCAAACGGTAGGGCAATAACCCGCGAAATCCGTTAAAACGTTCGACTCCGGCAACAGGGCTCGTGCCGATTTTCTTTCCCTCACTGCGAAGAACCTGCATGGCTCCGTCCCGAATACTCCCGCTCGTGATGTGCATCGTGCTGGTCGGTGTCGGGCTGGCCTGGTGGCTACGCCCGTCGCCCACGGCCGTAGCTCAGGCTCCCGCTGCGGTGCCGGTGGTGGTGCACGAGGTGGTGCCTGCCAATGTCCCGGTGCTATTGCGCACGTTGGGGCGGGTGCGGGCGCAGAGCAGCGTCGAAATCCGCGCCCAGGTCGATGCCACGCTGGTCGAGCTGCCGGTTGCCGAAGGGCAGCAGGTACGCAAGGGGCAGTTGTTGGCACGCCTCGATGACCGCAGCCTGCGCGCCGCACTGCAGCAGGCCCAGGCCGAGCGCGATGTGACCCGTGCGGAACTGGATATCGCCCGCATCGACTTGCAGCGTTACCAGAACCTGGTGCGCGAGCGCGCCTCGCCCGCGCAGACCCTCGACCAGCAGAAGGCCCTGGTGGCCCGCCTGCAGGCTACGCTGGCGACCCGCGATGCGGCGGTGAATGCCGCTCGCGTGCAACTCTCCTACACGCGAATCGAATCGCCCATCGAGGGCCGCCTGGGTATTCGCAATGTCGATGTCGGCAGCCTGCTCAGGAGCAATGACAGCGCCAGCCTGTTCTCGGTGGTGCAGATCGACCCTATCGATGTGGAAGCCACCTTGCCCCAGCGCCGCCTGCCCGAGCTGCAGCGTTTGCTGGGTGCGGTTCAGGAAACGCCAGTGCAGGCGTTTGCCGAAGACGGTGGCGCGTTGCTCGGCACCGGTACCCTGGCGCTGATCGATAACCGCGTCGCGCTGGACACGGGCACGCTGCGCTTCAAGGCGCGTTTCGCGAACGCCCAGCAGCAGCTGTGGCCGGATCAGTCGGTGGTGGTCACCCTGCAGACCGGGCTGCTCGAGCAGGCGCTGGCGGTACCCCTCGAGGCCCTCCGCCAGCGCACCGAGGGCACCTTCGTGTGGCGCGTTGAAGGTGAGCAGGTACAGCCGGTGGCGGTGAAGGTACTGCACGAGGACGAGCAGCGCGCGGTGGTTTCCGGCTTGGCGGCCGGTGATCGGATCGTCACCGATGGCCAGTCGCGGTTGCGCCCTGGGGTTACCGTCAGGCGTGTCGAGCCGGTATCCGTTGGCGGAAATCAGCCTTGAGGCGGCCACGCGGCTTCTACGCGCTGTGCATCGCCCATCCGATCGGCATGATTCTGCTCGCCTTGGCGCTGATCCTGGGCGGCGTCATTGCCTTCGCACGCCTGCCGCTGGCGCCGCTGCCGGAAGTGGATGCGCCGACCATCGAGATTTCCGCGCAGATGCCCGGCGCCAGCGCCGAAACCATGGCCTCGTCGGTCGCCACGCCTCTGGAGGTGCAGCTCAGCGCCATTCCCGGCGTGGACGACATGACCTCGGCCAGCTCGCTGGGCCGGGTCGAACTGATCCTGCAGTTCAGCCTCGACAAGAACATCGACGCCGCCGCTCAGGAGGTCCAGGCCGCGATCAACGCCGCCTCCTCGCGCCTGCCCAGCCAACTTCCCGAGTTGCCGGTGTGGCGCAAGATCAACCCCGCCGATACCCCGATCCTGATCCTCTCGGTTACCTCCGGCACCCTCTCGCCGTATGAGGTCAGCGACCTGGCCGAGTCGGCCATCGCCCGCCAGCTGAGCCAGATCGAAGGCGTCGGCATGATTCGCCTCAACGGTCTGCAACGCCCGGCGATTCGCATCCAGGCACGGCCAGAGCGGCTGGTGGCTGCCGGCGTCACCCTGGCGGACATCCGCAGCGCCGTGCAGCGAGCCAGCGGCAACCGGCCCACCGGCGCACTGGTCGGCCAGCATCGACTGTCCACCCTGGACAGCAATGGCCAGCTGTTCGAGGCCAGCGAGTACGCCGACCTGATCGTCGCCTACCGGAACGGCGCAGCCATTCGCCTGGGAGACGTGGCAAGCGTGGTGCCCGGTGCGGAAAACGCCTACACCCAGGCCACACCCGATGGAAAACCCGGCGTGGCGGTGGTTATCCGTCGTCAGCCGGGTGCCAACATCGTCGCTACCGCCGATGCGGTCACGGCGGCGCTGCCCGAGCTGACAGCCGGCCTGCCGGCCGATCTCGAGGTCAAGGTGCTCAACGATCGCACCCGGACCATTCGCGCCTCGCTGCACGAGGCCGAGCTGACCCTGCTGATTGCCGTGGCGCTGGTGATCGGCATCATGGCGCTGTTCCTGCGCCAGTGGTCGGCGACCCTGGTGGTGTTCGCCGTTCTGGCGACTTCGGTGATCGGCTCCTGCGCGGCCATGCTGGCGTTCGGCTTGTCGCTCAACAACCTGACGCTGGTGGCGATCATCGTTGCTGTGGGGTTCATCGTCGACGATGCCATCGTCGTCGTGGAAAACATTCACCGGCATCTGGAGCGGGGTGTCGGCCGGGTCCAGGCGGCCCTCGACGGGGTTCGCGAGATCGGCTTCACGGTGGTGTCCATCAGCCTGTCGCTGGTGGCGGTGTTCATACCGCTGTTTTTCATGAGCGGCTATGTGGGCCGTCTGTTTCGCGAGTTCGCCCTGGCGGCCACCTCGGCGATCATGATTTCCGTGGTCATCTGCCTGACCCTGGCGCCGGCGCTGGCCGCCCTGTGCATGCGCCCGCTGGACAACCATCACGGGCCAGGCCCGACCATGCGCCGCGTACTGCGTGGCTACGAGGGCGCGCTGGTGTGGGCGCTGGATCACCCGCGCAGCATCCTGGCGGTGTTCTTCGCCTGCATCGCCATCAGCGTGAGTGGTTTCGCGCTGATGCCCAAGGGCTTTTTCCCGCTACAGGACACGGGTTTCATGAATGGCACGGTGCAGGCCTCGGCGGATATTTCCTACGAGGCGATGCGCACCAAGAGCCGGCAGGTTGTGGATATCCTGCGCAACGACCCGGATGTCGTGGCCTTCAACGCCGATATCGGCAATGACGGCAGCTACAGCGTCGGCGGCCTGGCCGTGGTGCTGACCGACCCGGATGATCGTTCGGTCAGCGTCGAGCAGATCATCGACCGACTTCGTCCACAGTTCGCCGTCATTCCCGACCTGCGCGTGACCCTACGGGCAGGGCAGGACATCAACCTCGGCTCCCGGGCATCGCGTGCGCAGTACCAGTACATCCTGCGCAGTCGCTCGCTGGAGGAGCTGGCCGTCTGGACGCCGCGTCTGACCGAACGACTGCAGGGGCAGGCGATGTTTCGCGACGTGAACAACGACCTGCAGTTCGACGCCTCGATAACCCCGGTGCAGATCGATCGCGAGGCTGCCGCGCGCTATGGCTTCTCGGCGGCGGATGTAGACGAAGCGCTGTACGACGCCTTCGGGCAACGGCGGATCAACGAGATCCAGACCGCGTCCAATCAGTATCAGGTGGTGCTCGAGCTGAGCAGCAACCAGCGCCAGCGGGTGCAGAGCCTTGAGCTGTTCCAGCTGCGCTCACCGATCACCGGGCAGCTGGTGCCACTGAGTACCTTCGTTCAGGTGCAGCCGGCCAAGCCGGCGCCGGTCAGCATCAACCACAGCGGCATGCTGCCGTCGGCCAACCTGTCGTTCAACCTGGCACCCGGCGTAGCGCTTGGCGACGCGGTGGCGGTGTTGCGTCAGCTCGAGCAGGAGATCGGCATGCCGGCCAGCATCGGCGGGCGCTTCAGCGGCGCCGCTCAGGCTTTCCAGCAGACTCTGGCCTCGCAACCCTGGCTGATCCTGGCCGCGCTGGTCGCCGTATACATCATTCTGGGTGTGCTCTATGAGAGCCTGGTGCACCCGCTGACCATTCTCTCGACCATTCCGTCGGCCGGTATCGGCGCCTTGCTGCTGCTCTGGTTGTGGGGGCTGGATTTTTCCATCATGGCGCTGATCGGCCTGATTCTGTTGATTGGCATCGTCAAGAAGAACGGCATCCTGTTGGTCGATTTCGCCCTGCAGGCCCAGCGCCATGGCATGGCACCTCGTGAGGCCATCCACCAGGCCTGCATGGCTCGCTTTCGGCCGATCCTGATGACCACGCTGGCCGCGATGTTCGGTGCGGTGCCGCTGATGCTCGCCTTCGGAACCGGCGCCGAGCTGCGTGAGCCGCTGGGCGTCGCCGTGGTCGGCGGCCTGTTGTTCAGCCAGGTGCTGACGCTGCTGACCACGCCGGTGGTCTACCTGATGATGGATCGTCATCTGGGCAGGCGGCGCGCGTCTGATTTAGCGCACCCGGCGGGTGTGAGATGAGGGCCGTGTTACTGGCGCTGGCTTGTCTGCCGCTGCTGGCCTGCAGCAGCCGCGAGCCTCTGCCGCCAGCGCCCTTGCCAGCCCAGGCGGTGGCCGCGCTGCCGCAGGCCTGGTGGCAAAGCCTGCAGGATCCGGTGCTGGATCAACTGGTAGCGCTGGCGCTGCGTGACAACCTCGACCTGGCGACAGCGACCCAGCGTATTCGCGAGCAGCGCGCGCTACGCCGGCAGGCTGCGGGCAACCGGTATCCGACCCTGAACATGACCGGCAGCCACGAAAAGGGTCGTAGCGCCCGCGATGGCCGCGACGAAGACTACTTCTACGGGCTGGACCTGAGCTGGGAGGCCGATCTGTTCGGGCGCCTGGGTGCGCTGCAACGCGCCGCCGAAGCCAACCTGCAGGCGGCGGATGCCGACTACCAGGCGCTACGCGTCAGCCTGATCGCCGAGGTGGCCAGCACCTACCTGAACTATCGCCTGGCCCAGCATGAGGTCGATATTGCAGGCCGTGCTGCCGACAGTCAGGCGCAGATCGCCCGAATCACCCGGGTACGTTTCGACCAGGGCACCGCCAGTGGTTTCGACGTCGAGCGCCTCGATACCCAGGTGGCGATCACCCGCGCGGTCATCCCGCAGGCACGTCAACGCGGTGAGGCGGCGCGTTACGCGCTGGCCTATCTGCTCAATGCGCAGCAATCGCGAATTGACGGGTTGCTGGCTGAGCCGGCGCAACCGCTGGCACCCCGTGACGAGCGCCTGCTACCGCTGTTGCAGCTGCCCGCCAGCAGCCTGCGTGCCCGAGCTGACGTACGCGCCGCCGAGCTGCGTCTGCTGGCGGCCGACGATAGCCTGGATGCGGCCAAGGCACTGCGTTATCCACAGCTGACCCTCGGTGCCCTGGTGGGCTTCGAGCAGGGCGCGAGCGTTCCGGCCTGGACGCTGAGCGCACAGGCCCTGCAGCCACTGTTCGATTTTGGCCGCATCCGCGCGGGCATCGAAGCCGGCGATGCACGCCGTGAGCAAGCCTGGCTTGGCTATCAGGCCAGCCTGGTACAGGCGCTCAGGGAAACCCGCAGCGCCATCAGCGCCTACGTCGAAGGGCTTGATCGGCAGCGGTTGCTGGACACGGCAAGCCATTCGGCAGCCAGTGCCACCGCGCTGGCGCAACGGCAGTACGACGCCGGTACCTTATCGATGATCGAGGTGCTGGATGCCCAGCGCACCCAGTTCGATACGCACCTCGAACAGCAAAGGGCCGCCAGTGACGTTGCGCTGCGCTGGGTTGAGATCTATCGCACCCTGGGCTTGGCACCCGTGGAGAAACAGCGGGATTCGGGTGGATAAGGCGCTGGGCTGCAGCGTTTAGTGAGCCGCTCGCAGGCCCGGGATGCAGCCGATTGCATCGCATTGCTCGAACGGCTTATCGTTTGGAGACGTTCCGCATCGCTGTCGACCTATGACTTGGCAAATCACCCGGCAATCTGTTCGCTATCATCGTGGTGATAGTCTTGCTCCCGGCTATTGACGAATATCCGGATTTATCACGTTTGGCGGGGGCTTTGGGGGGGAAATGAAGGGTGTAACGACTGTAGTTGTGCTGCTGGCGCTGTTGGGGGGGTGTGTAAGCACCCCCGACCAGCCGAGTTTGGCTCCTGTAGCGGCGCAGGCACCGGCAACGGCACCTAGCGTAGTAGCGCGTCCGCAGGGCGTGCCGGCTCCACAGCTGTCCAATTTCCGGCCAACGCCGGTTGTGCCGCTGGCCCTTGCCCGTTCTGCAAGCACGGCGCCGCCAACATCGTTGCCGCCCGCTCGCGCGGCTGCTGGCGTAGATCCGGCAGTGCCTGCGGTGCGCACGGCGGCCGCTCCTACGGGGCGCCAGACTGCCGATGTCGCTCAGGCCGCGGTACCCGCGGTGGCCGCCGCACCTGCTGTGGTCGCGCCGCCTGTCAAACCGGCCGCGCCCCCACCTGCGAACGCTTTGGCTACGCTGCCGCCGCCTGCCAAAACTACTGTGGTGGCTGAGCCCCCGCGTCCTGCCAATCCAATGATCGAGATGCGCCCTGGGCGTTTGATCGTTCCGGATGATGGCGGTTTTATACGGGTAGAGCCGATCAGCGAGGCGTCAGACGCTGCATCGATGTCAATCAGTGCCAATTGAGCCTGCAAGCCCAGGCAAGCGATGCGGGCCTGGGGCTGCCGGCATTTGCGCATCTTCAGCTCAGGGGCAGGCGTGCGAGCGACAGGTGCGCTGGCAACTGCACCGCTGTGGGAGTGCCGGTGGTTGCGGGCTGAAATGAACGAGTGGCTGGACATCCTGTATCGCTATTGTGGCGAGGTGCTGAGCGGCGACTCGGCGTCTATCGCGCAATTGCGCGCCGCTGGCTTCGACTGCAGCGCAGGACAATGGAGCTTTTTCCTGCCGGCGCTGCATGTCTGGCTGGCTAACCTGACGCCTACCCAGGCCCCACTTGATTACCCGGCCTTTCTCAAGCAGTTGTACGCCAGCGACTTCAACGAGCGCCTCGCCCGCCAAGGCGCCCAGATCGTCATCGCCGACAACCGTGGCCAGGTCAGCGAGAGTCTGTATCGTCTGCAGCGCCTGTCCTGAACAGGTGGCGGTGGCCTTCGTTGTAGAGCGCCGAATCGGCGAAGTCTTCCGCCCCCAATACCTGGCCGACGAGAATCAGCGCGGTACGCCGGAAACCCTTGGCGCTGACCTTGGCCTCGATATCCGCCAGGGTACCGACCGCCCAGTCCTGGTCCGGCCAACTGGCGCGATGCACCACCGCGATCGGGCAACTGGCGCCGTAATGCGGCAGCAGCTCGGCGACGATCTCTGGCAGGTGCTGCACGCCCAGGTGGATGGCCATGGTCGCGCCGTGGCGGGCGAGATCATGCAGCTGCTCACCCGTCGGCATCGGCGACTTGCTGGCGTAGCGGGTGAGGATCACCGTTTGCGACACCGCCGGCAGCGTCAGTTCGCTCTCCAGCAGCGCGGCGCAGGCGGCTGTGGCGGTCACGCCGGGAATGATCTCGAAGGGGATGCCCAGCGCACGCAGGTGACGAATCTGCTCGCCGATGGCGCCATACAGCGACGGGTCGCCGGAGTGCACCCGCGCTACGTCTTCTCCGCGCTCATGAGCGGCGCGCAGCAGGGCGACGATCTCATCCAGATGCAGCTCGGCGGTGTTCACCACCTGACGGGCGCGGTGGCCGGCTAGCACCGCTTCGGGCACCAGCGAGCCGGCGTAGAGGATTACCGGGCAGCTGTGGATCAGGCGCTGGCCCTTGACGGTGATCAGCTCGGGGTCGCCGGGGCCGGCGCCGATAAAGTAGACGGTCATTGGATTCCTGGGTGTAGGGTGGAAGATGCTTTTCTCTTCCACCGTGGTGTTCGGCTTATGCGGTCGCCAGGTGGGGGATCGCCTTCCCTTGGATCGAGAAAGCGTGGGCTACGCGCCCCGATCCACCCTACGGATCGCTGCGAGCAACGGCCATTGTCGCGTTGGGGCTCTTGCGCTTGGTTATCCACAGGCGAGCCGGTCGATTGCTCGAGCGTTCGGCCAGCGCCAGGGCGCTGGCTTCGGCAACGCCCGGGCTGCCGGTGACACGCTGGGCGATGGCCGAGGTCTGGCTCAAGCGCCCATGGTAACCCGCCAGCACTTCGGCGGGCAGGAAGTGGATCGGCAGGTTCAGGTGCGCTGCCAGTTGCTGCAAGCCTGGCTCATCGACCTTGTGCTCGCTGCTGGCCAGGGCTGTCAGCTCGGCAGTGCTCGAGCCATGTTCAGCCAGGGTGTCGTCGAGCAAGCTCAGCAGCTCTTCGAGCGAGCACTCGCGCCGGCAACCCAGGCCGGCGACGAGAACAGGCCGCTCACTCACTGTTGCTGGCGCCCACGGCCGTGGAACCAGGCGGCAGCCAGGCCCAGCGCCGCCCAGAACGCAGCGTTGGTCAGCAGTGAGGCGAGGATGAACTCATGTTCCAGCGCCTCGGGCGCCAGGCTTTCATGCACCTCGGGCTGCGGCGCGCCGAGCAGGTGGGGCAAGGCGAGAATCGCCACACCGAGAATGCGCAGCATCCAATTGCCGCCGAATGCCAGCAGCGCCAGGCCCGCCGCGGTCGACGCGGCCGCGCCGGTCCACCAGTACTGGCGCAGCACTAGTTCCGCTGCGGCAGTGCCCGGCAGCTCCGGCGGCAAGCCGCTGGCGGGCGCCAGGACGAAGGTGGCGAATCCGGCCAGGCCCCAGAGCAGGCCCTGCCAGGTTTTTTCCGGGGCGCGCAGGGTGAACAGGCCAGCGAGCATCAACGCGAAGCCGACGGCGACCACCAGATTGCTCAGGCCTGTGGATAACAACCGCTGCCAGCCGTCTTCGGGCGCCCAGGCTTCGCCGTCGTGGCTGTGGCCGCTCGCGCCATGGTCGTGGGCAGCGGTGGCGTCATGGCTGTGTTCGATGGCGGCAGGCTCCGCGACTTCGAAGCCTTCCGCCTGCAGGATCAGTGGGGTGACCCACAGGCTCTGCAGCACCGTCAGCACGATGGCGGCGAGCAGGCCGGCGAAGCCGGCGGTCTGGGCGATACGCTTGATCATCAGCAAGCCCTCAGTGGCACGGAAACGCGGCGCTGTGCCGGGTGTCGTGGGCGGCGTTGTGCAGGGCTTCGACGTGGGAGAAGCCGGCGAAGAAAATCAGCACTGCGCCCAGCACGCAGCTGCCAAAAGCAAGCAGGATGCGCTGTGACAGGGGCAATGTGGAAACGCTGGAGGTGGAAATGACGCTGCTGGACATGATCGTAGACCTCAGGGGTAGACGGCACAGCAGGACACGGCGAGACAGCCCGCACAGGCAGGCAGCGATCGGCGCGTGCCCGCCCACCGCGGGTTGCCAAACAGACGATCCAGGCCGGTCTCCGGGCTTGCGATGATCACCTTGCGGCGATGGGGATCGGCCTTCCCATGCATACGCACAGTGGCCAAAACGATCCTGGCATTCGCTTACCGTTGCGGGGGCAGCGCCGGACTCGAACCGGCTTCCCGTTTCACCTCACGCACGGCGGCGTGAGACACCTGAAACAACCAGCCAAGAACACCACGAAGCAATCAGGGCGTCAATATGCTGCAGGTCGCGCCGCGATTGACCGTGTCGCGGGGGCTGCGTAGCCTTGCATTCTTCGAGGTGCTGCTTGTCATCAAGCAGCTAAGAGGGAACACGGATCGCCGTGGCTGCCCCCGCAACTGTAAGCAGCGAGTGCGTCGCCAATCGCCACTGGGCAACCGGGAAGGCCGGCCGCGCGCCATGACCTGCCAGCCAGGAGACCTGCCTCGATAACGCTTTCGACAACCGGGCGGGGTGATCCGGTGATGCTCGGCATGGGTTCGCCCGTGCCTGCCATCCTATCGCCCGCTCGCCGTTTCTGCAGACTGCCAGGGGCTTCCATGAAAACGCTCGCCAAACTTCCCGTCACCATCGTCACCGGCTTTCTCGGTGCCGGTAAGACCACCTTGCTGCGCCACATGCTGGAAAACGCCGAGGGCCGGCGCATCGCGGTGATCGTCAACGAATTCGGCGAGCTGGGTATCGATGGCGAAATCCTCAAGCAGTGCTCCATCGGCTGCACCGAGGAAGAAGCCAATGGCCGGGTGTTCGAGCTGGCCAACGGCTGCCTGTGCTGCACCGTGCAGGAAGAGTTCTTCCCGGTGATGCGCGAGTTGGTGGAGCGTCGCGGCGACCTCGACCATATCCTCATCGAAACCAGCGGCCTGGCCCTGCCCAAGCCACTGGTGCAGGCCTTCAACTGGCCGGAAATCCGCAACGCCTGCACCGTCGATGCGGTGATCACCGTGGTAGACAGCCCGGCGGTGGCTGCCGGCACCTTCGCCGCCTTCCCCGATCAGGTCGATGCCCAGCGCAAGCTCGACCCCAACCTCGACCACGAGTCGCCGCTGCATGAGCTGTTCGCCGACCAACTGGCCAGCGCCGACCTGGTGATTCTCAACAAGGCCGACCTGCTCGATGCCGGCGCGCTGGCTGCCGTGCGCGCCGAAGTGGCCGAGGAACTGCCGTCGGCGGTCAAGGTGGTCGAGGCTCATGGCGGCTCGCTGCCGCTCAATGTGCTGCTGGGCCTGAACAGCGAGACCGAGTTGCACATCGAGGGCCGCCGCACCCACCACGACGATGAAGACGACGATCACGATCATGATGAATTCGACTCGTTCCACGTGGAACTACCGGAAGCGGAAGAGGCGCGCCTGCTCGCTGCGCTGAAGGATGTGGTCGGCAAACACGGCATTCTGCGCGTGAAAGGCTTCGTCGCGGTGCCGAACAAACCCATGCGCCTGCTGCTGCAAGGCGTTGGCCAGCGCTTCGACAAGCACTTCGACCGCGCCTGGAAAACAGACGAAGCCCGAGTGACCCGCCTCATCGTGATCGGCCAGGAGTTGGATCACACCGCCATCGCCGCCGAGCTGAAAGCGGCGCTGGCGTAACCGGCGCCCATCATGCACCTGCTGCGTACTCAGCCCGGCCAATCGCTGCCGGCCGACAGCATCGCCGACCTCGGCCAGACACCCGCCGAACTGGTGGTGCTGTGCACCGGCGATTCGCACCTGTCGCTGTTGGCCGAAGTCGCCCGCCATCTGCCCGAGGATTACCCCAGCCTGCGCCTGGCCAGCCCGGCGCAGCTGAGCAACAACGCCTCGGTGGATTTCTACGTCGAGCAGGTGCTCAGGCACGCCAAGGTGATCATGATTTCCGTGCACGGCGGCGTCAGCTACTGGCGCTACGGCATCGAGCGGCTGTTGGAGTTGGCGGGGCAGGGCAAGACGCTGATTCTTGTTCCGGGTTGTGACAACCCCGACCCCGAGCTCACGGCGCTGGGCAACGTGACCACCGAAGATGCCGAGCGGCTCTGGCAGTACCTGCGCCAGGGCGGTGTGGATAACGCCCGGCAGTTCTTCAACTGCATTGCCGACCGTTACCTGGGCCGTGACTATGGCTGGCAGACGCCGCAACCGCTGCCGCGGGTCGGCCTCTATCACCCGCGTATCGGCAATGCCTCGCTGCAGGACTGGCGCGGCGACTGGAAAGCGGATGCACCGGTTGCCGCCTTGCTGTTCTATCGCACCCATGTGCAGGCGGCCAACACGGCCTTCGTCGACACCTTCTGCCAGCGGCTGCAGGCCCAGGGCCTCAACCCTTTACCCATCGCCGTGGCCAGCCTCAAGGAGGCGGCCTGCCTGGCGCAGGTGGAGGATTGGCTCGATGAAGCGGGCGCCAGTGTGATTCTCAACACCACCGGTTTCGCCCAGTCCAACCCGGAGTCGCCCCAGGCGCGTCCGTTCCGCCGCGACGTGCCGGTGCTGCAGGCGCTTTGCGCCCTGGACAGCGAAGAACAGTGGCAAGGCAACGCCCAGGGCCTCGGCCCTCGCGACTTGGCCATGCATATCGCGCTGCCGGAGCTGGATGGCCGGCTGATCACCCGGCCCATCAGCTTCAAGGGCCTGGCCTTTCGCAGCGAGCGCAGCCAGAGCGACGTGGTCTGTTACCGCGCGCACCTGCCCGGGATGGATTTCGTCGCTGAACTGGCGCGTCGTCAGGCCGACCTGCAGCGCCTGCCGGCTGTGGATAAGCGCGTTGCTCTGGTACTCGCCAACTACCCGACCCGCGATGGCCGCATCGGCAACGGGGTCGGCCTGGATACGCCAGCCGCGGCGCTGAATATCCTGTGCGCCCTGCAAGCCCAGGGCTATCCGGTCGAGGGCCTGCCGGACAGCGGCACCGCGCTGATCCACCAACTGCTCGGCGGCGTGACCAACGACCTCGACAATCTCGACCTGCGGCCCTGCGCCCAGAGCCTGGCACTGGACGACTACCAGCGCTGCTTCGCGGCACTGCCCGAGGTCAATCGCCAGGCGGTGCTGGAGCGCTGGGGCTCGCCGGAAAGCGACCCGATGTTCCGCGAGGGTCGGCTGATGATCGCCGGCCTGCGCTTCGGCCTGACCTTCGTCGGCATCCAGCCGGCACGGGGTTATCAGGTCGATGCCGCGGCGGTCTACCACGACCCGGACCTGGTGCCGCCCCACGGTTACCTGGCCTTCTATTTCTGGATGCGCCACGTATACGGGGCCAATGCGGTGATCCACGTCGGCAAGCACGGCAACCTGGAGTGGCTGCCGGGCAAGAGCGTCGGGCTTTCCGAAAGCTGCTGGCCGACGGCGATTCTCGGCGCGCTGCCGAACATCTACCCGTTCATCGTCAACGACCCCGGCGAAGGTGCCCAGGCCAAGCGCCGCACCCAGGCGGTGATCATCGACCACCTGATGCCGCCGCTGACCCGCGCCGAAAGCTACGGCCCGCTGCGCGATCTGGAGCGCCTGGCCGACGAATATTACGACGCCAGCCAGCTCGACCTGCGCCGCGCCAGCGAGCTGCGTGGCGAGATCCTGCAGAAGGTGCGCGAGGCCAGCCTGGATCGCGAACTGGGCCTGCAGCTGAACGATGACCCCGCCAGCTGGCTGCCGCAGCTCGATGCCTACCTGTGCGACCTCAAGGAATCACAGATCCGCGATGGCCTTCACGTGTTCGGCGAGTCGCCGGCCGGGCAGTTGCGCCGCGACACGCTGCTGGCGCTGCTGCGCATTCCGCGTGGCGACGGGCAGGGCGGCAATGCCAGCCTGCTACGCGCCCTGGCTCATGACCTAGCACTCGATTTCGATCCGCTCGATTGCGATATGGCGGCGCCCTGGGCCGGCCCACGGCCGGAAGTGCTGGTGAGCCTGGGCGACGAGCCCTGGCGCACGGTGGGCGATACCCGCGAGCGCCTTGAGCTGCTCGGGTTGCGGTTGATCGAAGGGGCCGGGTCGGTCGGCCCGCTCAGCGAACTCGTGCTGCACGGTCTGCACGGCCATATCGCTCCGCTGCTGGACGCCTGTGGTGACGCCGAGATGCATGGCCTGCTCAGCGCGCTCGAAGGCCGTTTCGTGCCGTCCGGCCCCAGTGGCGCGCCAAGCCGGGGGCGGCTCGACGTGTTGCCGACCGGGCGCAACTTCTACTCCGTGGACGTGCGCAACCTGCCCACGCCCACCGCCTGGCGCCTCGGTGTGCAGGCCGCTGATCGCCTGCTCGAACGCCACCTGCAGGACGAAGGCGACCACCTGCGCCAGCTCGGCCTGTCGGTGTGGGGCACCGCGACCATGCGCACCGGCGGCGACGATATCGCCCAGGCCATGGCGCTGATGGGCGTGCGCCCGGTGTGGCAGGCCGGTAGCCAGCGGGTCGAGCGTTTCGAGGTGCTGCCGCTGGAGCAGCTCGGTCGCCCGCGGGTGGACGTGACCCTGCGGGTGTCCGGCTTCTTCCGCGATGCCTTCGCCAATCTGATCCGTCTGTTCGATGACGCCGTGCAGGCGGTTGCCGACCTCGACGAAGCACCGGACATGAACCCGTTGTCCACCCGGGTCTGGGAAGAAGCCCTGGCACTGCAGGACGGCGGGCTGGACGAACACCAGGCACGGCGCCAGGCTGGCTGGCGGATTTTCGGCTCCAAGCCGGGTGCCTATGGGGCCGGCGTGCAGAACGCCATCGAAGAGCGCCTGTGGGAAAGCCGTGCGGATCTTGCCGAGGTGTACCTGAACTGGGGCGGATATGCCTACGGCAAGGGCGTCGAGGGCGCACCGGCCCGCGAGCAGTTCGCCGAGCGCCTGGAGCGCATGCAGGCGGTGCTGCAAAACCAGGACAACCGCGAGCACGACATCCTCGATTCCAATGATTACTACCAGTTCCAGGGCGGCATGCTGGCGGCGGTGGAAACCTTGCGCGGTGGCAAGGCGGCCAGCTACTTCGGCGACAACAGCCAGCCCGACACGCCACGGATCCGCACCCTCAAGCAGGAACTGGCCCGCGTGGTACGCGCCCGTGCGGCCAACCCGAAGTGGATCGAGGGCATGAAACGCCATGGCTACAAGGGCGCCTTTGAACTGGCCGCGACCATCGACTACCTGTTCGCCTTCGACGCCACCAGCGAGCTGGTCGACGACCACCAGTACGCCCTGCTCACCGACGCCTACCTGATGGACAGAGACACCCGCGACTTCATCCAGCAGCACAACCCCGGCGCCCTGCAGGACATCATCGAACGCCTGCTCGAAGCCCAGCAGCGCGGCCTTTGGCAGGAGCCAGGCGAGTACCGCGAGGCCCTGGAAAACCTGCTGCTCGATAGCGAAGAAAGCTGACAACGCTCGTAGCCTGGCGTTGAGCGCAGCGATACCCAGGGCGATCTTCTGGGTGTCGCTGCGCTCAACCGATTTGGTTTGCAGTCTGTAGGATGGGTGAAAACCCATCAATTGCCGATGGGTTGCACCCATCCTACTGCCTGCAGTTAGCCCATTAGTTTGCCGGGTTGCCCTCAGCCTGACCCAGGTTTACCCTGGCCGCTCATTCCCCGCCGGAGTTTCGTCCAATGCGCCAGTAATGCCGTCGTGTACGCACGACCTGTGATCGTCCGCCGTGGCCCTGTGCCGCGCGTTTTCACGGCATTGCCTGGAGTCATTCATGACGAACTCGCCTGTTATCGCGCTCGAGCGTGTGTCCTTTCATTTCCCCGATGGCCAGCCATTGTTCGATGAGCTGAGCGAAACCTTCGATGCCCGCCACACCGGCCTGGTGGGGCGCAACGGTGCCGGCAAGAGCGTGCTCGGCCGGCTGCTAGCTGGCCTCTTGCAGCCAAGCGCCGGGCGCATCGTGCGGCCGGCTCGGGTTGCCTATCTACCCCAGGCTATCGACGTGGACGACACCACTCGCGTCGTCGACCTGATGGGCTTCGCGGCACCTTACGATGCGCTGTGTCGGGTGACCGACGGGCGCATGGGAGACAACAACATCGAGCTGCTCGAAGGCCGCTGGGACATCGCCGAGCGCTTGCATCTGGCGCTGCAGGACGACGGCTTGGCGCATCTCGCGCTGCATGGCCCGGCCGCCCAGCTCAGCGGTGGTGAGCGTACTCGGGTGGCACTTCTCGGCGCGTTTCTGGGCGATGCCGACCTGCTGGTTCTCGACGAACCCAGCAACCACCTGGATCGCGCCAGCCGGCTGCGCCTCTATCGGCGCCTGCAGCAGTGGCCGGGTGGGCTGGTGGTGATCAGCCATGATCGCGAACTGCTGGAGGGCATGCAGCGCATCGTCGAGCTGTCGCCTCTGGGGCTGCGCGCGTATGGCGGCAACTACGGTTTTTACCGCGAGGCGCGACAACGCGAGGAGCACGCCGCCCAGCAGGCACTGGCGCATGCTCGTAGCGAACGCAAACGCGGCGAGCGTGAACTGCAGGCTCAGCAGCAACGCCAGCAGCGTCGCACCGCCAGCGCAAGCCGAGATGCACGGCATGCCAACCAGGCGCAGATTCTGCTGGATCGGCAGAAGGGCCGCAGCGAGGCCAGCGCCGGCCGGTTGCAGCAGCGCCTGCAAGCGGCCAGCCGCGACCTCGACAGTGCCGTGCGCGATGCGGCGCAGCGGGTGCACGAAGGCCAGGCCATCCAGCTGCACGGCAAGGCTGGCGGCCTGGCCGAAGGCAAGCGGGTGCTCAGCCTGCGGGGCGTGCGGGCGCCCTACTCGGGGGCCGTCTTGCCGGACATCGAGATGTTCGGCCCGCGCCGGTTGGCCATCAGCGGGCCCAACGGTTGTGGCAAGTCGAGCCTGCTGGCGATGCTTGCCGGGCGGCTGACCGCCGTTGCCGGCGAGTGTCGGGTCGAGGTGCCGCTGGCCTATCTGGATCAGCAGCTTTCCTGCCTGCCGGGCGATGAAACGGCGCTGGATCACCTGCGTCGCTGCAGCCCTGGGCTGCCCGAGGCGCTCGCCCGTACGCGACTGGTTCACCTGGGGCTCGATGCCCGGCGTACCGTGCTGCCGTGCCGCCAGCTCAGCGGCGGTGAGCGCCTCAAGCTGGCGCTTGCCGGGGTGATAGACGGGGAATCGGCAGCGCCCCTGCTGCTGCTCGACGAGCCCGACAACCACATTGACCTCGACTCGCTGCTGGCCGTCGAAACCCTGCTGCGCGACTACCGCGGGGCGCTGATTCTGGTGTCCCATGACGCCGCCTTCGTCGACGCCCTGGCAATCACCGACCGCCTGGAATGGACGGCCCAGGGCTGGCGGTACGAGCGGGCATGATCCGTGAACTGGCGTAGTTCGGGTCGAGCGTAGCGACACCCGGGATGCATGCCCTGGGTATCGTTGCGCTCAACGCCAGGCTACGAGGTCAGACCAGGTGGCGCATGCGGATGGCGGCGTCGATCAGCATGCGTTCGGTGCCGGCCCAGCCGAGGCAGCCGTCGGTGATCGACACGCCGTAGCGCAGCTCGCCGCCCAGGCTCTGGGCGCCGTCGAGCAGGTGGCTCTCGATCATCACCGCGCGCAGCGCGCCATCGCCGGCCAGGCGCTGGTCGAGCACGTCGCTGAGTACTTCGGGCTGGCGCAGCGGGTTCTTGCCGCTGTTGGCGTGGCTGCAGTCGACCATGATCCGTGGCGCGATCCCCTGGCGCTCCAGCTCGGCCCGCGCGGTGGCGACGCTGGCGGCATCGTAGTTCGGCGCGCCATGGCCGCCGCGCAGCACCAGGTGGGTGTCCGGGTTGCCGTGGGTTTGCACCAGGGCCGGGCGACCCTGCGGATCGACGCCGAAGTGCTGGTGAGCGTGGGCCGCCGAGCGCATGGCGTCGCAGGCGATGCCAAGGCTGCCGTCGGTACCGTTCTTGAAGCCCACCGGCATCTCCAGGCCGCTGACCAGCTCGCGATGCACCTGGGACTCGCTGGTGCGTGCGCCGATGGCCGCCCAGCCGAGCAGGTCGTCTAAGTAGCCGGCCACCAGCGGCTGGAGGATCTCGCTGGCCAACGGCAGGCCCAGCTCCAGCAACTTGAGCATCAATTTGCGCGAACGACGCAGGCCTTCGGCCATGTCGCCACTGCCATCCAGCGCCGGATCGTAGACCAGGCCCTTCCAGCCCACCGTGGTGCGCGGCTTCTCGACGTAGGCGCGCATCACCAGCAGCAGGCGATCGCCCACGCGCTGGCTCAGTGCGGCCAGACGCTCGGCGTATTCGAGTACGGCGGCATCGTCGTGCAGGGAGCAGGGGCCGACCACCACCAGCAGGCGCGGGTCATGGCCATCGAGAATGGCGCGGATCGACTGGCGTTGCTGCTGCACCTGGCGGGCGAGGGCGGCGGACAGTGGCAGCTCTTCGCGCAACTGGGCGGCGCTGGGCAGAGGCGAGGTGTGGCGACGGCTCGGGGCGGCGACCAGATGCAGGTCGGCGGCTTTGGCGGTGGAGCGGGAATTGACGGCTACGGACATGGTGATTTCCTCGGCCGGCGCGGACGTTACCGCGCGCGGCGCACTATCGGGCTCGATGGGATGTTCGATTGAGTGGTTGAGCGGCGTGAGCGCCGGTAAATCGCCAGCTGTAGCGGTAATAGGTTTGGTAGGCGGTGTATGCGGTCATGGTGAAATCCTCTGTGAACGATCGATGTGCCGGAAAAACAAAACCCCCGGTCGGGAGGCCGACCGGGGGTTTCGAGAAACTGTCTGGTGGCGACCCTGAGTTGCTAGGGCGCCTGTGGGGTATCAGGCGCGCCTGTGGCTAAACCAATACCCATAAAAATACGAGGCGGCGACGACCACAGATGCCTGGGCACGCGCGATCACGATGCAGGCTGCATCGAGGCGAGTGGCGTTCAGAATCGGGGATGTGGACATGTGCGGCTCCGTTGAATGGGCTCGACGTTAATTCATCGTGGTGGTCGATTGCAAGCGCCGTTTGTTGAGCGCGCACGCTGCCTTGCGCGTCGCCACGGTCAGCGGCTCTGGCAGGCCATCGAGGGTGAACCAGCCGATATCGCTGTGTTTCTCGGGCTCGACGTTGCGCACTTCGCCGTCGAAGGTATCGGCCAGGTAGACCGGTGCCAGCCAGTGTTCGCCGCGCTGCGCGTCGATCTGATCGACCACGCAGAGCAGGCTCAGCGACGTCAGGCGGATGGCCAGCTCTTCCTCGATTTCGCGGCGCACCGCCTGCTCGACCGGCTCCAGCCAGTCCACCTTGCCGCCGGGCAGCCCCCAGCAGCCGGCTTCCGGCTCACGCAGGCGGCGTACCAGCAGCAGACGGCCGTCCTGCATGATGGCGGCGCCGCAGCCCAGTCGTGGTTGAGCGTTCATCAGGTCTCCTTGCGACCGATCCACTTGCCCACCTGCGGCGCTTCATAGCCATCGATTGCCGCCAGCAGCGCGTCGATATCCTGTTCGACGATCAGCATCTCGCGGTGCGGCGCCTTGACGAAGGCTTCGTCGACCATGTGATCGAGGAATGCCGTGAGGCGGTCGTAGTAACCGTTGATATTGAGCAGCGCGCAGGGCTTCTGGTGATGGCCCAGTTGCGCCCAGGTCCATACCTCGAAGAGTTCTTCCAGGGTGCCGACCCCGCCGGGCAGGGCGATGAAGCCATCCGACAGCTCGGCCATCAGCGCCTTGCGCTGGTGCATGGAGTCGACGATGCGCAGATCGTCGAGGCCGGTGTGGGCGACTTCCTTCTCCCACAGCGAACGCGGGATCACCCCGATCACTTCGCCACCGGCTTCGAGCGCGGCGTTGGCCACGGCGCCCATCAGGCCGACGGACGCGCCGCCGTACACCAGTCCGATGCCGGCCTCGGCGAGGGTTTTGCCGAGGCGCGTGGCGGCCTCGAGGTAAACGGGATTGGAGCCCGCGTTGGAGCCACAGAAAATGCACAGGCGCATCGAAATCTCCCTGATGGTTCGGCATGCCAAACCAGCGACCTTAGCAGACGAGCGGGGCAGCGCACGACTGCTCGCTGGTACAATGCCGCCTTTGCCCAGCCCGGATCGCCCCATGACCGACACCGTCCATTTCCCCCTCGCCGCCGTGGTCGGCGCCGACTCCCTGAAATTGGCGCTGTGCCTGGTGGCGGTCGATCCTGCCATCGGCGGCGTGCTGATCGAAGGCCCGCGGGGCATGGCCAAGTCGACCCTGGCCCGTGGCCTGGCAGCGCTGTTGGAAAGCGGCGTGTTCGTCACCCTGCCGCTGGGCGCCAGCGAAGAGCGCATCGTCGGCACCCTCGACCTGGACGCGGCCCTGGGCGAAGGCCGCGCGCAGTTCTCGCCGGGCCTGCTGAGCAAGGCCCATGGCGGGGTACTGTACGTCGATGAGGTCAACCTGCTGCCCGATCATCTGGTCGACCTGCTGCTCGATGCGGCGGCCAGCGGCGTCAATCATGTCGAGCGTGACGGCATTTCCCACCGCCACGCTGCGCGCTTCGTCCTGATCGGCACCATGAACGCCGAAGAAGGCGAGCTGCGACCGCAACTGCTCGACCGCTTCGGCCTCAACCTGGCCCTGGATGGCCAGCCGCAGCCGGGAGCGCGCGCCGAGATCGTACGCCGCCGCCTGGCCTTCGATGCCGACCCCCGGGCGTTCGTTGCCAGGTGGGCCGAGCAGCAGCAGGCCCTGGCCGCGCGCTGCGGGCAAGCGCGCGCGCGCGTAGCGAGCATCGCCCTCGATGACAATGCGCTCGACGCCATCACCCAGCGCTGCTTCGCCGCTGGCGTCGATGGCCTGCGTGCCGACCTGGTCTGGCTGCGCGCCGCCCGCGCCCATGCGGCCTGGCGCGGTGCCGACGCCATCAGCGAGGAGGATATCGAGGCCGTGGCCGATTTCGTGTTGCGCCACCGTCGTCGCCACACGCCGCCGCAACAGCAGGCACAACCGCCAGCCAGCCCGCCACCCCAGGCGCCAAGCGAGCAACCCACTGCAGGCGAAGGGCAGTGGGGTGAGCTGCCCGCGCAGGCGCAACCCACCGGCGAACGCCGCGAGCCGCCGCGCTGGGTAAAAAAGCCCTAGGCATTCCCCCGCGTGCCAAGGCGGGGACGGATGCCAGACCGACACCAGGCAGACAGGCAGGCGGGCGCAGCGGTGCCAAGCGGCGCGGCGACAGCGGCGCCATCGACTGGCTCGCCACCTTGCTGCAAGGCAAGCCCAGGCGTCGTGCCGACCTGCAATGCCGCCCGCGCAGCAACGCCCCCACGCCGCTGTGGCTGATCGTCGTCGATGCCTCGGCCTCCACCCGCCGCCACGGCGCCCTGAGCAAGGCCAAGGGCCTGCTCGCCGAGCTGTTCGAGCGGGCCTACCGGGAGCGTTCCCGCATCGCCGTGCTCGACGCCCACGGCGCGCAGCCGCAATGGCACTGGCAGGGCCAGAAAGCCTCCGGCGCCCTGCAAGGCTGGTTGGGTGACCTCGGCGCAGGCGGTGGCAGCCCGCTGATCCCGGCCCTGCAGCAGGCCCACGACTGGCTGCAGCGCCGCCAACGGCTCAAGCCCGGCGAGGCGCAACGCCTGCTGGTGGTGACCGACGGGCGTTTGCGCGAGTGGCCGGCGCTGCCGCCCAGCCCGTGCCCGGCGACCCTGGTGGATATCGAGTGTGCGCCGATTCGCCTCGGGCGCGCCGTGCAACTGGCGAGTGAGCTGGGTGCGGATTACTGCCATATCGAGTCGCTGCCCCAGCTGCCACGGCTCTGAGCGTTTCCTTGGCCACCTGGCGTTGCCGTAGACTGTCGCGCCAACTTCGCAACCAGGCCACTTTTCGATGCACACCCTCGACCAATTGCGTTCCGGCCAGCTCAAGGGCATCAGCCGCCTCGATCTGTGCGCGTCGCTCACGCACTTTCCCGAGGAAATATTCACCCTGGCCGACAGCCTGGAAGTGCTCAACCTGAGCGATAACCAGCTCAGCGATCTGCCCGAGGATCTGCACCGGCTGCATCGTATGCAGGTGCTGTTCTGCTCGAACAACCGCTTCGAGCATGTGCCCGAATCCGTGGGCCGCTGCCCGTCGCTGCGTATGGTCGGCTTCAAGTCCAACCGTATTCGCCAGCTGTCCGCCAGGGCGCTGCCGCCGCGTTTGCGCTGGCTGATTCTTACCGACAACTGCCTGGAAACCCTGCCTGCCGAGCTGGGCGACTGCAGCGAGCTGCAGAAGCTGATGTTGTCTGGTAACCGCCTGCGTGAGATCCCAGCGAGTTTGGCGCGGCTGCACAAGCTGGAGCTGCTGCGCATCGCCGCCAACCAACTGCCCGCCTTGCCGGATTTCCTGCTGCAAATGCCCAGCCTGGCCTGGCTGGCCCATGCCGCAAACCCCTTCGAGCAAGCGGGCGCCGTCGGGTCCCGCGCGCCCGATGTGCGTTGGGCCGACTTGCAACTGGGCGAGGTACTGGGCCAGGGCGCATCGGGCATCATCCACCGCGCCGACTGGCAGCGGGCCGACAGCCAGCGCGAAGCTGTTGCCCTGAAACTGTTCAAGGGGCAGATGACCAGCGATGGTACGCCGCAGAGCGAAATGGCCGCGTGCCTCGCGGTCGGCCAGCATGCCAATCTGATCGGCGCGATTGGCCGCGTCGTCGACCATCCGCAAGGCGAGCAGGGTTTGTTGCTGAGCCTGGTCGAGCCGCGTTTCAGCATCCTCGCCGGGCCGCCGAGCCTGGAAAGTTGCAGCCGCGATGTCTATCCGAGCGACTGCCGCGCGCCTTTCGCGAAGGCGCTGCGAACTGCGGGTGGCATTGCCTCGGCGCTGCGTCACCTGCACGAGCGCGGCGTTACCCATGGCGACCTCTACGGCCATAACATCCTGATCGACGAGGCCGGCAACGCGCTGCTCGGTGACTTCGGCGCGGCGTCTTTGCTGCCTGCCGCCGCACCGGCGCAACGGGCCTTGCTGCAGCGCATCGAGGTGCGTGCGTTCGGCATTCTGCTCGAAGAACTGCTGCAGCGCTGCGACGTGCCGGCTGAGCATACGGCTCGGTTGGCCGAGCTGGTGCGGCGCTGCCAGCAGCCGCAGGTCGGCGCTCGTCCGGACTTCGTGGAGGTCGATACGACGCTGGCGCGCTTGCTGGCCATGCAGTCGGGCAACCGTGATGAGCCAAGCGCAGATGCCGGGATGGATCTGCCGCCGAGCTGATTTCACCCGCTCATTCGGTATAGCGCAGCACCAGCAGCTCGCGGTTTGCGATGCTGTCCGCGAACAGTGCCCGAACCTGAGCCCCGTTATCCTCGCGGGCATACAGGCGGTTCAACAGGTCGAGCAGGCTGGCGGTCTGGTGCCCATCAAGCGCTCGTGAGCGACGGAAGGCGATGAGGCTGGCGCCGATGCCGAACAGGGCGTAGCCGTAGTAGTGTTCCAGATGCTCGGCCAGGCGGAAGTTCTCCTGAGGCGACAGGTCGCTGGAAAAGTAGCCATTGGCGAAGCCATAAATCGCTTCGCAGGCGCGCTGTACTGGAAGGCGCAGCAGATAGCATTCATCGTCGAGCACGGCGAGCAGATCGGTATTGGCAGCCACCAGATCGGCGAGGCTGTCGTCGTCCAGACGCAGATCCTTGGCGAACAGGTCGTCGAAGGAGACTCCCTCCAGGGCCCGTTCGAAGCCGATGCGGCGAATATGCAGGCGCTGCTGCAGCGACAGGTCGTCGCGTGGATAGCCATCTTCCAGCCAGCTCGCGGCGATCCCCGCTTCCTGCAGCCAGTCGCCGCTGTCCAGATCATGGCGGTGGCTCGCATGCATCGCGGTGTAGAGTGCTTGGCCCAGATCGTCCAGCGTGAACAGATGGCGATGCCCGTCGGGCACATCGTCATAGGCGCTCAGCAGCTCTTGCAGCGAGGTCGGCTGGTGTAGCCGGAAGCATTGGCCGAGCAGGTGGCTGTCGGGTTCATGTACGGGATCGAGTCGCATTGGGGGCACCCATTGGAACGAGGGGGCTCCATCATAACGTCCTCTTGCCGCCCGGCACCCGCTCAGTGCCTGGCTTGCGAGGGGGGAAACCCGTACTGGCGCTTGAAGGCGGCGCTGAAGCTGCTCAGGTGTTCATAACCGGCCAGGCTGGCAGCGTCTTCGATCGACAGTGATTGCTGGCAGATGGCGTGATAAGCCTGTTCCAGACGGCGTTTGCGCAGATAAGCGGCAATGGTGATGCCGTTGCGGCTGCGGAAGGCGTTCTGCAGATCGACCGGGTTGGTACCCAGCTGGCGGGCCATCTCGGCGATGCTGAGGTCGTTCGCTTCGCCACTGTCGAGCCAATCCCTGAGGCGCAGCAGGCAGCGTTCGAGGTGGTTGCCGAGGCGTTTCTCCGGCGGCGCATCGATGCCGCGCAGGATGTCGCTGGCCAGGTCGAGGGCGAAGCTTTCCCGTTGCAGGCGCTGCAGCAGCGGAGGTAGGCCGGCATCGCGCGCCAGCAGCTGGTGAGCGCGCTGGAGGATTTCCGCTGACGGCTGCCAGGGCAGGTTTTGCCAGTGGTTGCGGCTGAAGCGCAGCAGGTTGTCGCTGCACAACTGGCTGGCGAAGGCGAAATGCTGCAGCCAGCCTGGGGTGATGCTCAGGCACACCTTGGTTTCCTGGCGCTCGCATTGCCAATGACGCTGAAACTGGTCCGCATCGGTGAGGTTGACCAGCATGGCGCGCTGGCCGCCTGGGCGCGCATCGAAGTGCAGGCGCTGGTGCGGCAGGCTGACCTCCGCCTCGCCGCTCAGCAGGAAGGCGGCGGTGATTCCCGGAGCCAGACGATTTTGGCTGCTGGCATCGACCAGATCGCGGCTCTGGCTGAAGTACAGCACCAGGCCGTCGCCGAGTATCTGCACCTGCTGCTCGCCATCCAGCACCGGCAGTTCGCCCGGCATCTCGCGCTGGAAATGCAGGTTGCCGCCCAGGTTATGGGCGACGTCGCTGAGCTGGCCACAGGTGAAGACCGTCATGGCGGGTCTCTCGGGAAGTTTGCTTGCGGCTAATTTTTCCTTTTTTTCGCCTAAGCGGGCAAGCTTGTTCAGAATTATTCTCATGTGCAATGCAATCGCAGCCGGTGGGGTTGCGTCGAATCGCTCAGGGGAATCGTGTCGCCATGGGTTTGTTCATCACGGAAACGGCCGTGGTCGAGGCCGTATTCGCCGACGACGTCAGCCTTGACGACATCCGCGACTGGCTGGCGCACATCGAGCGCCTTATCACCCGTCGCCAGGCGTTCTACTTCATCTCGAGTACCCAGGTCGGCGCCAGCCTGGCCGAGGGTTATCGCGCCGTGCAGGGGGCCTGGTACAAACGCCACAAGGCGGATTTCCGGAGCTGCTGCCGTGGCCTGGTACGTATCGCCATGGACGCCGAGGAGTGTGAGCGTCTCGATGCGCCGGCCCTGCACGCCGCCTGGGGCGTGCCTTATTTCGTGACCCTGGAGCGTGAGCAGGGTTTTCAGTGGATCGCCGAGCGCATGGTGAGCGATGCAACAGTCCAATGACTTCACGCCGGTAACGCGGCTGGGCCTGACGGTCATCGTCGTGCTCTACCTGGCTCACGCATTACCGCTGTATTTCTTCAACGTGGCGCTGCCAGCCATCCTGCGCAGCCAGGGCGTCGATCTGCGCTGGATCGGCATGCTCGCCCTGCTGTACATCCCCTGGGCGTTCAAGTTCATCTGGGCGCCGCTGGTCGATCGCCATTACCTGCATGCGCTCGGTCGGCGCCGCACCTGGTTGTGGCTGACCCAGGCCGCGTTGGTGGCCGGCCTGGTGGCCCTCGCCGTGAGTGGGCTCGAGCATGGCCTGCTGTTGTTCGTGCTGATCGGCCTGTGGATATCCACCTTCGCCGCGACTCAGGACATCGCTATCGACGGCTATACGGTCGAGTCGCTGGCAAGCGAGGATCACCGCCTGGGCAGCATGGCGCAGAGCATGGGCGTGGCACTGGGCAGCCTCTTCGGCGGTGCCGGCGTGCTCTGGCTGTACCAGGCCACTGGCTGGCAGACCGCCTTGCTGGCACTGGCACTGATGGCTGCACTGCCCATGTTGGCAGTGACACGCGTCGAAGAGCGTTCGCCGTCCGCTGAGCGACCCAGCTTCATCCACACGTTGCGACGGCCTGAAATGCGCTGGGCGCTATTGCTGATTCTGCTCTATCGCGCGGTTGAAGCGCCGGCGATGGCCATGCTCACGCCGCTACTGGTGGACCAGCAGTGGTCGCTGGCGCAGATCGGTGTGCTGATGTCAGTGGCCGGTGCCAGCCTCGGTCTGTTGGCGGCAGTACTGACTGCCAAAGCCCTGAAGACCCAAGCGGCGGAGGGGTTGCTGATCCGCGCCGGCTGGTGGCGCAGCGGCATCTACCTGCTGCTCGCCGCGTTGCTGGCCAGCGGCCTGGCTGCCACCTCGACGGCCTGGCTCGGCCTGGTGGTACTGGCCATTCTGGCGCTGCGCTACATGGCGATGACCAGCCTCTATGCCCTATTCATGCGCCTGTGTTCGCGCCAGCAGGCCGGTACCGATTTCACCGTTTTGGTGTGTTTCGAGTTGCTGGTGTTCTTCATCGGCGGCTCGCTGTCCGGCTTCCTGGCCAAGGGGCTGGGCTATGAAACCTACTACCTGCTGCTGGGGGGGCTGTCGGTGCTCAGCGTGCTGGTCTGCAAACCGCTCATCAAGAAACTCTCTTCCGGCTTCGCTTCGTAACTTATCCACAGGGGAACATCATGCGGCATCTTTCGGCATCCATGCAGGTCACGCTTCTGAGTCTGACGATCAGTGCCCAGGTGTTCGCCCAGAGTGAGGAGCGCGCGGCAGCCGGCAGCAGCCAGGTCCGGGAACTGGGGCCAATGGTGGTGACGGCCACCCGTTCGGCCAAGAGCATCGCCGAGATCGCCGGCACGGTTTATGGCATCGAGCGTGAGCAGATCGTCGAGCAGGCCGCCGCTGGCCGTTCCACTGCCGATATCCTCGGCCAACTGGTGCCCTCGCTGGCGCCTGGCAGCGGCACGACCAGCAACTACGGCATGACCATGCGCGGTCGCGCCGTGCAGGTGATGATCGACGGCGTGCCGCTGACCGGCTCGCGCGACGGTTCGCGCCAGCTCAACAGCATCAGCCCAGCGATGATCGAGCGCATCGAAGTGATTTCCGGCGCTACCAGCATCTATGGTGCCGGAGCCACCGGTGGCCTGATCAACATCATCACCCGCAATGCCGACGAAGAGACCAGTGATTTCAGCAGCCGCATCGGCCTGCGCACCCCAGGTCGCGCCGCCCGTGACGCCATGGCCTACGAGGCCTCGCAGACCGCCGCCTTCCACCAGGGCGCGCTCAGCGGTTTCGCCGGCCTGAGCTTCACCAAGCAGGGCGAGATTCGCGATGCCGACGGTGATCGCATCGGTCCGGAAATCTCCCAGACCGACCGCCAGGACACCACCAGCTTCGACTTCAACGGCCGCCTGACTTGGAACCTGGACGACGACCAGCAACTGAGCGGCGGCGTGCGCTACTACGACGACGAACAGGACAGCGACTACGGCCCGGATTACGGGCCCAACCTGTCGGCGTTACTGGTGCCAAACTACCAGCCCAGCCACGAGGCCGTGGATGGCCTGCAGCTCGACGATCAGCCGCGTACACGCCACTACGGTGCCAACGTGCAGTACCTCAACCGCGACCTGTTCGGCGGCCAACAGTTGACGGCCGAGGTTTACTACCGCAAGGAGAAATCGCGCTGGTTCCCGTTCGCCAGTCGCGCAGCGAATGCCGCGTTGCCCGGTGGCGTGGCCAACGTGGTGCTGCAATCGAGCACCGATATCGATGTGTGGGGCCTGCGCACCGCGTTGCAGAAAGGCTTCACCCTGGGCGGACGCGACCTGCAACTGACCTACGGCCTCGATCACGAGCGTGAGCAGGATCGTCAGGACGGCCAGTTCTATGACTTCAACAACTTCTTCGCCAGCAATGGCCTGAATTACCGCGAGACCTTCAGTTCCTCCATGGGCCCAGACGTGCAAGTGAGCAAGACCGGCGCATTCCTACAGGGCGACTACCCGCTTACCGAGCGCCTCAGCCTGCAAGCCGGGGTGCGTCGCGAAACCATCCGCAACGAGGTGGACGATTCCATCCCCTATGGCGAGGCGGTCACTGCTGCCAGCGTGACCGGCTACCAAGCGCGCACCCTCGAGGGCGGCAACGTGCGCCACAGCGAAACCCTGTTCAACCTCGGCGCCGTGTACGCGCTGACCGATGCCCAGCAGTTGTTCGCCAACTTCTCCCAAGGCTTCAGCCTGCCCGACACGCAGCGCATGTTGCGTGACGTGCCGGCCAACTTCGTGATCGATAGCAGCAGCATCGATTCGATCAAGGTGAACAACTACGAACTGGGCTGGCGCCTCGGCGAGGCCGGCGGCCTGAATGCCGGGGTGACCGCGTTCTACAACACCTCCGACAAGGTGGTGCAGTTCAACCGTGATTTCAGCGTGTCGGTGGCCGACACCGACGAGCGCGTGTGGGGCGCCGAAGGCAATCTTCAGGTGCCGGTGACCGAGGGCTGGATGGTGGGCGGCACCCTGGCCTACACCCGTGGCCAGTACAAGGACGCCGCAGGCAACTGGCGCGAGCTGAATGCCTTTCGCGTCTCGCCGCTCAAGGCCACCCTCTACAGTGACTGGCGTTTCGCTGACGGCTACGGCGTACGCCTGCAGGCGCTCACCGTGGGCGGTAGCGATCGCGCCTATGACGACGCCCAGTCCGCGGCGGTCAGCCCGACTATTCGCGCCACGCCGGCGACCAAGATCCAGGGCTATACTGTGGTCGACCTGATCGCCCACGCGCCCTGGCTTGGCGGCGAGGTTGGCTTTGGCGTCTACAACCTGGCCGATCGCGACTACAAGACCGTCTACGGCCAGCAGGCGGCAGCCACCTACGGGGCGATCTCCAGCCTGCCGGCGCAGGGCCGTACCTTTGGCCTCAGCTACTCGGTGGCGTACTGATCGCTCAGGTGCGGTAATCCAGCGAACGCTTCGACGACTCCGGCAGCGCCAGGCCACCAGCCAGCGCCAGCAGGGCGATGGCGATCAGGTAGAAGGCCGGCGACATGCGGTTGCCGGTCACCTCGATCAGCCAGGTGGCGACCAGCGGCGCGGTGCCGCCGAACACCGTGTAGGCCAGGTTGTAGGTGAACGCCGACGCGGTGTAGCGCACGCGGGTGGGGAACTGCTCGGACAGCAGCACGGCCGTCACCACGCCGCAGATTACCGCGCCCACGGCCAGCAGCATCGCGCCCACCGCCGAGGCCCACAGGGTGCCGGAGGCGGCCAGGGTGAAGGCTGGATACACCGCGACGATCAGCGCGATGCCGGCGGTGAGGATGGTGCGCCGCCGGCCGACGCGATCCGAGTAGCGGCCCACCAACGGGCACAGCAGGGCGGCGAAGAACAGCGCCACCAGGCTGGCGAGCAGGGCAGTCGGCCGCGCCGCGCCGCCGACCACCTGCATGTAGGTGGTCAGGTAAGTGGTGAACATGTAGAACGACAGCGCTGTGGCGGAGATGAACGCCGACAGGCACAGCACGGTGCCGCCATGCTCGCGCAGGGTTTCGCGCAGCGGCGAGTGTTCGGGGTGGGCTTGCGCTGCCAGGGCCTGGAAGGCCGGCGACTCGTCCAGACGCAGGCGCATGTACAGGCCGACCAGACCCAGGGGCGCGGCGATCAGGAAGGGCACGCGCCAGCCCCAGGCCTGCATTTGCGCTTCGTCCAGCCAGATGCCCATGCCGAAAACCAATCCGGCCGCACAGGCGAAAGCCGCGAAGGTCGAGACCGGCACGAAGCTGCCATAGCGCGCCTTCTGCTCGGTGGGTGCGTGCTCCATGACGAAAGCGCAGGCACCAGCGTATTCACCGCCGGCGGAGAATCCCTGCAGGCAGCGGGCCAGGGCCAGCAGCAGCGGGGCGACCAGGCCGATGCTGGCGTAGGTGGGTAGCAGACCGATCAGGGTGGTGGCGCCGGCCATCAGCAGCACGGTGATCGACAGCACGCGCTTGCGGCCGATGCGGTCGCCGAGAATACCGAAGACGATGCCGCCCAGCGGGCGCAGTGCGAACGATACGGCGAACACCGCGAAGGTCTGCAGCAGAGCCAGGGTCGGGTCTCCCGGCGGAAAGAACAGCGAGGCGATGGTCACGGCAAGAAAGCCGTAGGCCGCGAAATCGAACCACTCGACGAAGTTGCCGATGGCCGAGGCGGCGATCACCTTGCGCAGGGTGCCGAGATCGACGTGCGTAGCCGATTGTGGATAAGTGGTTACGCCCATGGCTGCCTCCCGCAGTTATCCGAATATTGGACGCGTCTGGCTCGGGCCTTGGCGTCCCTCTGTGGATAACTTACGTGGCTCGGTGGCCCTGACGGGGTTCGAGTGCGACCTGAGAGTAGTCGTGAGCGACAGCGGGACTTTGAGCGCCTTGCTGTTGGCAAATCATCGATCTTGCGGTGTGACGCTGGTGGATAAGCTTCGCGTTATCCCCCCTACGAGTTGATCGGTGCGCATCGCACGTTCGTGGGAGCGGGCCATGCCCGCGATTCGCGCGCATGGCGCGCTCCCACATAAGGCCACGTGCATGATCTTGAACCTCGTAGCCCGGGTCGAGCGCAGCGACACCTGGAAAAACCACCGCCGATCCACCGCCCATAAAAAAGCCGACCCTGAGGTCGGCTTTCTCTTTACGGCGCAGAGCGGGCCGGCGCCGGAGCGCCGAGCCGTTTCTTACAGCGCGTCGCGGCTGCTGGCGCCATCGACCAGACGGGCGATGCCCAGCGGGTTGGCGTTCTTCAGGGCGTCGGGCAGCAGCGCGTCCGGGCAGTTCTGGTAGCACACCGGGCGCAGGAAGCGGTCGATGGCCAGGGTGCCGACCGAGGTGCCGCGAGCATCGGACGTCGCCGGGTACGGGCCGCCGTGCACCATGGAGTCGCAGACTTCCACGCCGGTCGGGTAACCGTTGAACAGCACACGGCCGACTTTCTGCTCGAGCAGCGCGAACAGCTCTTCGCTGCCGGCCAGGTCGCCCGGCTCGGTGAGCAGGGTGGCGGTCAACTGGCCGTGCAGGCCGTTGATTGCCTTGAGCAGTTCGGCCTTGTCAGCTACTTCGACGACGATGGTGGTCGGGCCGAAGACTTCTTCCTGCAGCAGTTCGTCGCCGTTCAGCAGCAGGCTAACATCGGCTTTGAACAGTTGCGGGCGAGCCTGGCTGCCTTCCTGCTTGGCGCCGGTCAGGTGGGTGATGCCCGAATGTGCGTTGAGCGCTTCCAGGCCTTTCACGTAGCTCTTCAGGGTGCCGGCGTTGAGCATGGTTTGCGGCTGCTGCTCGGCCATCTTGGCGGTGAAGGTTTCCAGGAAGGCGCTGAACTCCGGCGAACGAATACCGATCACCAGGCCCGGGTTGGTGCAGAACTGACCACAGCCCATGACCACCGAACCGGCCAACTCGCCAGCGATCTTCTCGCCACGCGCCTTGGCGGCTTCCGGCAGGAGGATGACCGGGTTGATGCTGCTCATCTCGGCGAACACCGGGATCGGCTGCGGGCGTGCCGCGGCCATGTCGCACAGGGCGCGACCGCCTTTGAGCGAGCCGGTGAAGCCGACGGCCTGGATGGCCGGGTGCTTGACCAGCGCCTCGCCGACGCCCGAACCGTAGATCATGTTGAACACACCTTTGGGCATGCCGGTTTTCTCGGCGGCGCGCAGGATGGCTTCACCCACGTGGGCGGCAGTGGTCATGTGGCCGCTGTGGGCTTTGAAGACCACCGGACAACCGGCGGCCAGCGCGGCGGCGGTGTCGCCGCCGGCGGTGGAGAAGGCCAGCGGGAAGTTGCTGGCACCGAATACGGCAACCGGGCCCAGGCCGATGCGGTACTGACGCAGATCCGGGCGCGGCAGCGGCTGGCGATCCGGCAGGGCGCGGTCGATACGAGCGCCGTAGAAGTCGCCGCGGCGCAACACTTTGGCGAACAGGCGCATCTGGCCGCTGGTACGGCCGCGCTCGCCCTGGATACGGGCGGTTGGCAGGGCGGTTTCGCGGGTTACGGTGGCGACGAAGTCGTCGCCCAGGGCGTCCAGCTCGTCGGCGACGGCGTCGAGGAACGCGGCGCGCTTCTCGGCCGACAGGCTGCGGTAAGCGGGATAGGCAGCAGCGGCAGCTTTGGCAGCAGCATCGACTTCTTCAGGGGTGGCCTGGATGAAATCGTAGGAAAGGGCTTCGCCAGTAGTGGCGTCGTGACTCTTGTGGACTACGGAGCCGGCTGCGCTGTACGCGCCGCCGATGATGTTGTGGCCGATGGTAGCGGGCATTGTTAGCTCCTGTTGGGGACGAATGAACACGTACGAAAAGGCTTTGATTGTACGATGTCTGATCAGTTGCGCAAGTCTGCTATTTTTCTTGCGGCGTACTGAACGCTTTAGCCGCCATATTCCAATGAGCAGGGCTTGGGTAGGCCGAGCGGAAAGGCGCAGCGCCAGGCTTGATCAGCGGCCGATATGAGTATCTGGATGATCATCTCGGCAGATGTGGGCAGGCAAGGTGATCTACCCGCTGAACTTCGCAGGTTGCCGACCACTGCGAGCCCGCTCGGCCGGATGCGCTGGACGCATCCGGCCGACGTACAGCGATCAGGCGATGTTGTTTTCGACTGACCAGTTGGCGTACCACTGGCGGAACAGGGTGTACTGGGTCTCGGCGTAGTTGCGCTGGGCGTCGCTGAGGGCATCGGTTTCATAGAAGTGCAGGGCGTATTCCTGGTCGCCGCCCAGCACCATGAGGTGCTTGTAGTAGAGAACCAGGTCGGTGCCTTCGTCGAAGGAAGACAGTACGTTCAGCGCCTCGGACAACTCCAGGGCGCGGCGGCGGGCGACGGCGTCGCCTTTGGCGGCCTGCTTGCTCAGCTCGACCAGTTGCAGCACTTCGCGCGGCAGAGCGTTACCAATCCCGGTGATGGCACCAGTCGCGCCGCAATTGACGAAGCCATGCACCACCTGGGTGTCGACGCCGGCCATGAGAATCACGTTCTCATCCTGGGAGGTGATGTGCTCGGCGGCGTAACGCATGTCGGCGGCGCCACCAAATTCCTTGAAGCCGATCAGGTTGGGATACTTGCGGCGCAGCTTGAAGAACAGCTCGGCGCGGGTGGCGAAGCCGTAGTACGGGCTGTTATAGATCACTGCCGGCAGTTTCGGAGCTGCTTCGAGAATTGCAGCGAAGTGGGCTTCCTGAGCGGCTGGCGAAGCACCTCGGGACAACACGCGCGGGATGACCATCAGGCCATGGGCGCCAACCTTGGCGGCGTGGGCAGCATGGGAAACTGCTTCGCGGCTGTTCACCGCACCGGTGCCGACGATGGTCGGAATGCCGGCAGCGACCAGGCGCGCCACCCCTTCCTGGCGTTGGGCTTCGGTGAGTAACGGCCAGTCGCCCATGGAACCGCAGTAGACCACCGCGCTCATGCCGGCCTCGATCAGCTCTTTGCCCTTGCGCACCAAGGCGTCGAAGTCCGGCGTGCGCTCGGCGGTGCAGGGGGTCATTAGCGCGGGAATGGTGCCGGTGAAGATGCTGCTATTCATGATATTGCCTCCTGGGCGCATTCAAAGTATTTCGTATACGAAAGAAAAATGTCGTAGTTGGTAGGCGTTATGCCCGTTAGTTGCGCCGGCGAACCGGCAGTTTCAAATCTTCAGCAAGTCTTGCAGCTTCAGCTCCACCGGCCATGTATCCGACACGCGATAGCCCGTTGGCCAGGGGTCGCTCGGGTCGAGCAGGTGCTGGTGAGTACCAGTGATCCACGCGCGGCCGGATAGGCAGGGGTAGATCGCCGGGCGACCGGCCACGTCGGTCAGCGAGTCGATGCGGCAGTGAAATTCGGAGCCGATGATCGAACGGCCGATAAAGCGTTCGCCTACCGCCAGCTGGCCTTTGGCATGCAGCACCGCCATGCGCGCCGAGCAGCCGGTGCCGCAGGGCGAGCGGTCGATCTTGCCGGGGCGAATGATCACCGCGTTGGCGCCCGTGGCGATGCCGTTCTCATGCACCACCGGCGCGGCGATCTGGCAGAAGGATATATGGCTCCAGTCCGGGTTCAGCGGATGCTGGAAACCGAGCTGTTCATTGGCGGCCTGAGTGATGCGCAGGCCCACAGCGACCAGATCGGCCGCTTCATCGGCCTGTATGGCGAAGCCCAGGTGGTGTGCATCGGCGATCACGAAACTGTCGCCACCGTAGGCGGTATCGACCTGTAGCGAACCCAGTCCTTCGACCTCGATCCAGGCGTCGAGCTTGTCGGCGAACGAGGGCACGTTCTTCACCTCGACGCGCTCGGCCTTGCCGCCCTTGCAGTCGGCGATCACTTCCACCAGGCCACCGGGCGCTTCCAGGGTCAGGAAGGTCTGCGGCTCGGTCATCGGCAGGATGCCGCTGTCGAGCAGCACGGTGGCCACGCACAGCGAATTGGAACCGGACATCGGCGGCACATCGGCCGGCTCCATGATGATCCAGCCCATCTGCGCCTTGGGATTCTTCGCCGGCACCAGCAGGTTGACGTGACGGAATACGCCACCGCGCGGTTCGTTGAGCACGAAATTGCGCAGGAAGTCGTCCTGCTCGATCCAGCGCGACTGTTGCCACAGGGTCTCGCCAGGCGGTGGCGCGACGCCGCCGACGATGACGTCGCCAACCTCGCCTTCGGCATGGCAGCTGACCACATGAATGACTTTGCTGGAGCGCACGGGGCCGTCCTCTTTAGTGAACCGACTTGAGGAAGTCGGCGGTTTCCGGTCGTTGCGGGTTGCCGAGCACCTGCTCGGGCGCGCCGAGCTCGTGCACCAGGCCGTTGCGAAAGAACGCCACACGGTCGGACACATCACGGGCAAAGCGAATCTCGTGGGTCACCAGCACCATGGTCATGCCGTCTTCGGCGAGCATGCGCATGGTGTCGAGCACCTCGCCGACCAGTTGCGGGTCGAGGGCGCTGGTGGCCTCGTCGAACAGCATGTAATCGGGGCTCATCGCCAGGGCGCGGGCAATCGCCATGCGCTGCTGCTGGCCGCCGGAGAGCTTGCCGGGAAACACCTTGAGCTTGTCGGCCAGGCCCACGTGGGTAAGCTGCTGCACGGCGATGGCCTCGGCTTCCTGCTTGCTCAGGCCAAGCACCTTGCGCGGCGCCAGCATGACGTTTTCCAGCACCGTCAGGTGCGGGAAGGCGTTCCACTGCTGGAATACGATGCCGATCTTCTGCCGCAGCTTGTTGATGTCGGTGCCCGGCGCGTGAACTTCGGTACCGTCGACGCGGATGCTGCCGCTCTTGATCGACTCCAGGCCGTTGATGCACATCAGCAGGGTCGACTTGCCGGAGCCGGAGCCGCCGATGATCGACACCACCTCGCCCTTGTTGACGGTCAGGCTGACGCCCTTGATCACATCCAGGCTGCCGAAGGATTTGTGTACGTTATCGATCTCAATCATTTTCCTGCCACCTTTTTTCCAGCCGTGCGCCCAGTTGGGCGACTACCAGGCTCATGACGTAGTAGATGAGGCCGGCGATGCACAGCACCAGCAGCGGCTCTTGAATGCGCGTGACGATGGTTTGCGAGGCGCGCAGTAGCTCGACAATGCCGATCCACATCACCAGCGCGGTGTCCTTCATCACGCTGAGCACCAGGTTCAGCCAGCCGGGGAAGGCCACCCGCGTGGCCATCGGCAGCACGATGTAGCGCAGGTCCTGCACATAGCTCAGGCCCAGGGAACGGCTGGCGCGCCGCAAGGTGAATGGCACCGACAGCACGCCGCTGCGCACGATCTCGGTGAAGTAGGCGGCGGCGTAGGTGCCCAGCACGATGCAGCCCACCGCGAAGGCGCTGATGTCGATGCCGGCGATGCTCTTGAACGAGTTGAACAGCACGAACTGGATGAGCAGTGGCACGCTGCGAAACACGTCGAGCACCCAGGCCAGCGGCAGGGTGGCGCGCGGCAGCAGGGCGCGCAGCAGGCCGAACAGCAGGCCGGCGAAAGAGCCCAGCAGGATGGCCCAGAAGGTCAGTTGCAGGGTGACCCAGGCACCGTCGAGCAGGTAGAGGAAATCGTTCCAGGTGAAGCTGGTATCGAACATGAGCGATCCTCAGTAACGGAACAGGCGCCAGGCTAGCAGCCGGGCAACCGCTACGATCGCCTTGGCGATCAGGTAATACAGCACCGCCGCGATGGCGAAGAACTCGAAGGTGCGGAAGGTCTTGACGTTGTAGTCCTGGGTAACGCCGGTGAGGTCGTTGTTGAGGCCGACGATCACCCCCAGCGAGGTCATCAGCACGGCCCAGACCATCTGGTTGGTCAGCGGGTAGAAGACGATGCGCAGCAGCTGCGGCACGACGATCATGCGGTAGGCCTGAAAGGCGCTCATGCCCAGCGAGCGGGCGGCACGCACCTGGGTGCCGGGCACGGCCTTGAGGCCGCCACGGAAGTTTTCTGCCAGGTAGCCTGCATTGTTGAAGGTGATGCCGGCCAGCAGGGCGACCCAGGAGCTGACGTGCCAGCCCATCGAGCCCAGGCCGAAGTACAGGATGTAAATCTGGAACAACGATGGCGTGTTACGCGCGATGGATACCCAGGTGTTGGCGAAGCCGCGGGCCACGGGGTTTTTCAGCTCACGCATGACCGTCAGGGCGAGGGCGATGAGCACCCCGAAGATCATCGACAGGGCAGCCGTCTCGAAGGTCACCCAGGCGCCCGCGAGCATGTCGGGCAGCGCCTTGAAGGCCTGGCGCCAATGGAAGGTGTAGTCAAACATGCGTGGGGTTCTCCACAGGGGAAGCCGGTTGCAGCCAGCGCGGCACACGGCCGCTGGCCTGGCCCGAACAGGCGGCGTCGACGCACTCGGCCAGGCTGGCGAAGTGCACCGCACGGCCGACCAGCCCTGGCGCGTAATGGGCGTACTTGCCCGAATTGGTCATCAGGGTGCGGCAGCCCGTGGGCACCACCGGCTCGCCGAGCATGCACCAGCAGGTGTCGGTCAGCAGCGCCGCTCCGAAGGCCTCCAGTACGGTGAGGTAGCCAGCCACACGGGCCTGCTCGTGAATCGCCCGACCGCAGGTGATCACTAGGCTTACCTGAGCACTCTTGCTGCGGCCCGCGCACAGGTGCGCGAGGTGGGCGAATTCGCTGAGCGAGAAGTGCGGATTGCCGAGGGCGATCAGCCCTACCTCGGCGTCATCAGCGCTGTTGAGTTCATTCCAGCTGCGGCGCAGATCGGCGAGGCTGATCCGTTTGATCGGAAGCTCTCTACCGTTGTGGATAACCTGCTGTGGATCACGGGCTTCCGGGGTAACACCGGCGATATGGAACAGTGGCGCCGCCGAACTGGTGGCGAAGGCGGCACCAAAGGCCTTGAGATCGTCCAGGCTCGGCCCGGCGTTTTCCAGGCCGTGTACCAGTGGAATATGGCTGCCGCAGAGCAGACCGACGTGGTAACCGAGCAGTGGGTAGAAGGCATCGTCGAGTTCAGCTAGCTCGGGCAGCTCGATCTGCAGGCTGGCCATGCGCTGCTCGTCGAGGTGGCAACCCACCTTGGGCGCACGGCCGGTGAGGGCGATGCAGATATCCAGGTAATCCGGGTACTTCAGAGTGCGTGCAGCAAGCACGCTGTTGGCGTACACCACCGCATTGGATTCTGCCCAGACGATCTGCTCGCCCTCGGCCGGCGCGCTGTCCAGCAGGTAGGGCGCGCAGGTGAAACTGAGCTGTGCGCCCATGGCCATGTAGGCATCGCCGAGTGCACTGGCCGGTTCGCCGAAGGCGGCATCGATGCCCAGGGCGCGCCAGCGGCGCTGGTCCACGGAAATCGAGTTGAGCGTGGTCGGCACCCGCACCCTGGCGCCCCAGGCCACCAGCTGCTCGGCGAAGCGCAGGCTGGCCGGGCCGGTGTAGATGCAGCCGTCGATATGCGCCTGGGTCACATCCAGCAATTCGCTGGCGCCCTGCAGGTCTGCCATGCGGAGCACCAGCTGCATGGCCACCTGTGCCGCCTTGCCCTGGCGACCATCGAGCAGGGCGCGGTCGCTTTCGCTCAGATGCAGGGCGCTGGCGAACAGCGGCTGCTGATGTATCGAAGCCACACCTGTCGGCCGGGCATCGGCGGGGCGCTGTGGATAAAGCTGCAGCCGCTCGCCGTCGAGGCGGGCGTAAGCCTGGCCGCGCAGGCGGGTGAAGGCTGCATGACCGATGCACAGCACGGCGATGGAGCGCTGGAACAGAAGCTCGGCCACCAGCACGCCGAGGGTGAGGATCTCGTCGGCCTCGGCCAGCACCAGCGCGGTAGGGGCATACTCGCCACTGAGCAGCTCCATCATCACGCTGCTACCGGTGCAGGAGCCGCGACCACTGGGAATCGCCAGTACGCGGCCCGCCAGGTTCTGGCCACTGAGCGGGTGATGACGGTCGATCACCTCGCCCGTGAACGGGTCGACGCCGCCCCAGAAACTCAGGCCCATCTCGGCGAACAGCAGCTCGCCCTCGGCACGCCCGGCAACCAGGCTACGGCCCTGGAGCGCGCACGCTTCAGGGGCGGGCGAGGTGTGATCCGCGACTGCTGTCATCAAGGGCTCCGCCGTGGGAAAAAGCTCGGCGCCACCGGGGCACGCGAGCGAAAAATGGGTGGAATGCGCCGCCACTGGCGGCGCAGTGGTGCATTGATCAGTAGTACACGCCCGGTACGGTCAGGTTGGCCGGTTTGATTTCGTCGCCGACCCACTTCTTCCACAGCTCGTCATAGCGGCCGCTGCGAACCTGCTGGTTGACGAACAGGTTGAGGTAATTGATCAGGCCGTACTCGTCGCGCTTGGCCGCCAGGGACACGTAATCGACAACGTAAGGCGCATCACCGACCACTTTCAGGCCCTTGTACTTGCCGGACTTGAGGGTGGCCGCGGCCACGGTGTTGGTGACCACGGTGGCGGCGATGTGGCCTTGAGCAACGGCGAGGATGGTGTCGTTCTGCGACTGATAGGCACGGAAGCTGCCGCCGCCCCAGGTTTTCACGTCCTTCTCCAGGGCGATGGCCTCGTAGGTGCCGCTGGTGTTACCCACGGCTTTGCCTTTGAGGTCTTCGTATTTGCTGATCCCGGTGTCGTCGCGGGTCAGCACGACCATCTGGAAGGCGAAGTAGGGCACGGTCAGGCCCACGGTCTTGGCGCGCTCCAGGGTGTCGGAGGTGGAGGCGACGATCACGTCGGCACGGCCGGAAACCAGCGCCGGGATACGATCCGGGAAGGGTGTTTCCACCACCTCGGCCTCGACACCGAGGACTTTCGCCAGGTCATTGCAGTAATCGACGTCGAAGCCGACCGGCTGGTTCTTGTCGTCACGCGAGCCCATGGGCGGGAAGTCCAGGGTTACCGCGCAGCGCAGTTTGCCGGATTCAATGATCGAGTCGAGTTTGTCGGCGTGAGCGGTGCCGATCAGGGTGGTGCTGAGTACTGCGCTGAGGGCTACGGCAAAAGCGGGGTTTTTCATAGGAGCCTCGAAACGGTGCAGACAATCGTTATAGGAAATTTCGTATACGATATTTAATATGCAACCGCTGTGCCTGTTCTGCAGTTTGGTGCTGCGGGCCGCGCGCTGTGGCGGGTCGAGAGGGAATAAGGGGCAAACGGGGAGTCGGGAGCGCAGGCTGGGTGTTACAGATGGGAGCGAAGCCAAGCGCTGTCGCCCTGTTTCGGAACACCCGGTGGTATCAGTCGGTGTGCGATTCGCGGAACTGGCTGGGCGTCAGCCCGGTAAGCGCACGGAACTGGCGGCTAAAGGCGCTGTGGTCGGTGTAACCGCAACGCAGGGCGATTTCGGTGATTGGCAGGTCGTGCTGCAGCAGGCGACTTGCCTCGCCAAGGCGCGCCTTGTGGATCATCTGTCGCGGGGTGAGCTGGAAGATGCGCTTGCAGTGACGCTCCAGTTGCGCCACTGACAATCCGGCCAGCTCGGTGAGCTCGGCCAGGCTGATTGGCCGCGCGAAGTGCTCGCGGATATAGGCATCCACTGCAGCCAGCTTCGGGTAGGCGGGGTGGCCCGATTGTGGCAGCTGTACATCCCGGGAGATGCCGGCCAGGCCGATGATGTCTCCATACCGATTGCGCAGCGCCAGCTTGTGGGTCAGGCACCAGACCGGCTGGTTGCCGTAATAAAGGTGCAGCTCCAGCTGGTCGTCGAGCTGGCTACCGTCATCCAGCACGCGCCGATCCTGCGCGGTGTAGGAGGGCCCGAAGCTGGCCGGGAACACCTGTTCGGCGGTCATCCCCACCAGCTTGTCTTTGCTCTTGAAGCCCAGCCGCTGGGCTAGAGTCTGGTTGACCAAGGCGTAGCGGGTCTGCGTGTCCTTGATGAAGAACACTACCTCGGGCATGGCATCGAGCAACGGCTCGATCTGCATGAGGGTGCTGATCAATGTCGGCAGGTCGGGATGAGGCGAATTCGGGAGCAGGCTGTGCATGGCTGGCTGCAGACAGTTTGAATAGGTGCAGAGCCTAGCGCGTTATTGCAAGACGGGCAGCTAATTGAGCCTGTGGGTCTGCAAGGATTTGTGGTGCGAAGGCGAGGCGGCCGGCGAGAGCGCCAGAAAGCAGAAAGGGGAGCCGAGGCTCCCCTAAATCTTGTTCGAATCATCGTTCTTGTTAGTGCTAACGGCCTATTGTTCTTGTTTTAGCCGAGGCCCCTAAAGGAGGCCAAGAGCGAACGGATTTGTTTGGACGCTGATGTTGCCGTGATCCGTAGATCCAACCCGTCTGTCGCTGCCTTGCAAAGCAGTTTTATTGTTCTCGACCCGGTTGCGGTACAAGCCCGAGGGCGGTCCTCTCCAAAGAAATCAGTTAGCTGCGTCTCTGCGTTTTTGTCTTTCTTATGCTAGAGCCGTTGTCTTGTTCTTGTTATCAGATGTGTCTTGTTATTTTTGTTGTGCGGGAGATAGAGCATAACCTGTGCCAATTTTTAAATATCGTTATTTATCAATGACTTAATATTTTCGGTATTTTTCTGACTGTGCAGTGGAGCACAAAAGCGTTACCGCGCTACCCGCTTTGTTACCGTTTGAGGTGTGCGGCTGGCCCGCGATTAAAATAAGCGCCACGCTCACGGTGAGCTGCTCTGGGCCGATTCTTCCAGCAGTGTGAGGGTGTCGATTCGCGTTGGTGTGAATGGCGGGCGCGGCGCGGCAGGCTGCCAATCGAACAGGTATTGCGTGGCGCCGCCGCAGATTCGCCCCTGGCAGGCGCCCATGCCGCAGCGGGTCGCCAGTTTCGCTTCGCGCCAGTTGTCGTGGGCTGCTACGGCGGCGTAGGGAACGTCTTCGCAGCGGCATAGCAGGGTGTCTGGTTGCGCCAGGCGTTTGAGTGCGGGGTCCAGCGCGAAGTGTTTGTTCAGCGCATCGGCAAAGTGCTGCCAGCGGGCACGGGCTGGCCACATCCGCCGCGCGGCCTCGCGGTTGCCGGCAGCGGCGTGGCCGGCAATGCGACCTTCGACCAGTGCCAGTTCGCTGCCGCCGAAACCGGTACATTCGCCCGCCGCGTAGATGCCGGCCATATCGGTCGCCTGCCAGGCGTCCACCTTGATGGCGGCGCTGCCCAGCGCACAGCCGAGCGCCTGCCCCAGCTGCACGTTGGGAATCAGGCCGAAACCGCAGGCAAGGCGCTCGCACTCCAGCTCTTCGAGCTTGTCGCCGCGCTGCAGGCGCACGCCTTCCAGACGATCCTGCCCCAGCGCGGCGACGATGCGTGTACCAGGGCGATAACCGCCATCGAACAGGCCGAAGGACTGCAGCAGCTTGTGCGGCCAGCGCGGCAGTTGCACGGCGAAGGCTGCGACTGCGCTTGTCGATGCCTGCTCGGCAATGCGCAGCACCTGAGCGCCGGCCTGTTTCGCGGTGCTGGCGCTGGCCAGCAGCAGCGGGCCGCTGCCGGCAATCACGGTGCGCTCACCGGCCACCGGCAAGCCGCCCTTGATCAGTGCCTGCAGGCCGCCGGCACCGGTTACTCCGGGCAACGTCCAGCCGGGAAACGGCAGTAACAACTCGCGTGCCCCCGTGCACAGGATCAGCCGGTGATAGTCGATTACCCAGCCGCGCTCGGCATTTTCGACCAGCAGGCCAGTGCTGCCGGCCCTGGCCGCCACCCGCGTCGCAGCATGGCGCTGGATGGTGGCGTGGTTATCCACAGCGTCGCGCAACTGGCGAGCCTGGGCCGGCACCCTGGCCTGCGCACCATCGCGCCAGATTTGCCCGCCGGACAGCGGGTTGTCGTCGACCAACACCACCCGCGCGCCGTCGTTGGCGGCGGCCAGGGCGGCCGACAGACCGGCCGGGCCGGCGCCGATGATCAGTACGTCAGCCTGTTCGCTCATGGCCGTGTCTCCACCTGCATGCCATCGCGGCACAGGGTCTGGCAGGCCAGGCGGCGCATGCCGTCGACGGTTACCCGGCACTCCTGGCAGGTGCCCATGCCGCATAGCGGTGCCCGGCGCTGTCCGATTACCGAGGTACGTGCGCTGCCGTCGCCGCCCAGGGCAAGTGCGGCAGCGACCGTGGTGCCCGGCGCGACGCTGAGCGGGCGCCCATCGAGGTGCAGGTCAGGCATGGACGGTTTCTCCAAGGTAACGTCGGGGCGCATAGGCGGCAGCCGGAATGGGCTCGGCCTCGCTCCATAGCAGCGCTGCGAGCAGGTCGGCGGTAGCCGGCGCCGCGGTAACACCCAGCCCCTCATGGCCGACCGCCAGCCACAGGCCAGGCTGCGCAGGGTGTTCGCCAATCAGCGGCATGCCGTCCGGTGTGGCGGCGCGAAAGCCGGCCCAGGCGCGGATGCCATTGAGTTGCGCCAGGCCCGGCGCATAGCTCGCGGCGTGCTTGAGCATGCGCGCCAGCAACCAGCCGTCGACCTCGGGGTCGAGGGTGTCGAATTGCCGCGAGGTGCCGATGAACAGCTGTCCGGTCGGCCGTGGCTGGATGTTGCAGGCCACCGAGGCGCCGCTGCTGTTGTGCACGCTGGTCAGGTAGCTCAGCTCGGTGATGGTGTGGGTGACCGGGTGCGGGTAACGGTCGGTGATCAGCAGGTGGCCTTTCTTCGGCGCGATGGGCAACTCCGGGCAGAGCTCCACGGCTTGAATACCGTTGGCGAGCACCACGGCATCGGCGCCTAGCCAACTGCCGTCTTCGAGGCGCACGCGGTTGCCGTCCAGTACCGTGACCTTGGCGCGCCGCCGGGTGATGCGCGGGTTGTCGAGCATCCAGCGTGCAGTGTTCGGTGCGTAGAGAATGCCGTCGTCGGGCAGGCGCAGGGCGCCGTGCAAGCCGTCGCGCAGGATCGGCTCCATGGCCTGCAGCGCGTGGCCGGGCACCATCTCGCAGCGTATTCCCTCGGCGCGCAGGTTGCCGCTCTTGGCTTCTGCCGCCGCCAGCTCTTCTTCGTTGGCGGCCAACCACAGGGTGCCGTTGTTGCGATACGCGCAGTCGTCCGGCAATTGCGGGCCCAGCTCACGCCAGCGGTTCACCGAGTAGCGGCTGATATCGAGTTCGGCCTGGTTGTCATCGAGAACTAGCAAATGACCCATGCCGGCTGCGGTAGCGCCGTGCAGGCCGGCATCGATCACCAGCACCTGCTGGCCGCGGCGCGCCAGCTCGCGGGCGCAGGCCGCGCCGATGATGCCGGCGCCGATAACGATCACATCGGCGACCCGCGTTGGCGTCACGGACGGATGCCCCAGGCGAACGGGTCGTCCGCATCGAGCAGCAGGGTCGCTTCGGCGCTGATATGGGCGCGGCCGCGGATGGTTGGAATCACCTTGTCGCCCTGCCACTGGTACGAGCCCTCGAACAGGCTGCCGATCACGCTGGCCTGGCGCCAGGTCTCGCCGGGCTGCAGCTTGCCATCGGCAGCCAGGCAGGCCAGCTTGGCGCTTGTGCCGGTGCCGCAGGGCGAGCGGTCGTAGGCTTTGCCTGGGCAAAGGACAAAATTACGGCTGTCCGCCTTATCGTCATCCGCAAACAGCTCGATATGATCGATCAGGCCGCCGTCCTCGCCGCGAATGCCCTGATCTTCAAGCGCTTTCTGCACTGCATAGGTGTAGGCGGTCAGCGCCTCGACATTGTCGCCGGCGATGCGCTGGCCGTGGTCGGCGATCAGGAAGAACCAGTTGCCGCCCCAGGCGATATCGCCGCGCACCAGGTCGTAGCCCGGCACCTGTAGCTCGACGGCCTGGCGAAAGCGGTAGGACGGCACGTTGCGCACGCTGACCGAGCGATCCTCATGCAAGGTCGCCTCGACCGTGCCCACCGGCGTTTCGATCTTGTGCACGCCAGCGCCGATGCGGCCCATATGGGCCAGCGATACAACCAGGCCGATGGTGCCGTGCCCGCACATACCGAGGTAGCCGGAGTTGTTGAAGAAGATCACACCGGCACAGGCGCTGGGGTCGACCGGCTCGCAGAGCAGGGCGCCCACCAGCACATCATTGCCGCGCGGTTCGAGAATGCAGGCGGCGCGCCAGGCATCGTGCTCACTGGCCAGCAGCTGTTTGCGCTCGGCCATGCTGCCCGTGCCGAGATCGGGAAAGCCGCTGACCACCAGCCGGGTCGGCTCGCCGCCGGTATGAGAGTCGATTACTTCGATGCGTTTCATTGGCGCTGCGCCTGTATGCCGATTGAATGGCGACAGGGTGACGCGAGGCAAGCCAGACGGCTTGAAGGATTTGCGCGGGCACGATGACGAAATCGGCATAGTGCCTAAGGTCTTGGGTGGGGTCATCTAGCCAGGCTTGATAGGCTGAAGCCTGCCAACTGGCCGGGTTACCGCGCCGCGCCTTAGCCCTCTTTGGCGCTGACGATCCCGGCGACCAGGGCCGGCTTGCAATTGATGAACGCCGAGCCCTTCAGCCAGCGCTTGTCGGGATAGTACGAAAACATGAATTGGCCACCCTTGAGGCTGTCTACCACCATGCGTGCGACTTCCGGGCGTACCGCCGGGCAGCCTTGGCTGCGGCCGATGCGGCCCTGGGTCTTGATCCAGGCCGGATTCACGTAGTCGGCGGGGTGGATGACGATGGCGCGCTGGCGTGCCAGGTCGTTGAAACCGGGCTCCAGGCCATCCATGCGCAGTGAATAGCCGTGTTTGCCGGTGTAGCTTTCACTGGTACGAAACAGGCCGATGCTCGATTGATGGCTGCCTTCGCGGTTGGAGAAGCGCCTGGCGAAGTTGTCGCCGGATTGCTGGCCATGGGCGACCAGGTCGTGCAGCAGCAGGCGCTTCTTGGTCAGGTCGAAGATCCACAGGCGGCGATCACTGGAGGGTTTGGAGAAGTCGATCACGGCCAGGCGCTGGGCAGGTACGGCACCATTGTTAATGGCGCAGCGCATCGCGTCGAGGGCGTGATTGAGCACCTGGCGATCGAGCGCTGGCGCTTGTGCAGACAAGACTTCGAGCAGCGGATCCGGCGCCAGGGTGGCGGCTATTACGGACGGAACCGGCAACGCCAGGCAAATAAAAGCTAAGCAAATGCGCTGAATCGTGGTCATCATTTCAAGTCTCTGAGCTTTGGCCTTCGATGGGGCGCGCCTTCGCCAGGCGATACGGGCACAACAAAGCTCGGAATTCTAGCAGCCGAGTTCCCTTGTCCCGCGGGCGATTCCGACGGGCTGTCATTCACTCTGTCGTAAATTGGAGCGGCGCCTTGTTTTCTCCTTCTGTATCCGCTGCCTGGGCCTTGGTCCTGGTGGCACCCCTGGCGCTGGCCGATACCCCGCCACCCAGCCCGCTGCAGGAGCAGCTCGCCGAACCCGCGCTGAGCTGCGTAACGCCCGTGCTAGAGCTGTCTGTCAAGGATCGTGAGTGGCTGGAGCCGTTCTATCTGCTGCGCGGCGCACAAGCGGCGTGGAACAAGGAAAACCTGCCGGTGTTGTTCGCTCAGCTGGAGTCATTGGCTGACGATGGTCTGGAGCCGCGCGCCTATCACCTGGAACCACTGCGCCAACTGGCGGCAGTCGATGACCCTTCGCCGCGCCTTTCGGCCTGTGTCGACGTGCTCGCCACCACCGCTTATCTGCAGGCCCTGCGGGATCTGTCCTACGGGCGCCTCGAGCAGGCCAAGGTCGAGCCGCTGTGGCAGCCCGAGAGCATGGCGGTGCAGCAGAGTCAGGCGCCGCTGCTGGCCATCGCCCAGGCGGGGCTGGCCGACCCGGCGCAGGCCTTCGCCCAGGCACGGCCTGATTTCGGCCCTTATCAGCAGCTGCGCCAGCGCTACGCCGAATTGCGCCGCCAGGAATTGCCACAGTGGCTGGCGATTCCTGGCGGCTCGCTGCTCAAGCCCGGCGCCGTTGATGGCCGGGTGCCCTTGCTGGAGCAACGGCTGCAGCTGCACGGTGATCTGTCCCAAGGCGCGCCGGCGCTGGTCGCCGAGGAAACCTCGGTGTATTCCACGGCGCTGGTCGAGGCGGTCAAGGTCTTCCAGCGCAACCACCTGCTCAAGCCCGACGGCGTGGTCGGCCCCGGCACACTGGCCGAGTTGAACCGTTCCGCCAGCGAGCGCATGGATCAGATCCGCATCAATCTGGAGCGCCTGCGCTGGCTGTCCCACGAAATCGAGCCGACCAGCGTGCTGATCGACGTGGCGGGCGCCGAAGTGATGTTCCTGCGTGACCACGCCGTCACCTGGCAGGCGCGTACCCAGGTCGGTCGCCCGGCCCGGCCGACACCGCTGCTGCGATCGCGCATCACCCACCTGACGCTCAACCCGACCTGGACCATTCCGCCGACCATCCTGAAAGAAGACAAGCTGCCCGAGCTGCGCCGTGACGCGGCCGGCTACCTGGCCGCCAACCACATGCAGGTGATCGACTACGAAGGCAATCCGGTAGACCCGCGCGGCGTAGACTGGGAGCGCCCCGGGCGGGTGATGGTGCGCCAGTCGGCTGGTGCGCACAGCCCGCTGGGCAAAGTGGCGATCCGCTTCCCGAATCCGTTCTCGGTGTACCTGCACGACACGCCGAGCCAGCGCCTGTTCGACAACCTGCCGCGGCTGTTCAGCTCGGGCTGCGTGCGCATCGAGCGGGTCACCGAACTGGTCGACCAACTGCTTGCTGGCGCCAGCCCAGGCGAGCGCGCACGTATCGCCAAGCAATGGGAAAGCGGGAACACCTTACGCGCCGACTTGCCGCAGCCGGTACCGATCCTGATGGCGTACTGGACGGCGCAGGTTGGCGCGGACGGCCAGGTACAGTTCCGCCCCGATATCTACGGTCATGACGCTCGTTTGCTGAAAGCGCTGGAGGCGTCGAACCGCATCTAGGATGGATGAGTCCGCTTTGGTGTTTCCCCTGTGAGATAAGGCCATACCCGTGGTTGTCGCGCGCATGGCCGCTCCTACCAGGAGCGCGCAGCGGTAGCTTTTTTCTTGGATTCAGCGATGCCCAGGCAACTGCTCGAACAGGCTGCGGCAGACCCCCGTGATGTGCTCTTCGAGTAATGTGGCGGCGCGCTCGATGTCGCGGGCGCGGCAGGCTGCGAGGATTTCGCGGTGCTCGTGATCGGCGAGATCCTTGCCCTCTGACAGGCTCATCTGCATGCGCAGGTAGCGTTCCAGTTTGTCGTGGATGGAGCGGATCAAGCTGACCAGAAATGGCCGCTGTGCCGGCTCGTACAGGCAGGCATGCAGCTCCCAGTTGAGCTCGGCCCAGCGGCCGACATCGTCTTCGCCGATGAACTCCTCGCAGATGCGCTCGGCGCGGGCAAAGGTGGCTTCGTTCATATTGGGAATCGCCAGGCGAAGCACCTTGTCTTCGAGCAGGATGCGCACCTCGAACATCTGCGCCAGGTCCGGCTCGGAGATGCGCGTGACCACCGCGCCCTTGTTGCGCTGGAACACCACCAGCCCCTCGGCTTCCAGGCGTTTGAGCGCTTCGCGCACGGGGATCTTGCTGACGTTGAACAGCTTGGCGATATCGTCCTGGCGCACCGGCTCGTCTTCGGCAAAATGCCCGGCGACGATGGCGTCACGCAGGTGCTTGGTAATCACCTCGGAGGCAGACGGGGTAATGCCCAGGTTCGGGGCATTCAGGGGAGGTAATGGCACGTGGTGCACCTGCTGGAAGAGGCTTTTGGATATGATATACGAAACCATTACAGTGAATTGCTTGCGCCACTGAACTGCTCGGCCAGTGCGCCGATCTGCTTGCGTCGGTCACGTACGAAGTTGAAGAACGCCTGGGCCACCGGCGACAGGTGCTTGCCGCGCGGGTGCAGCACGCACCAGCTGCGCAGCAGTGGCAGCTCTGCCACTGGCAGCTCGCGCAGCAGGCCCAGCTGCAGCTCGCGACGCACGGCGTGGCGCGGAATCAGCGCCAGGCCCAGGCCGGCCAGTACGCCTTCACGCTGACCCTCCATGGAGCCGACCTCCTGGATCTGCGCGAAGTGGGCGCGCTTCTGGTGGCAGTACTCCTCGCAGGCGCGGCGCGTACCTGACCCCGGCTCGCGTACCAGCAGCGGCCAGTCGCACAGGTCCTGCAACTGCAACGTTTTGGCCTGATTCAGTGGATGGTCCGCCGGCGCCACGGCGATGATCGGGTTGTTGAGAAAGGGCAGAAACTCCAAGGCCATGTCCGATGGCACCTGGGACATGATCAACAGGTCGTCGCGATTGGCGCTTAGTCGCCGCACCGCCTGGGTGTGGTTGACCACCGTGAGCTGCAGGCTGACTTCCGGATGTTCGCGACGAAAAGCGGCGAACAGATGGGGAACGAAGTACTTGGCGCTGGATTCGATGGCCAGGCTCAGTTGCCCCTGCAGCGAGCCTTTGAGGTCGGCGAGCTGCATGTCGAGGCTCTCCAGACGGCCGAAGATATCCTCGCTGGCCCGCTGCAGCGCGTCGGCGGCCTCGGTCAGGTAGAGCTTCTTGCCCACGTAGTCGAACAGAGGCTGGTCGAGCAGCTCCTCGAGCTGACGAATCTGCAGGCTCACGGCCGGCTGAGTGAGAGCCATTTCTTCGGCGGCGCGGCTGTAGGAGCGGTGATCGCACACCGAGCGAAATACCTGAAGCTGCCGAAAGGTCATGCGTAACAATGACTTGCGAATTTTATTCACCGCTCGGGTGGTTTCTTGTTCGCAGAGCATAAGTTTTTACTTATGCAGAACCCAACAAATATTGATTTTGGTTAATTGTTACAGCGGCGTAGGGTTTGACCAAAGACCGGTCTGCAATCATTCGGTCATATATCGACCCTCCAAGGGTTGCCTGTTCACGTGATCGAGGATGTTGGCTCGTGATCAAGAAAATCCTGATCGCCAACCGTGGCGAGATTGCGGTGCGCATCGTGCGGGCCTGCGCCGAAATGAACATTCGTTCGGTGGCCATCTATTCGGATGCCGACCGTCAGGCGCTGCACGTCAAACGTGCCGACGAGGCCTACGGCATCGGCGACGACCCACTGGCCGGCTACCTCAACCCGCGCAAGCTGGTGAACCTGGCCGTGGAAACCGGCTGTGATGCCTTGCACCCCGGCTATGGCTTTCTTTCCGAAAATGCCGAGCTGGCGGAAATCTGCGCCGAGCGCGGCATCAAGTTCATTGGCCCGAGCGCCGAAGTCATCCGCCGCATGGGCGACAAGACTGAAGCGCGACGCAGCATGATCAAGGCCGGCGTGCCGGTGACGCCGGGCACCGAGGGCAACGTCGCGGATATCGCCGAGGCGCTGCGCGAAGGTGACCGCATCGGCTACCCGGTCATGCTCAAGGCCACCTCCGGCGGTGGCGGCCGCGGCATTCGCCGCTGCAACTCGCGCTCCGAGCTAGAACAGGCATTCCCGCGGGTAATTTCCGAGGCCACCAAGGCCTTCGGCAGTGCGGAAGTGTTCCTGGAAAAATGCATCGTCAACCCCAAGCACATCGAGGCGCAGATCCTCGCCGACAGCTTCGGTAACACCGTGCACCTGTACGAGCGTGACTGCTCGATCCAGCGCCGCAACCAGAAACTCATCGAGATCGCCCCGAGCCCGCAGCTTACCCCGGAGCAGCGCGCCTATATCGGCGACCTGGCCGTGCGCGCCGCCCAGGCCGTGGGCTACGAGAACGCCGGCACCGTGGAGTTCCTGCTCGCCGAGGGCGAGGTGTACTTCATGGAGATGAATACCCGGGTGCAGGTGGAGCACACCATCACCGAGGAAATCACCGGCATCGACATCGTCCGCGAGCAGATCCGCATCGCCTCGGGCCTGGCGCTGTCGATCAAGCAGGAAGACATCCAGTACCGCGGCTTCGCCCTGCAGTTCCGCATCAACGCCGAGGATCCGCGCAACAACTTCCTGCCCTCGTTCGGCAAGATCACCCGTTACTACGCCCCGGGCGGCCCCGGTGTGCGCACTGACACGGCGATCTACACCGGCTACACCATTCCGCCGTACTACGACTCCATGTGCCTGAAGCTGATCGTCTGGGCGCTGACCTGGGAAGAAGCCCTGGCTCGCGGCTCCCGGGCGCTGGACGACATGCGCGTGCAGGGCGTGAAGACCACCGCCACCTATTACCAGCAGATTCTCGCCAATGATGAATTTCGTAGTGGGCGCTTCAATACCAGCTTCGTCGACAACCACCCCGAGCTCTTGAACTACTCGATCAAACGCAAGCCGGGCGAACTGGCCCTGGCCATTGCCGCCGCCATTGCCGCCCATGCCGGCCTGTGAGGAACGCACCATGACAAGAAAGATCACGGTTACCGACACCATCCTGCGCGACGCCCACCAGTCCCTGCTGGCCACCCGCATGCGCACTGAAGACATGCTGCCGATCTGCGACAAGCTCGACAAGGTTGGCTACTGGTCGCTGGAAGTCTGGGGCGGTGCGACGTTCGACGCCTGCGTGCGCTTCCTCAAGGAAGACCCGTGGGAGCGTCTGCGCGAGTTGCGCGCGGCATTGCCCAATACCCGCCTGCAGATGCTCCTGCGCGGGCAGAACCTGCTCGGTTATCGCCATTACAGCGATGACGTGGTCAGCGCCTTCGTTGCCAAGGCGGCGGAGAACGGCATCGACGTGTTCCGCATATTCGATGCGATGAACGACGTGCGTAACCTGCGCGTTGCCATCGAAGCGGTGAAGACCGCCGGCAAGCACGCCCAGGGCACCATCGCCTACACCACCAGCCCGGTGCACACCGTCGCGGCCTTCGTCGCCCAAGGCAAGGCCATGCAGGCCATGGGCATCGACTCCATCGCCATCAAGGACATGGCCGGCCTGCTCACGCCTTATGCCACGGCCGAACTGGTCAAGGCCCTGAAGGCCGAGATCGACCTGCCGGTATTTATCCACAGCCACGACACCGCGGGCTTGGGCTCGATGTGCCAGCTCAAGGCCGTCGAGGCCGGCGCCGACCACATCGACACGGCGATCTCCAGCTTCGCCTGGGGCACCAGCCACCCCGGCACCGAGTCGATGGTCGCCGCGCTCAAGGGCAGCGAATACGACACCGGCCTGGATCTGTCGCTGATTCAGGAGATCGGTATGTACTTCCATGCCGTGCGCAAGAAGTACCACCAGTTCGAAAGCGAGTTCACCGCCGTCGACACCCGGGTGCAGGTCAACCAGGTGCCGGGCGGGATGATTTCCAACCTGGCCAACCAGCTCAAGGAGCAGGGCGCGCTGAACCGCATGAACGAAGTGCTGGCGGAGATTCCGCGGGTGCGCGAAGACCTCGGCTTCCCGCCGCTGGTCACGCCGACCTCGCAGATCGTCGGTACCCAGGCGTTCTTCAACGTACTGGCCGGCGAGCGCTACAAGACCATTACCAACGAAGTGAAGCTCTACCTGCAGGGCGGCTACGGCCAGGCGCCGGGCAAGGTCAACGAGCAGCTGCGCAAGCAGGCCATCGGCAATGAAGAGGTGATCGACGTGCGCCCGGCCGACCTGCTCAAGCCGGAAATGGACAAGCTGCGCGGGCAGATCGGCGAGCTGGCCAAGAGCGAGGAAGACGTGCTGACCTTCGCCATGTTCCCGGACATCGGCCGCAAGTTTCTCGAAGAGCGCGAAGCCGGCACCCTGCAACCCGAAGCTCTGCTGCCGATTCCCGATGGCAGCGGCGTGGCGGCAGCCGGTGGTGCAGGCGTGCCGACCGAGTTCATTATCGACGTGCACGGCGAAAGCTACCGCGTGGACATCACCGGTGTTGGCGTGAAGGGCGAGGGCAAACGCCACTTCTACCTGTCCATCGACGGCATGCCCGAGGAAGTGGTGTTCGAGGCGCTCAACGACTACGTCGCCGGCGGCACCGGCAGCAAACGCCGCAGCGCCAGCGCACCTGGCGACGTGAGCACCAGCATGCCGGGCAACATCGTCGACGTGCTGGTCAAGGAAGGCGACACCGTCAAGGCCGGCCAGGCCGTGCTGATCACCGAAGCCATGAAGATGGAAACCGAAGTGCAGGCGCCGATCGCCGGCACCGTCAAAGCCGTGCACGTGGCCAAGGGCGACCGCGTCAACCCGGGCGAAGTGCTGATCGAAGTCGAAGCCTGACCGTTACCGATTAACCTCTGGGGGCCGTGAGGCCCCTTTTTTTGTCTGTCGGCCCTGATTTCTTGGGAGCGGTCGAGAAGGCTGAGTCTCCTTGAGCCTTTGGAAGCGGGCGGGGACGCCCAGTTCATGCCCGCGAAGCTTTCGGGCGCATGGCGCCCTCCCACAATGGACCAGCGACGACCGTTTTTACCTTGTAACTGCCGCTTCTCGCGCATAAAGATCGTGAATCGCTCAATGGCATAACCTTTTCAGAATTCGTTCTAAGCATCTGCTCACCAGTGCCGGCGGGACGGGCTAGAATAGCCGACCGTTTCAATTGGTTATTCGAAGGTCTATATGAATCTCTCCATCCCTGCTGCGGCGCCGGCCAATCGTCCGGGTACGCCGCTGGTGGCCATGGCGCTGCTGCTGGCCGGCGCGCTGGCGCTCACCTTCGCGGTCAGCGGGCGTCAGGCGTTGTTGTTCATCGTCGGCGGTGCGCTGGGCCTGGTGCTCTATCACGCGGCGTTCGGCTTCACGTCGGCCTGGCGCGTGCTGCTCAACGAGCGCCGTGGCGCCGGCCTGCGTGCGCAGATGGTGATGCTGGCCATCGCCGTGCTGCTGTTCTTCCCGGCGCTGTCGGCAGGCACTTTGTTCGGTACGCCGGTCAAGGGGCTGGTGGCGCCAGCGGGCACCTCGGTGATCGTCGGCGCCTTCATCTTCGGCATCGGCATGCAGCTGGGCGGCGGTTGCGCATCCGGCACGCTGTTCACCGTGGGCGGCGGCAACGCGCGGATGCTGGTGACCCTGCTGTTCTTCATCATCGGCGGCGTGGTCGCTACCCATCACCTGGAGTGGTGGTCAGCGCTGCCGAGCCTGCCGCCGACCTCCATCGTCACCAGCCTGGGCCTGGTGCCGGCCTTGGTCGTCAGCCTGGCGCTGTTCGCCGCCATCGCGGCATTGAGCGCGCGCCTGGAGTTGCGTCGTCACGGCAGCCTGGAGCGAGCGGCGCCGAGCGAGCACCAGGGCTGGCAGCGTTTCCTGCGTGGCCCCTGGCCGCTGATCTGGGGTGCGGTGCTGTTGGCGCTGCTCAATTTCGCCACCCTGGCGCTGGCCGGTCGCCCCTGGGGCATCACCTCGGCGTTCGCGCTGTGGGGCGCCAAGGTGCTGCAGGGTACCGGTGTCGACGTTTCCAGCTGGGCGTTCTGGCAGCAGCCGGCCAATGCTCAGGCGCTGGCTGCGCCGCTGTGGGAAGACATCACCACGGTGATGGACATCGGCATCGTCATCGGCGCCCTGCTGGCCGCCGGTCTGGCCGGGCGCTTCGCACCGAACCTGAACATCCCGCTGCGCTCGCTGGTGGCGGCGGTGATCGGCGGCCTGCTGCTCGGCTACGGCTCGCGCCTGGCTTACGGTTGCAACATCGGCGCCTACTTCAGTGGCATCGCGTCCGGCAGCCTGCACGGCTGGTTGTGGCTGGTGGCGGCGTTCGTCGGTAACGGCGTGGGCGTGCGCCTGCGGCCATTCTTCTTCCCGGGCGAACGCCGCGAGGCGAAGCTGACCGGATGCTGACAGCTCGCCCTGCAAAGCCGGCTGCGCTGCTTCTCGGCGCGCTGCTGGTCTTTGCCTTGGGCGGTTGCCAGTTGCCGCAAGAGCGGCTTGGCGAGCTGGCCGGTCAGCACCATCGCTTACAAACGCTCGACAGCAAACCCTTTCCGTTATTGCTCGGTGCCCCAGCCCAGGTGCCGGCGGCGGCGCGTATGCGCGTTTATCTGGAGGGCGATGGCCAGGCTTGGGCGACGCTGTCACAGCCCAGCCTCGACCCCTCGCCGCGCGATCTGCTGGTGGCGCGCCTGGCGTTCGCCGATCCGACGCCCAGCCTGTACCTGGCGCGGCCCTGCCAGTTCGTCACCGCGCCTGGGTGCGCCACGAGCCTGTGGACAAGTCGGCGTTTCGGCAGTGACGTGCTGGGCAGCCTCGACGGGGCGCTCGATCAGATCAAGGCTCGCTACGGCAACCAGACGTTCGAGCTGGTCGGCTATTCCGGCGGCGCCGCGCTGGCGCTCTTGCTGGCCGCGCGACGCGATGATGTCGTCAGTGTGCAGACCCTCGCCGGCAACCTCAGCCCACGCTACTGGGTTCAGTTGCTGCAGTTGAGCCCCCTCGAGGGTTCGCTGGAGCCGCTGGACTACCGCGAGCGGCTGCGCGCCGTTACCCAGCGGCACCTGGCCGGCGATGCGGATAGCGTGGTGCCGGCTGGCGTGCTGCATCACTACCTGGATGGGCTCGGTGAAGCGCGCTGCGTGCAAACCGTCAGCCTGACGCAGGTATCCCACCACACGGGCTGGGAACAGGCCTGGGCGACCTGGCGCTCACAGCCGATAGCGTGCAACGACTGATTGTCCGGTCGCAGGCGCCGAGGCGCGCCGATCACCTGTGCGAACCCCATCGCGCAGCTGAATTGCCTGTTTTTTCCGGCCCTTTCGCGGCCAAGTTGTTATAGCCTTGCCGACCTGGCAACAATCGCCCGCGCTGCAATCGATTGATTCGCCTAAACATTTTGTTACGCCCTCGGGCCTGTGACAGACCATCCGATGTTGCACGGACGCAGTTGCGTTCACTCGCTCGGCACCGCGGCTCTACCAGCCAGCGGTGCCTTCCTGCCGGCCACGAGCCGCACTGGACAGAACAACAAGGACACCCGCCATGGATCAATTTCTCGCTGTGCTCACGGCCATCAGCAGCTTTATCTGGGGGCCGTTTCTGCTCATCCCCCTGTTGCTGCTCACCGGCCTGTACCTGACCATCCGCCTGCGTGGCATCCAGTTCCGCGTAATCGGCCACGCCTTCTGGCTGGCCTTCGTCAAACGCTCGGAAAAGGGCGACGTACCCGGTGACGTTTCCCACTACCAGGCCCTGGCCACCGCGCTGGCGGCGACCATCGGCGTTGGCAACATAGCCGGGGTGGCCACGGCCATCGGCATCGGCGGCCCCGGTGCGTTGTTCTGGATGTGGATGACTGGCCTGGTGGGTATGGCCACCAAGTACTCCGAAGCCTTGCTGGGCGTGAAGTACCGGGTCACCGACGCCAAGGGCGAGCAGAGCGGCGGGCCGATGTACTACCTCACCAACGGTGTTGGCGGCACCCTGGGCAGAACCCTGGGCATCGCCTTCGCGATCTTCGGTGCGGTGGCCTCGTTCGGCATCGGCAACATGGTGCAGGCCAACACGGCGGCCCATCAGCTGCAGGACACCTGGGGCATTTCGCCAACGCTCAGTGGTCTGGTGCTGGCCATCGGCACCGCGGTGGTGATCATCGGTGGCATCAAGAGCATCGGCCGTTTCGCCGCCGGCGTGGTGCCGGTGATGATCGTGCTGTACATCATCAGCAACGTCGCCGTGCTGGTGGTGTTCGCCGATCGCCTGCCGGACGCCATCGCGCTGATCTTCACCGATGCCTTCAGCGGTAGCGCGGCAGCCGGTGGTTTCCTCGGTTCGAGCATCATCCTGGCGGTGCAGATGGGCGTGGCCCGTGGCATCTTCTCCAACGAGTCGGGCCTGGGTACCGGTGCGATCGCGGCGGCTGCGGCGAAGACCGACAAGCCGGTGCGCCAGGCCATGGTGTCGATGACCCAGACCTTTCTCGACACCCTGGTGATGGTTACCTTCACCGCGCTGGCGATCATCGTCACCGGCGCCTGGACCCAGGAAGGCCTGAAAGGCGCGCCGATGACCGCCTGGGCGCTGGAGCAAGGCCTGGGCGGCGGCTGGGGCATCTACACGGTGACCATCGGCGTGCTGGTTTATGCCTTCACCACCATCCTTGGCTGGTCCTACTACGGCGAGCGCTGCATGGAACGCCTGATGGGCCGCGTGGCGGTAATGCCGTACCGGCTGATCTTCTCGGCGGTGGTGTTCGTTGGCGCGGTGACGTCGCTGGAAGTGGTGTGGACCTTCTCCGACATCGCCAACGGCCTGATGGCGCTGCCCAACCTGGTCGGCCTGTTGCTGCTCTCCGGCATCGTGGTCAAGGAAACTCGCGACTACATGAGCCGCAAGAACTGGAAGACCGAGGACTGACGACCCGTAGGGTGGATCACGCTTCATCGATCCAGCGTTGCGCTGGATGTGAAAAACGACGTCCATCCTGCGAGGCTACGAACTCGCCAATGCAAGCGCCCCGCTGATCAGCGGGGCGTTTTCGTTCTGCGGCTCAGGATCACAACCCGCACACGCTGCCGTCGCTGCGTGGATCGGCAGCGCCTTCCAGCACGCCGTTGGGGTGGCGCAGCAGGGCGCCGGCGTGACCCATGGTGTCGCTGAAGACCTCGTCCAGCACGTCGACGACGTGCCCCGCCTGGCGCAACCGCTCGACCAGTTCGGCCGGGAAGCGGCTCTCCAGCTTCAGCGTGGTGCTCACGTCGCCCCAGGTGCGGCCCAGCAGCCAGCGCGGCGCACTGACCGCGGCCTGCAGGTCGCTGCCCAGTCGGTAGCGGCTGAAGATCGCCGCCTGGGTCTGCGGCTGGCCCTCGCCGCCCATGGTGCCGTAGCTCAGGGTGCGGCCATCGTCGAACAGCGCCAGGGCCGGGTTGAGCGTGTGGAACGGCTTGCGCCCCGGCTCCAGGGCCTGCAGCGCGGTCGGGTCGAGCGAGAAACTGATGCCGCGGTTCTGCCAGGCCACCCCGGTGGACGGCAGCACCACGCCGGAGCCGAACTCCCAGTACACGCTCTGGATGAAACTCACCGCGCGTCCCTCGGCATCGATGCAACCCATCCATATGGTGTCGCCCGGCTGCGCCGGTTGCGGCCAGGCCAGCGCCTGTCGCGGATCGATCCTGTCGGCCAGACGCTGCAGGTTGGCGTCGGTCAGCAGGCTCTGCGGGTCTTCCGGCACGCGGCGCGGGTCGGTCACCACGCGGTCACGGATCAGGAAGGCCTGCTTGGTCGATTCGACCAGCCCGTGCACATGGGCGAACCCCTCGGCCTGTTCGATGCCGAGCTTCTCGAAGATGCCAAGGATCAGCAGCGAAGCCAGGCCCTGGGTCGGCGGCGGCATGTTATACAGGGTGGCATCGCTCAGCCGCACGCTCAGCGGTTCGACGACGCGGGCCCGGTAGCCCTGCAGGTCGGCCAGGCGCAGCGGGCTGCCCAGGCGCTCGAGGTCGGCGGCCATGCGCGCGGCCAACTCGCCCCGGTAGAAGTCGTCCAGGCCGGCGTCGGCGAGGCGCTGCAGGGTGTCGGCCAGGGCCGGCTGGCGCAGCAGGTCGCCTTCGCGCGGTGGCTGGCCCTCGCGCAGGTAGACCTCGGCAAAGCCCGGTACGCCCTCCAGCTCGGCCAGCTTGGCGCGGGTCAGGTGCGCCTGGCTGCGGCTGACCACGATGCCGCGCCGGGCGTGACCGATGGCATCGGCGAGCAGCTCGGGCAGCGCCCGCTGTGGCTGCCAATGGGCTGTACGTGCCAGGGCCTCGGCCCAGCCGCCGACGGTGCCGGCCACTGTCAGCGCGGCCAGCGGGCCGCGACTGGGAATCTGCGCGTGGCCGGCGTAGAAATCGCGATCGGCCAGGGCCGCGCTGCTGCCGCAGGCATCGATGGCGATGGGCTGCTTGCCTGGTTCGTGGATCAGCCAGAAACCGTCGCCACCGATGGCATTCATGTGCGGATAGACCACCGCGATGGTGGCCGCCGCAGCGACCATCGCTTCCACGGCGCTGCCGCCAGCCTTGAGCACGTCGCGCCCGGCCTGGGCGGCGAGATGGTGGGGCGCGACGAACAGGCCGCCGGTGGCGTGGGTGCTCTTGAGCATGGATCGTGTTCCTCAGCTGTTTTCAGGTGGGCGCGCATGCCCGGCGCTGGCAGGCTTTGTACCTAGTGCGGTGTTCAGAGCAACTTGCGGTACTGCTCGAACCCCGAGCGTTCGCCGATGCGCTCGTACAGCAGTTTGGCCTTGGCGTTGGTTTCGTGGGTCAGCCAGTGCACCCGTGAGCAGCCGGCCTGGGCCGCCTCGGCGTAGACGTGTTCGATCAGCTGGCGGCCGATGCCGTTGCCGCGCACGTCCTTGCCGATGAACAGGTCCTGCAGGTAGCAGTAGTCGCCGGTGGTCCAGCAGGAACGGTGGTAGATCCAGTGCACCAGGCCGATGGCTTCGCCGTCGCGCCAGGCCAGGGCGGCGAACATCGGTTCGCTCGGGTCGAGAAAGCGCTGCCAGGTCAGGTCGCTGGTCGCCGCATCGATCTCGGTCATGTAGAAGCGCTGGTAGCCCTGCCACAGCGGCAGCCAGGCGGCGTGATCAGCGGCGCTGACGGCGCGGATGTCCACGGGAATGCGAACGGTCATCGGCAGGTCTCCTGTAACTCGGTCGACCGCCATCCTGCGGGGTGACGGCGCTCACCGCAAGCGCAGTGGCTCAGCAGATGACCAGCTGCCCTTTCGGCCATTCACCGTCCCAGCCGCAGGGGATATGCCCGGCCTCGTAGATCTGGATCAGGCTGTCGAAGAACAGTGGCGGCACCAGCGCCTGGCGGTAGGCGGCTTCCATCAGGTAGGCGTGCAGGATCCACTGCAGGTCGGCGAGGACGGCGTTATCAGCAAGGTCGACCGGCAGCTTTTGCCATAGTGGCTGCAGGGCGGTCTTGGCCTGGCCTGCCAGCTCGTTCCAGGCCTGATACTGGGCCAGATGCAGCCGCGCCAGGCGCCCGGTGATGGCGTTGCGTGCCTCCAGCGTGGTGGCTTCCCAGGCGTCGCCGGCCAGCGACGAGCCCAGCTCGCTCTGCTCGATCTGGCGCACGCCGGCAAGCGCCGCCGGCTTGCCGATGTTGGCGAACCAGTCGATGCGCAGCAGGCGCTCGATGGCGGCGGCGGGTATCTGCATGCTCATCGCTCGTTCAGGTAGGCCTTGCCGTAATGCCGTTCCAGGCGTGTTTGAATCAGCTCGAGGCCGATCGACAGCAGCCAGTAGATCACCGCGGCGGTGGTCAGCATCTCGATGTAGCGGTACGACGAGCGGCCGTAGGACTGGGCCAGGAACATCACTTCCCAGACGCCCATCACCGAGATCAGCGACGAGTCCTTGAGCATGGAGATGAACTGGCTGGTGGTCGGCGGGATGATGGTGCGCATTGCCTGGGGCAGGGTCACCCGCCAGAAGATCACCACCGGCTTGAGGCCCAGCGCCAGGGAGGCTTCGCGCTGGCCGGCCGGCACGCCGAGCAGACCGGCGCGGAAGATTTCGCTCAGGTAAGCACCGTAGTTCAGCGACAGGGCGATGATTCCGGCGGTGACCGCACCTGGCACCACGCCCAGCTGTGGCAGGCCCAGGTAGATCAGCAGGATCTGGATCAGCAGCGGTGTGCCGCGAAAGAACGAGGCGTAGAAGGTGGCGATGCCGAACGCCACGGCACTCTTCGAAAGTCGCGCCAGGGCGGTGACGAAGCCCAGCGCCAGGGACGCCCAGATCGAGCAGAAGCACAGGAACAGGGTCAGCGCCGCGCCTTGCAGAAAACCGTTGGGCGCCAGGCTGGTACCGAGCAGGTTGGGCAGCTTGTCGAGGATGATCGAGAACTTCAGATCGAAGCTCAGGAAGAACGCCACGCACAGGGCGAACAGGCTCGCCCAGGTGAGGTACAGGCGAGTGCGAAAGCCGAACAGGCGTTGCAGCAACGACTCGCCCGCCATGGGAGGCGGGCGAGGGGATTCAGGTGGGGGTGTCATTGGCTGATATCGGAACCGATCCACTTCTTGGAGATGGCTGCCAGGGTACCGTCCTGGCGCAGCTCTGCGAAGACGCTCTCGACCTTGGCGCGCCATTCGGCGTCATCCTTCTCGATGGCCACGGCGTTGGGTTCGGCGTACAGCGCGCTGCCGGCCAGCTTGAAGCGTTTGTCCTGATCGATACGCGGCTGGGCGGTGACCAGGTTGGTGAGGATCGCGTCGAGGCGCACGCCGGCACCCAGGGCCAGGTCATGGAAAGCCACGGTGTCGTTGTCGTAGGGCGCAACCTGCACGGCGTCGAACGGATAGACCAGCGGCTTGTCCTCGGCGCCTTCGATGACCAGGTCCTTGTTCAGGTAGCCCTCGTAGGAGGAGGCGCTGGTAACGCCGACCTTCAGGCCCGAGAGGTCCTTGGCCGAGTGGATGCGGTCATCGCTGGCGTTGACTACGATCACTGCCGGCGATGCGTAATAAGTGACCGGGAAATCGAACACCTGGGCGCGCGCCTGGCTGGGCGTCATCGAGCAGATGCAGATGTCGTAACGGCCGTTCCAGCGGCCGGCGGCGATCACGTCCCAGGACGGCGTTTCCAGGCGCAGCTTGACGCCCAGCTTATCGGCCACGGCCTTGGCGACATCGACGTCGAAGCCGTCGAGCTGGTTCTGGTCATTGAGAAAGGAGAACGGCGGGTAGTTTTCCATCAGCACGTTGACCAGCTCGCCGTTCTTCTCGATGCGGTCGAGGGTCGGGCCGGCCAGAGCCAGATTGCAGACGGAGGCGAGGGTCAGGCCGAGGGCGGCGAGCAGAGTGGTTTTCACGGAAATCCTTGGGCGAGAAAAAGGTTGTGAGCGGCAATTTCGGCGTATTAAATAGTTATAAATAGAAGCATCCAAATGAATTGAATGCATATCGATATGACTGGAGCTTATATGAGCGAGCGATCTCTGATTCTGCTGGATGGCGGCATGGGCCGCGAGCTGCAGCGCCGCGGCGCGCCGTTTCGCCAGCCGGAGTGGTCCGCCCTGGCCCTGACCGAGGCGCCGGAGCAGGTGGAAGCGGTGCACGCCGCCTATATCGCCAGCGGCAGCCAGGTAATCACCAGCAACAGCTACGCCGTGGTGCCCTTTCATATCGGTGAGCAGCGCTTCGCCGCCGAAGGCCGTGCCCTGGCCGCGCGTGCCGGCCAACTGGCGCGCAGCGCAGCGGACAAGGCTGGCAAGGGCGTGCGCGTCGCCGGCTCGCTGCCGCCGTTGTTCGGCTCGTACCGCCCGGACCTGTTCCAGCCTGAGCGCGTCACCGAGTTGCTGACCCCGCTGCTCGATGGCCTCGCCCCCCACGTCGATCTGTGGCTGGCGGAAACCCAGAGCGCCATCGCCGAGGCGCTAGCCATTCACGCCCACTTGCCCAAAGACGGCAAGCCGTTCTGGCTGTCGTTCACCCTGCGCGATGAAGACGTGGATGAGGTACCGCGCCTGCGTTCCGGCGAGCCGGTGGCCGAAGCGGCGCGGGCGGCGGCCGAACTGGGCGTCGAGGTGCTGCTGTTCAACTGCAGCCAACCGGAAGTGATCGGTGACGCCATCGACGCGGCGCGCGAAGTCTTCGCCAGCCTCGGTGCGAACGTCGCTATCGGCGCCTACGCCAACGCTTTCCCACCGCAACCCGAGGAAGCCACCGCCAACGACGGCCTCGACCCGCTGCGCGAAGACCTCGACCCGCCGGGCTACCTGCGCTGGGTCGCCGACTGGCGCGCACGCGGTGCCAGCCACCTGGGCGGTTGCTGCGGCATCGGCCCGGAGCACATCGCCGAATTGGCGCAGCGCCTCTGAACGTCGCTGTGCTTTGCGGGTCAGTCGTGGCGTCTATGGCTGATTGAGCCCGGCAGCCGCCGGGCCGGATTGCGAGCGTGTCCATGCAAGCGTTGTTGAATGAAATCCTCGACCAGGTCCGCCCTCTGATCGCCCAGGGCAAGGTCGCCACCTACATTCCTGCCCTGGCCGATGTGGCGGTGGATCAGCTCGGTATCGCCGTCTACGGCAACGATGGCGAGCTGTTCACCGCCGGTGATGCGCACACGCCGTTCTCGATCCAGAGCATTTCCAAGGTGTTCAGCCTGGTGCAGGCCATCCAGCATTCCGGCGAGAGCATCTGGGAACGTCTGGGCCACGAGCCTTCGGGCCAGCCGTTCAACTCCCTTGTGCAGCTGGAGCTGGAAAACGGCCGGCCGCGTAACCCGTTCATCAACGCTGGTGCCCTGGTGATCAGCGACATCAACCAGTCGCGCTTCGCCGCCCCGGCGCTGTCGATGCGCGATTTCGTACGGCGCCTGTCGGGCAACCCCCATGTGGTGATCGACCGCCATATCGCCGAATCCGAATACCAGCACCGCGCGCGCAATGCGGCGATGGCCTACCTGATGCAGTCCTTCGGCAATTTCCACAACGACGTCGAGATGGTGCTGCGCAATTACTTCAGCTACTGCGCCCTGAGCATGAGCTGTGTGGACCTGGTCAAGGCGTTCTGCTTCCTGGCACGCGACGGCTTCTGCAAACACAGCGGCGAGCAGATTCTCAGCGCGCGGCAGACCCAGCAGGTCAATTCGATCATGGCCACCAGCGGGCTTTACGACGAAGCCGGCAACTTCGCCTACCGCGTCGGCCTGCCGGGCAAGAGCGGCGTGGGCGGCGGCATCGTCGCCATCGTGCCGGGGCAGTACACCATCTGCGTATGGTCGCCGGGGCTCAACAAGGCGGGCAATTCCCTGGCGGGTATGGCCGCGTTGGAAGTGCTCAGCGAGCGGATCGGCTGGTCGGTATTCTGAGGAAGCCGGATCGAAGCGCACTTCGATCCCGGCAGGTGTGGGCTGCCTGAGCGGCAGCCGCGCGGTTTACTCGGCGTCGCGTTGCGCTTTGCGCAGCATCTTCAGGTCCTGGTCGCTGCAGGTGCCGGCCACCGGAGCGGTCAGGTCATAGCATGGGTGACGGAAGCCCATCGGCCAGTAGATGATGCTGTACGGCGGCCAGAAGATCGACACGACGCGAAAGCGCGTGCTCAGTTTGCCCTCGGAGATCGGCTGGCCAGTGGTGGTGCTGGTCAGCTTGTACGGCACGCCACCGGCGCGGTTCCAGAAGAACGGACGAATCTTGACCAGGCCTTGCGGGTGCTGCTCGGCGCGCTCGTTGATGGCAACGGTGCTGTTTTCCGGCAGTTTGAAGAAGGCTTTGGTCGAGCAGCCCGTGATGGCCAGGGCGAGCAGGAGGAATACGGCGGAGCGGAACAAAGGCATGGAACGTCCTTGTGAATAAGGGGAATAGACGCTGGCTTACTGTCAGCGGGGCGCGACTATACCGGCTCGTCGCACCCTAATCCATGCCTTACTCCACACGCTCGCCACACAGGTCGAGGCTGAACAGTCGCTCCACTTCGTCCTGTGCCAGGCCGGCACCGAGCAGGGCGAACAGTTTGCCCAGGGCCGCTTCGCGGGTCATGCCACCCGCCGAAATCAGGCCCACCGAGGCCAGCTGGCTGCCGGCGGCGTAGACGCCGAATTCCACATGGCCGCGCGCGCACTGGCTGATCGCTGCCAGCACCACGCCGCGGCCGTGGGCCTCGCGCAGTACGTCGAGCAGTTCGGCGTTGTCCGACGGGCCAGTGCCGCTGCCATAGCACTCCAGCAGCAAACCCTGCACGCCGCTGTCCAGCAGGGCGCCCAGGTGGCTGGCGCGCAGGCCCGGCACCAGCGGCAGGGCGAGCAGGTTGACCGCCTGGCGGCTCTGGCGGAAGTCGATATGCGCAGGCAGTTCGGCCAGGCGCTCGCCCTGGCGCAGGCGCGGCACCACGTGGAAGGCATCGAAGGCATCGCTGCTCAGCTTGCTGACCCGCGCGCCGTGCATCAGGGCACCGTTGAAGTACAGGTGCACGCCAGGTGCCACGCCATCGTGCAGGGCCTGCATGGCGCCGAACAGGTTGGGCCAGGCGTCGCTGTTGTCGGCGCCGGCCGGCAGCATCGAGCCGGTCATCACCACCGGCACCGGCAGGCCCAGCAGCAGAAAGCTCAGGGCCGCGGCGCTGTAGGCCAGGGTGTCGGTGCCGTGCAGTACCAGCACGCCGTCGCAGCCGTCCTGCTCGACGCCCTGACGGATCGCCGCGACCATCGCCAGCCAGTTGGCCTGGGTCATGTTGGCGCTGTCGATCAGCGGCAGCAGCTCGCGAAATACCCACGTCGGTACCTGTTCGTGCTGCTCGGCTTGCTGTGCGCGCAGGCGTGCCTCGAAGCCGGAGGCAGGGGCCAGGCCGCCGGCGCTGGCCTGCATGCCGATGGTGCCGCCGGTATACAGCACGAGGAGTTTTTGTACGGCAGGCATGCCTTTTTCCTTATTGAAAGAATGGGTATGGAAAGGGGCAGGATACATCCGATCGCCACTCGTTAAAGACCCGGGAGGCAATCTCCAGGCCAAGCCGATCCCGGCTCGCTCGTTATCGAGCAAGGGCATCGGCAGGAAAGGGAAAGCCGCCTGCGGGCGGCAGGACCGGATGGCGCGTGGCGCGCCATCCGATCAGGCGGTGCTACTCAGCGCTGAGTCGACAGCAGTTCCGGTGCGCTCTGCGGTTGAGCGTCAACGGCTGGCTTGGCGGTCGGCCAGGAGGCGCGATCCAGGTCCAGGTCAGCGAACTTGGAACCGTCGAACACCGGCTGGTCGATACCGGCCTTGCGTTGCTCGTCGTAGTCCTTCATGACGCGCAGGCCCACTTTGATCAGCATGGCCAGGGCGGTCAGGTTGACGAACGCCAGGCAGGTCATGGTGATGTCGGCGAAGGCGAATACGGTGCCCAGGTTCTGCATCGAACCCCAGCAGATCAGTGCCAGGACCAGGCCACGGTAGGCCAGCAGGGCAACCTTGCTGCGGCCAACCAGGAACTGCAGGGCGTTTTCGCCGAGGTAGTAGTTGTAGAGGATGCAGGTGAACACGAACAGGCTCAGCGCGACGCTGATGAACGTGCGGCCCCAGTCACCGACCACTGCAGCCAGGGAGTTCTGGGTCAGGACGATGCCGTCACCTTCGAAACCCGGGGTGTAGAAGCCCGACAGCAGGATCAGCAGCGCGGTGCAGGTGCAGATCACGAAGGTGTCGAGGAACACGCTGAACGCCTGAACCACGCCCTGTGCGGCCGGGTGCTTGACCGAGGCCACGGCAGCCACGTTCGGGGCGCTGCCCAGGCCGGCTTCGTTGGCGAACACGCCGCGCTTGACACCCATGACGATGGCGCTGCCCAGCAGGCCGGCGAAGGCCGGCTCGAGGCCGAAGGCGCTCTTGACGATGGTGGCCAGCATGCCCGGCACCAGCTCGATCTGGCTGATGATCACGTACACGGTGACGGCGATGTAGGCCAGAGTCTTGACCGGAACCAGCAGGTCGGACACCGAGGCGATGCGCTTGATACCGCCGATGAACACCAGGCCCAGCAGCACGGCCAGAGCGATGCCGCTGTATTGAACCGGGATGTTGAAGGCGTTTTCCAGCGAGTGGGTCACGGTGAACGACTGCAGGCCATTGAAGGCGAAGCCGTAGGTGACCAGCAGCAGCACGGCGAAGACCATCGCCATCCAGCGCAGCTTCAGGCCGTGCTGGATATAGTAGGCCGGGCCGCCGCGGTACAGGCCATCGCCGTCGCTGCGCTTGTAGACCTGAGCCAGGGTACATTCGAAGAAGCTGCTGGACATGCCGACCAGCGCGGTCACCCACATCCAGAACACCGCGCCTGGGCCGCCGAGGGTCACGGCGATGCCGACACCGGCGATGTTACCGGCGCCAACACGGCCGGCGAGGCTGAGCATCAGGGCCTGGAAGGAGCTGAGCTGGCCACCGCTGCTGCGGATCGAGTCCTTGAACACGCTGAACATGTGGGCGAAATGGCGGAACTGGACGAAACGCGAACGCAGGGTGAAGTAGCTACCCAGGCCGACGATAAGCACGATCAACACTTTCCCGGAAAGGAAGTCGTTCAGTACTTCGAGCATGATGAGAATCCTCGATTCTTATTGTGATTGTTCGCAGGCGAACGCTGACGCGAGATGCGGTGGCTAATGTTTGAGCAAGGTGACCCCTCGAACAATTTCGCGGGTCGATACTAAGTGATGCGACCTGATGCTAGAATCACGTCACTCGCATCATCTGAGCCCATCATGTCCAGTCACCTCGGTGAGAATCTGCGGCTGCTCTGCAGCCACTACCGGTCCATTGCGGAGGTGTGCCGCAAGGTCGGCATCAACCGCGCCCAGTTCAACAAGTACCTCTCCGGAGAGAGCCAGCCCACGGCCTATAACCTCAAAAGGATTGGGGATTTCTTCGGTGTCGAGGGCTACGAACTGGGCCTGCCGGGTGAGCAGTTCGCGCGCCTGATCGGCGCCCGTGGCACCCAGATCGGCGCACCGGCGCAGCAGGATCCGTTACACGCGTTGTTACAGCCGTTACGTGATAGCTCCGGTGACCTGTCGCGTTATTGCGGCTATTACTTCGAATACGCCAACTGCATGTCGGTGCCGGGCACCATCTTGCTGTCGCTGGTGCACATGCGTGAGGAGGGCGGCAACTTCATGTTCGAGCGCCAGGAGCGTCAGGTGTTATCCACAGGCGGGCTGGCCGACGACTCGGCGCGCTGCCGCTACCTGGGCGCTGCCTTTCAGCTGCAAGACCGGCTGTTTCTCATCGACTACGAGTCGCTGACCGTCAACGAGATGAGCCAGACCATCCTGATCCCCAGCTTCAAGAGCCGCATCACCCGTCTTAACGGCCTGAAGACCGGGGTATCCAGCGGCGACCGACGTACGCCGGCGTGTACCCGGGTGGTCTGGGAATTTCTCGGCACCGAGATCAATCGCATCAGCACCTACCGCCAGGTGATGCTCTACCAGCCGGACGACCCGCGTATCGACGAAGACATCCGCCAGCGCCTGGCCCATGCGCCGGTGCGTGAAGGGTTGTTCGAGGTGGAGTGAGGCGGTATGGGGAGTACACCTTGATGGGCTGGCGCCCATCCTACAGCCCGAGCGGCTGCGCACGCGTCGTAGGGTGGGTGGAGGCGCTTGTTACGTTCTGAGCATGATTGAGGTTTTTGGCGCGCCGTAACCCACCACGGGCACAACGCTATATATCGCTCGGTGGGTTACGCGGCGTGCCGAGAGCGTTGCCATCGGCAGCTTGTGTTTGGCGCCGCTCACCCACCCTACGATCTATTTCAAGACGAGAGCCGCCGTGTGCGCAATGCATAGGAGTGGCTTTAGCCGCGAGCTCTTTGCACCCTAATAACGCTCGGGGCTAAAGCCCCTCCTACAAAATGAACTCTGCTCACCGACCGCTATTGGCTTTATCTGTGAAGGCATGCCCTTGCAGTGGCTATCAGCACAACTCCGGATGCTTGTTGCAGGTGCCGTAGCCTTCGTTCTTCATCTGGTCGAGGGCCTGTTGCAGGCGGGTGACCACTTCGTCTGGCGTCTCCAGGTTGAGCGCCAGGTACATGTCCGAGCGGTCGATGACCAGCACGGTGCGCAGGCCGGTCACGCCGGCCTGGCGGGCGTGGTAGCGCCATACTGGGTCAGTGGTGGCCCACAGGTCGATCTTGCCGCCGGTGAGCTTGGCGATGTTCTCCTGATCGCGCAGGGCGTTGGTCGCTTGCAGGCCGGCGCGCTCCAGGCTCTGGCTGACCGCGCCGTCTTTGTAGGCACCGATGCGGTACTTGGCGGCCTCCTCGAGGCTGCTCAGGTTTTCGATCTTCGAAGCCGGCGCAGCGAGCAGTACGCCTTCGACCTTGGCGATCGGCCCGACCCACTTGAACAGCGGGCGGCGCGCCTCGCTCATCGCGGTAGAGAACAGCCCGTAGTTGGCATTCGCCAGGGTATCGTCGTATACGCGGCTCCACGGGAAGCGCAGGGTCATGGTGTAGTCGATGCCGGCACGCTTGAACATCTCGCGCACGATGGTGGTGCTGACGCCCTGGATTTTAGCGTCGCGGGCGAAGTTCTTGTCGCCTTCGGCCATGTTGAACGGTGGGAAATTCTCGGTCTGCAGCACAACCTTGTAGTCCGCTGGCAGCTCGGCGTAGGCGGGCAGGGCGAACAGGCTGGAAATGGTCAGCAGGCCGGCAAACCATGCGGTGTTGACTCTCATCGGAACGACTCCTTGTTAGGCCGCCGCCCTTTTAGCGCGCCGCTGCACAAACGGCAATGAGTCGTCACGAGCAAAGCCCCAGACTGTGAACCGGTCTGGAGCTTTTGCGTGCTGTGTGCGTTCTAGAGTGCGGTGTGAGGAGGCCGCGGCGCGATGCTCAGCACAGTTCCGGGTGCTTGTTGCAGGTGCCGTAGCCTTCGGTCTTCATCTGATCGAGCGCCTGTTGCAGGCGGGTGACCACTTCGTCCGGTGTATCCAGATTGAGGGCCAGATAGAGGTCGGCGCGGTCGAAGGTCAGCACGTTGCGCAGGCCGGTCACGCCCTCCTGGCGGGCCTGGTAGCGCCACACCGGATCGGTGGTGCCCCACAGGTCGATCTTGCCGCCCGTGAGCTTGCTGATGTTCTCCTGGTCACGCAGCGTGTTGTTCGGCTGCAGGCCGGCCTTCTCCAGCGCCTGGGCGGCGGCGCTGTCCTTGTAGCTGCCGATGCGGTACTGGCGTGCCTGTTCCAGGCCTGTCAGGTTGGGAATGTTGGAGCCGGGCGCAGCGAGCAATACGCGCTCGACCTTGGCAATAGGCCCGACCCACTTGAACAGCGGGCGCCGCGCCTCGTTCATCGACGTGGAGAACAGGCCGTGGTTGGCGTTGGCCAGGGTGGCGTCGTAGATGCGGCTCCAGGGGAAGCGCAGGGTCAGGCTGTAGTCGATGCCGGCGCGCTTGAACATCTCGCGCACGATGGTGGTACTGACACCCTGGATATTGGCGTCGCGGGCGAAGTTCTTTTCGTTGTCCGCCATGTTGAATGGCGGAAAGTTTTCCGTCTGCAGCACCACCTGATAACCCGGCGGCAACTCGGCATGGGCAGGCAGGGCGAATGCCCCGCAGATGGACAGCAGGCACAGCAGCCATGCGGATTTGCTGGTCATTGGCGACTTCTCTTTGTTAGGACTGCCGCTCTTTTAGCCTGCGCGCGGGCAAACGGCAATCAATCCCTAACAAAGCGAAGCCCCGTACCGCTGAACGGTACGGGGCTTCGGGTCTAGTGGTGCAGTCAAGGTTGCAGCGCGGCTTGTGCTGCAACCTCAACAGACCTTAGCGCTGCTGCTCGACCGCGTCCTTGGCTGGCGGGGTCAGGGGCTTGAGCTGGTGCGGAGCGATCATGTTTTCCGGGCGCAGGATCTCGGCCAGGGTGCTGTCGTCCAGCAGTTGCTCTTCACGCACCAGCTCCAGCACGCCGCGGCCGCTGATCAACGCTTCCTTGGCGATACGGGTGGAGTTCTCGTAGCCGATGTAGGGGTTGAGCGCGGTGATCAGGCCGATGGAGTTCTCCATCAGGGCGCGGCAGTGGGCTTCGTTGGCGGTGATGCCGTTGATGCAGTGCTCGCGCAGCATGTCCATGGCGCGTTGCAGCAGGCGGATCGAGTCGAAGATCTTGTAGGCGATCAGCGGCTCCATGACGTTGAGCTGCAGTTGGCCGCCTTCGGCTGCCATGGTCAGCGCCAGGTCGTTGCCGATGATTTCGAAGGCGACCTGGTTGACCGCTTCCGGGATCACCGGGTTGACCTTGCCCGGCATGATCGAACTGCCCGGCTGACGCGCCGGCAGGTTGATCTCGTTGATGCCGGTGCGCGGGCCGCTGGACAGCAGGCGCAGGTCGTTACAGATCTTCGACAGCTTGACCGCGGTGCGCTTGAGCATGCCGGAGAACAGCACGAAGGCGCCCATATCGGAGGTGGCTTCGATCAGGTCAGCGGCCGGCACCAGTGGCTGGCCGCTGATCAGCGCCAGGCGCTGCACGGCCAGGTGCTGGTAGCCCGGGTCGGCGTTGATGCCGGTACCGATGGCGGTGCCGCCCAGGTTCACTTCGGTCAGCAGCTCCGGTGCCAGGCTGCGCAGGCGCGCCAGGTCTTCACCCAGGGTGGTGGCGAAGGCGCGGAATTCCTGGCCGAGGGTCATCGGTACGGCGTCCTGCAGCTGGGTGCGGCCCATCTTCAGTACATGGGCGAATTCCTCACCCTTGGCGGCGAACGACTGGATCAGGCTGTCCAGGCTGGCCAGCAGGGTGTCGTGGCCGAGCAGCAGGCCCAGGCGAATGGCGGTCGGGTAGGCGTCGTTGGTCGACTGCGCCATGTTCACGTCGTTGTTCGGGTGCAGGTGCTTGTATTCACCCTTGGCATGACCCATGGCTTCCAGGGCGATGTTGGCGATCACCTCGTTGGCGTTCATGTTGGTCGAGGTGCCGGCACCGCCTTGAATCATGTCCACCACGAACTGCTCGTGGAAATCGCCGCGGATGATGCGTGCGCAGGCTTCGCTGATCGCCGCGTGTTTTTCGGCGGGCAGGTGGCCCAGCTCACGGTTGGCGTCGGCGGCGGCCTGCTTGACCATCGCCAGGGCCACGACCAGTTTCGGGTAGTGGGCCAGGGGCACGCCGGAGAGGCGGAAGTTGTTCAGCGCACGCAGGGTCTGGATGCCGTAGTAGGCTTCTGCCGGGACTTCGAGGGTGCCAAGCAGGTCTTTTTCGACGCGGAACGATGCAGCAGCGGACATGATGTCTCAATTCTCTTGATTGGGCGGAAGATACCGCGATGGGCCAAAGAATAAGGGTTGTGGAGCGTTGGCGGCCAATGCTGTTGTTTGCTGGGCTATGCGCAATCGGCATAATGTAGCTGTGACCAATTCTTTGCACCAAACGTGTGCATTGCGCTGCGCGAGGCGAGGACGCCCATGAACCTGGAAACCAAATGGCTGGAAGATTTCGTCACCCTGGCCGCCACGCGCAGCTTTTCCGCCGCGGCGCAAAAGCGCTTTGTGACCCAGCCGGCCTTCAGCCGGCGCATCCAGAGCCTGGAGGCGGCGCTCGGCCTGACCCTGGTCAACCGCTCGCGCACGCCGATCGAGCTGACCGAGTCCGGCCAGCTGTTCCTGCTCACCGCGCGCAGCATGGTCGAGCAGCTCGGCGAAGTGGTGCGTCACCTGCATCACCTGGAAGGGCAGCAGGGCGAGGCGCTGCAAATCGCCGCGGCACACTCACTGGTGTTCGGCTTTTTCCCGGAATGGATCGCCCGCCTGCGCCGGGACGGCCTGCCGCTGACCACCCGACTGGTGGCGACCAACGTCGGCGAGGCGGTGCACTCGCTGCGCGAAGGCACCTGCGACCTGATCCTCGCTTATCACGACCAGGACGCCGCCGTGCAATTGGCCCCCGATCTGTTTCCGTCGCTACCCCTGGGCGTCAGCGAGATGCTGCCGGTATGCGCCGTGGACGAGCAGGGCACGCCATTGTTCGATCTGGACGCCGGGCAGAGCGTACCGCTGCTGGCCTATAGCGCCGGCACCTACCTGGGCCGTTCGGTGAACCTGCTGTTGCGCCAGCGCGCCCTGCGCTCGACCACCGTGCACGAAACGGCCATGGCCGACAGCCTCAAGGCTATGGCCCTGCAAGGCCTGGGCGTGGCCTGGGTACCGCGCCTGTCGATGAACGCCGAGCTGGCGCGGGGCGAACTGGTGGTGTGCGGCAAGGAGCATTGGCACATCCCGCTGGAGATCCGACTGTACCGCTGGAGCATGTCGCGCAAGGCGGCGGTGCGGCTTTTGTGGCGCAAGCTGGAAGGGGGTGTGGGGCGGGAGGAGGGCTAGAAGTGGCGCGACCAGCGATTCCCACAGTGATCTTTAGATAGTTGCTCGGCTTTTACCCCAGTCCGTACTTCTTCACCTTGTCGAACAGCGTGGTCTTGGCCATCCCGAGGGCCTGGGCGGCCTGGCTGAGGTTGCCGGCGTGCTGTTCGAGGGCGTCGACCAGCAGGTTGCGTTCGAAGGCTTCCACGGCTTCGGCGAAGGTGGCGGCGTTGCCTTCCTGGGCGCCGCTTTTCTTGAAGGCCGGCAGGCCGAGGGCGAAGCGCTCGGCGACATTGCGCAGCTCGCGCACGTTGCCGGGCCAGTCGTGGGCCATCAGCGCGGCCAGGGTGTGGCGGTCCAGCTCCGGCGCGGCGCGGTCGAAACGCAGGGCCGAGAGCTGCAGGAAGTGCTCAAACAGCACGGCGATGTCTTCGCGGCGTTCGCGCAGCGGCGGCAGTTCCAGGGTCACCACGTTGAGGCGGTAGTAGAGGTCACTGCGAAACAGTCCGGCCTTGCCGGCTTCGTCAAGGTCGGCCTTGGTGGCGGCGATCACCCGGCAATCGACGTCGATGGGCTGGTTCGAGCCCAGGCGCTCCAGGCTGTGTTCCTGCAGCACGCGCAGCAGTTTGATCTGCAGGTTGAGCGGCATGCTTTCGATTTCGTCGAGAAACAGGCTGCCGCCGTTGGCGTGCTCGATCTTGCCGATACGGCGCTTGCCGGCGCCGGTGAAGGCGTGGGCTTCGTGGCCGAAGATTTCGCTCTCGAACAGGTTTTCCGGCAGGCCGCCGCAATTGAGTGCCACGAAGGCCTTGCTCTGCCGGCGGCTGAAATCGTGCAGGCAGCGGGCGACCAGCTCCTTGCCGGTGCCGGTTTCGCCTTCGATCAGCACGTTTGCCGAGGTATCGGCGACGTTGGCGATCAGTTCGCGCAGTTGCTGCATGGCCGGCGAGCGGCCGATCAGGCGCTGCTCCAGGGCCTGCTTGCCGGCCAGCTGGCGGCGCAACGACGACACCTCGCGGGCCAGGCTGCGCTGCTCCAGGGCGCGACGGGCGACGTCGACCAGGCGCTCGGGCGAGAAGGGCTTTTCCATGAAATCGTAGGCGCCGTCGCGCATGGCGCCGACCGCCATGCCGATGTCGCCGTGGCCGGTGATCAGCACCACCGGCAGGCTCGGGTCGCGGCGTTTGAGCTCGCCGAGCAGCTGCAGACCATCCATGCCGGGCAGGCGGATATCGCTGATGACGATGCCTGGAAAGTCCGCGCCGATGCGCTGCAAGGCGTCTTCGGCGCTGCCCACGCCTTCGCAGGGAATGTCTTCCAGGGCCAGGGCCTGCTGGCAACCGAGCAGCACGTGGGGGTCGTCTTCGACGATCAGCACGGTGAGGTCGTCATTCATCGGGTGTCTCCAAAGCAGCGGCAACCTGCGGCAGGTTGAGTTCGAAAGCGGTGCCGCCCTCGGGCGGATGGTCGGCGCTGAGGCTGCCGCCAGCAGCCGCGGCGAGGCTGGCGGACAGCGTGAGACCAAGCCCCAGGCCCTGCTCGCCGGGCTTGGTGGTGAAGAAGGGTTCGAACAGGTGGGTGCGGTCTTCGGGGGCGATGCCGGGACCGTTGTCGATCACGCGCAGGCGATAGCGCTCGCCCTCTGCGCTGCCCCGCAACCACAGCTGGCGATCTGCCTGGGCGCTCATGGCATCGGCGGCGTTGGCGATCAGGTTGACCAGAATCTGCTCCAGGCGGGTCTGGTTGATCGCCAGGCGTGCGTCGGCGAACTCGCGGTGAATGGTCAGTGGCGTGCGCTCCAGGCGCGGCTGCACGACCTGCAGCGCGGCGTCCACGGCCTTGCTCAGGCTGGCTTCGCCGCCATCGTTGGCGCGGCGGGCGAAGGCGCGCAGGCTGCCGGTGATCTTGCCCATGCGGTCGACCAGCTCGTTGATGGTCTGCAGGTTGGTGGTTGCCACGTCATAGGCGCCGCGGGACAGGAAACGCACAGTGTTGCCGGACAACGTGCGCAGCGCCGCCAGCGGCTGGTTGAGCTCGTGGGCGATGCTGGTGGACATTTGCCCGATGACCGCCAGCTTGCCGGCCTGCACCAACTCGTCCTGGGCCAGGCGCAGGGTTTGCTCGGCCTGGCGGCGTTCGCGAATCTGCGCCTTGAGGCGCTCGTTGCTGGCACGCAGGTCGGCGGTACGCTCGGTGATCTTGCGCTCCAGCTCGCTATTGGCGCGCTGCAGGGCTTCGCGGGCGGCCAGACGGGTGGCGATCACCTTGCGGCGCTCGTTCCAGGCGATCAGCAGAAAGGCCAGCAGGGCGAAGGCGGCGGCGGCCAGCATGCCGTGGCTGACCGCTTCGCGGCGCAGGTCCTGCAGCGGGCTGAGCAGGGTCAGGTGCCAGGGTGTGTCTTCCAGCGGGCGGCTCTGGGCCAGATAGTTGGTAACCTCGCTGGCATCCTGCGCGTTATGGCCCGCGAAGCTGACCTGCTCGACGCCATTGGCCAGCGCCTCGCGTGCCAGAGGCATCAGCTCGTCGAGTGACGACCAGTGATATTGCAGGCTGCGCGCCAGGCGTTCCTTGGTGTCGGCATTGAGTGGGCGCACGGCCTTGAGCCGTCGCGCCGGATCACTGGAAAGGATGATGATGCCGTTCTCGTCGCTGACGTAGGCTTCCAGTCGCGCCCGCTGCCAGCGCTGCTCCAGTGGGTCGAGGCGCACCTTGACCACAGCCACGCCGATGATCCGGCCGTTGGCACGCAGGCCATGGGACAGGTAGTAGCCTGGCTCGCCGGTGGTGCTGCCGATGCCGTAGAAGCGGCCTTGTTCGCCTTTCAGCGCATCCTGGAAATAGGCGCGAAACGACAGGTCCTCGCCCAGGTAGCTGTCGGCCTGGCGCCAGTTGCTGGTGGCCAGCACCCGGCCGTCGGTGTCCATCACGTAGATGGCCAGGCTGCCGCTGCGCTGGTTGAGGCCTTCGAGGTAGTCATTGACGCGTTGGCGCCGGTAGGCATCGGGCGTCAGCAGCAGGCGGCTGACGTTGGATTCGAGCTCCAGCAGGCTGGGCAGGTAGGTGTACTTGTTGATCTCGCTTTCCACTGCCCGGGCGTTGAGCTCGAGCTGGCGCTCGCCGCTGTCGACCAGGCTGCGGATACCCGACTGTTCGCTCAGGTAGTAACCGGCGTAACCACAGGTAGCCACCAGCGCCAGCATCAGCAGGGTCAGTGACAGGTGGCGGACGTAGCGCGGTTTGGCAGCCAAGGCGGGCGGCACCCCAGGGAGACTGATGGACACGCATTGCATCACAGTCACCGCGACCGAGCCAGCCCGCGCAAGGGCAGGGCGGATCGGTCACCGCTGCGGGCGCAGCGGTGCCGTGAAACGTGAGTCATGCCATGCCGCTCAGGGTTTGACCACCATGCCGACACCGCGACCGCGGGGGTCGGAAGCGGTTTGCAGGCTGCGCCCGTCGACGCGGATGGCCTGGATATCGCCCATGTTCCAGCCCTGGTCTTCGAGCACGTAGCCCATGGCCTTCAGCTCGTCGGCGACCTTGCCGGTGAGCGGCGCGTAGGCGTCGTAATAGATGGTGTCCTTGGGCAGCAGCTGGTGGTGCACGCGCTGGGCGGCTACAGCCTTCTCCAGAGGCAACTTGAAGTCGTAGACGTTGTTGAGCACCTGGAAGATCGAGGTGAAGATCCGCGAGCCGCCGGGCGTGCCCAGCACCAGGCTGACCTTGCCGTCACGGGTGACGATGCTCGGGCTCATCGACGACAGCATGCGCTTGCCCGGCTCGATGGCGTTGGCATCGCTACCGACCACACCGAAGGCATTGGCCACGCCAGGTTTGGAGCTGAAGTCGTCCATCTCGTCGTTGAGCAGGAAGCCGGCGCCTTCGACTACCACGCCGCTGCCGAAGTCCCAGTTGAGGGTGTAGGTATTGCTGACCGCGTTGCCGTCGGCGTCGACGATGGAGAAGTGCGTGGTCTGGTGCGGTTCCAGGCCGGGGCGAACCTTCTCGGTCGGCGAGATGGCGGTCGGGTTGACCTCGGCGGCGCGGCGCTTGAGGTAGCTGGCGTCGACCAGCTTGGCGACCGGTACCTTGGAGAAGTCCGGGTCGCCCAGGTAATCGGCACGGTCGGCGAACACCCGTTTCTCGATCTCGGCCAGGAGGTGGATATAGCGCGCGGAGTTCAGCTCGACGCCCTTGAAGTCGGCGGCGCGCTGCTCCTTGATGCCGATCAGCTGGGCCAGGGCGATGCCGCCGGAGCTGGGCAGCGGCGCGGTGTACAGGCTGTTGCCCTGCCAGTCGACGCGCATCGTCTCGCGCCATTTGACGCGGTAGTCGGCCAGATCCTGTTTGGTGATCAGCCCGCCGTCGTGCTGCATCTGGGCGACCAGCAGGTCGGCGGTCTTGCCTTTGTAGAACTCATCCGGGCCATTGGCCGCAATGCGCTCCAGGGTCGCTGCCATCAGCGGCTGCTTGAAGGTTTCCCCCGGGCGCATGCTGCCGAAGTGTGCGGTGAAGTTGGTCTTGCCGTTGAACAGGCCGATGGCGTCTTCGCGGTACTGGAACTGTTGGTCGGCGACCTTGAAGCCGCTGTTGGCGTAGCCGATGGCGGGCGTCAGCAGCTCGCTCCACGGCAGCTTGCCGAAGCGCTTGTGGGCTTCCCACAGACCCATCACCGTGCCGGGCACGCCGGCGGCCTTGGCGCCGACCAGGCTGAGGTTTTCGATCACCTCGCCCTTGTCGTCCAGGTACATGGTTTTGGTAGCGGCCTTGGGCGCGGTTTCCCGGTAGTCGAGGAAGTACGGCTTGCCGTCCATGAACAGGGTCATGAAACCGCCGCCGCCAATGTTGCCGGCTTCGGGGTAGGTGATGGCCAGGGTGAAGGCGGTGGCGACGGCGGCGTCGACCGCGTTGCCGCCTTTCTTGAGGATATCGGCGGCCACCTTGGCGGCGTATTCGTCAGGCGCGGCGACCGCGCCGCCGTCCAGATTGGCGGCCAGCACGGCATTGCTGCAGGCGGCGATGGCGACGCTGAGTGTCAGGGTTTTGAAGTGCAGAACACGCATGATGGAACCTCGATTTTTATTGTGCTTCTCGAGTCTAGAAGGCCCGCTATCAAGGCGATAGCGGGCCTGGCGCATCAATGCTGAAGGATCTTGGCGAGGAACTGCTGGGCGCGGTCGGAGCGGGCGCTGATATCGCCGAAGAACTCTTCCTTGGGGCAGTCCTCGACGATCTTGCCGGCGTCCATGAAGATCACCCGGTCGGCGACCTTGCGGGCGAAGCCCATCTCGTGGGTCACGCACATCATGGTCATGCCTTCGTGGGCCAGCTGCACCATCACGTCGAGCACTTCGTTGACCATCTCCGGGTCGAGCGCCGAGGTCGGTTCGTCGAACAGCATCACCACCGGATCCATCGCCAGGGCGCGGGCGATGGCCACGCGCTGCTGCTGGCCACCGGAGAGCTGACCCGGATGCTTGTGGGCGTGCTCCTTGAGGCCAACGCGCTCGAGCAGGGCCAGGCCTTTCTTGGTGGCTTCTTCCTTGCTGCGGCCGAGCACCTTGATCTGCGCGATGGTCAGGTTCTCGGTGATGGTCAGGTGCGGGAACAGCTCGAAATGCTGGAACACCATGCCGACGCGCGAGCGCAGCTTGGGCAGGTTGGTCTTCTTGTCGGCAATCGAAGTGCTGTCGACCACGATGTCGCCCTTCTGGAACGGCTCCAGGGCATTGACGCACTTGATCAGGGTCGACTTGCCCGAACCGGACGGCCCGCAGACCACGACCACTTCGCCTTTCTTGACGTCCGTGGTGCAGTCGGTCAGCACCTGGAAGTCCCCATACCACTTGTTGACGTTCTTGATGGAAATCATACGGCTAACCTTTTTTGCAGGAGCTTGACCAGCTGCGAGGCAGCGAAGCTGATGGTGAAGTAGACCAGGCCGGCGAAGATCAGGAATTCATGGGGTTGGCCCAGAATGTCGCCACGCGAGCGGGCGGCGTTGAGGAAGTCCATCAGGCCGACGGTGTAAACCAGCGAGGTGTCCTGGAACAGGATGATGCTCTGCTGCAGCAGCAGCGGAGTCATCTTGCGAAACGCCTGGGGCAGGATGATCAGGCGCATGGTCTGGCCGTAGCTCATGCCCAGTGCCTGGGCCGCGCCCATCTGGCCGCGCGGAATCGACTGGATGCCGGCACGGACGATTTCGCAGAAGTACGCCGCCTCGAACATGATGAAGGCCACCAGACAGGACGCGAACGCGCCCACGGGGGTGTCTTCACCGGTGATCCAGCGCAGGATGAACGGCACTGCGAAGTAGAACCAGGTGATCACCAGAAGCAGCGGGATCGAGCGGAAGTAGTTGACGTAGGTGGCGGCGATCTTGGACAGCAGCACGCTGTTCGACAGGCGCATCAGCGCCAGCAGGGTGCCGAGAACCACGCCACCGATAACGCCCATGACCATCAGTTGCAGGGTCATGGCCATGCCTTCCCAGAGGCCTGGCAGAGCGGGAATGATCTGACTGAAGTCCATCATTTGCCTCCCACGGAAATCAGGCCCGGCACGGCGACCTTACGCTCGACCATGCGCATGATCATCATCAGGCTCATGTTCAGGGTGAAGTAGATCAGCGTCGCCAAGGTGAAGGCTTCGAACAGGTTGGCGCTGAATTCGGCGGTCTGCTTGGTTTGCGCGAGCAGCTCCATGAGGCCGATCAGCGAAGCCACCGAGGAGTTCTTGAAGATGTTCAGAAACTCGCTGGTGAGCGGCGGAATGATGATCCGGTAGGCCTGGGGCAGCAGTACATTTTTATAGATCTGTGGCAGGCGGAAACCCATGGCGTAGGCCGCCGCGGTCTGGCCCTTGGGCAGTGCCTGGATGCCGGTGCGCACCTGCTCGCAGACGCGGGCGGCGGTGAATAGGCCCAGGCATACGACCACGCTCAGGTAGGCCGAGGTAGCCGGGTTGAGGTCCTGCTTGAACCAGATTTCCAGCGGCTCGGGCAGCAGGTCCGGCACCAGGAAGTACCAGAGGAACAGCTGCACCAGCAGCGGTACGTTACGGAAGATCTCCACATAGGCGGTGGCGATCCCGGAGATCAGGCGGTTCGGCACGGTGCGCATCACACCGAGCAGCGAGCCAAGCGACAGGGCGATCAGCCAGCCGACCAGGGCGATGGCGATGGTCCAGCCCAGACCGGTGATGAACCACTCCAGGTAGATTTCATCGCCAATGCCGGTGGACTTGAAGAAGATGCCCCAGTCCCAGTTGTAGTTCATCGGGTTTCCCCTCAGGTGAGTGGACGCAGCGAAGCCGGCGGCGGGCAACAGCTTCCCGCATCCGCGTCAGCGAACGATTTTTGGCTTCGTCAGGAAATGGATGGAGAGGCCGCCGGCCCCTCCGGGTTCCCGCTACGCCCCTTCTCGTGAAAGGGGCGTGGCATCACACCGTCAGATCTGCTCGGCAGACTTGTCGGTGGGATTGGCGATCAGCTTCTTCAGCTCTTCGCTCATCGGGAAATTGAGGTTCAGGCCTTTTGGCGGAACCGGCTGCTGGAACCACTTGTTGTAGATGTCGTTGATTTCGCCCGAAGAGAAGGTGTCGGAGATGGCCTTGTCGACCACCTTCTTGAAGCCTTCGTCGCCCTTGCGAACCATGCAGCCGTAGATTTCGAAGGACTGCGGGGTGCCGACCACATGCCAGTCGTCCGGCTTCTTGGCCTTGGCCATTTCGCCGGCCAGCAGGGCGTCATCCATCATGAAGGCCACGGCGCGGTTGGACTCGAGCATCAGAAAGGACTCGCCGTGATCCTTGGCGGAAATCACGTTCATGCCCATCTTCTTCTCGGCGTTCATGGCCTTGAGCAGGCGCTCGGAAGTGGTGCCGGCGGTGGTCACCACGTTCTTGCCCTTGAGGTCTTCGAAATCGTTCACGCCGCTGCTCTTCTTGGTCAGCAGGCGGGTACCCACTTCGAAGATGCCGACGGAGAAGTCGACCTGGCGCTGGCGCTCGACGTTGTTGGTGGTGGAGCCGCACTCCAGATCCACGGTGCCGTTCTGCACCAGGGGGATACGGGTCTGGGAGGTGACCAGGTTGTAGCGCACCTTCAGGTCAGGCATCTCCAGCTCTTTCTTGAGCTCTTCGACCACTTTCAGTTGCAGGTCGTGGGAGTAGCCAACCGGCTGCTTGGAGGTGTCACCGTAGTAGGAGAAGGGGATGGACGAGTCGCGGTGGCCCAGGGTGATGGTGCCCGAGTCCTTGATCTTCTTCAGGGTGCCGGTCAGTTCGGCGGCGAAAACCGGGCTGGACATCAGGGTGGCGGCAACGGCTACAGCCAGTACGCGGGGGACGATACGCATGGGTCGATTTCCTCGGTGTTGTTGTTATTGAGGACGTACGGCGAGGTACGTACCTCCATGTGGAGCGGCTATCGCTTTCCTGACAGGTAGAGAGCAGGATGTGTGCCAGACCTTCTCGGCGCCATGTTTAGTGCGCAAGTTTATGAATTTAAAGGGTTTTAATTTTTAGTTTGCGAGGGTAGGCAGGGCGGGGCGGTCGGTTGTTCGGTTTTTCGACCTGAAGGCGTTCGGATTTCCGAATGAAAGCGGGCGGCCATGATGGCCGCCCGCCGGGGGACGTTTACTAGCGGTTACGTAGGAAGGCGTTAATGAATTCGCCCTGGTTGGCGGCGTCACGCTCGGTGGTGAACAGGATGCGATTGCCCTGCTCGCGGATCTTCATTTCCTTGCCGAAGCTGCACTCGACGGTATTGAGTTTGGCGGCCTGCTCCTTGAATTCTGGCGAGCTGCTGCACAGGTTGTTCATCTGGTTGACCACCTCGCCGCAGTAGCCGGACACGCTCAGCTCCTTGAGCAGCGGCTCGTCCAGGGCCTGCCAGTTGACCTCGGTCTTTAGGTCGGTGCCGCAGCTGGCCGACGCCTCCTTGTCCATCTGCTGCAGGCGTTCGACGTGGTACTGCTGGCGCTTCTCGCGGTCGAACTTGGCCAGCTTGTCCTGCACGCCATCCTTTTTCTGCTTCTCGTACAGCGCCAGCAGCTCGGCCGGCTTGACCGCCTTGCTGGCCTTCTCGTCGAAGCTCAGGTACAGCGGCTCACGGTTGCCCGGCAGGTACAGCTGGTAGGACTCGCCGCCCCATTCCTGGCGCTGGCCAACCAGTACGTAGGCGCTGCCATCGAGGGTGGTGGCGTAATCGCTTTCGTCCTGGCTGCGCGCGTTGACGTCGGTCAGCAGCACCACTTCATCGAGCGGATGGTTGATACCGCTGATCTGCACGAGGGCCTGCTTCTCGTCGCTGCTGGGCGCGACCACGACGCTGACGCCCTTGTCGGCGGCGAAGGCCTTGGGATATTTCGCCAGCTCCAGAGCGCTGGCATTGAAGGTCAGGAAGGTTGAGGCGATAAGCAGCGACAGCCGTGTCATGGCATGGTCCTTTGGTGGGTGATGAGGCGATTCTAACTGCGTCTGACAGCGCGTGATGTGAGCCCGTTCCGCGCTGTCAGACGCCACGATCAGAATTGCATCACTACCCGGCCTTCGATCTGCCCCGCACGCATCTGTTCGAGCACGCCGTTGACGTTGTCCAGCCGGTCACGGTGGATTGTCGCCTTCACCAGTCCCTCGCCAGCGAAGTCCAGCGCCTCCTGCAGATCCGCGCGGGTGCCGACGATGGAGCCGGTGATGCTGATGGCCTTGAGCACCACATCGAAGATCGGCGTCGGGAAGTCGCCAGGTGGCAGCCCCACCAGGGCGACGGTGCCGCCCCGCCGGGCCATGCCGATGGCCTGGCCGAAGGCGCTGTTCGATACGGCGGTGACCAGCACGCCGTGGGCGCCGCCGATATCGCGTTGAATGATCTCGGCCGGGTTTTCCTGACGGGCATTGATGGTCAGGCTGGCGCCGAGCTTTCTGGCCAGCGCCAGCTTGGCGTCGTCCACGTCGATGGCGGCCACGTGCAGGCCCATGGCGCGGGCGTACTGCACCGCCACGTGACCGAGGCCGCCGATGCCGGAAATCGCCACCCACTGGCCGGGCCGGGCGCCCGTGACCTTCAGGCCTTTATAGACGGTAACGCCGGCACAGAGGATCGGCGCGATCTCGGCGAATTCGACGTTCTTCGGCAGGATACCCACATAGTCGGGGTCGGCCAGCACGTATTCGGCGTAGCTGCCGTTGACCGAGTAACCAGTGTTCTGCTGATCGGCACAGAGGGTTTCCCAGCCGGTCAGGCAGTGTTCGCAGCAGCCGCAGGCCGTGTACAGCCAGGGCACGCCGACCCGGTCGCCTTCGCGCACCCGCGTCACGCCGGCACCGACCGCGGCAACGTAGCCGACGCCTTCATGGCCTGGAATGAACGGCAGGCTGGGTTTTACCGGCCAGTCGCCGTCGGCGGCGTGCAGGTCGGTATGGCAAACGCCCGCCGCCTCGATCTTCACCAGAATCCGCCCGGGGCCGGGCAGGGGAACCTTCACCTCTTCGAGCCGCAACGGCTCGCCGAAGGCATGGACGACGGCTGCTTTCATGGTCTGTTGCATGGCGCGATCCTCCTCGATGAGGACCGCAGTATGCGAAGCCTGGTGGGACAGGGTATTGCTCCAGGACAACAGCAGTGCGCCGGGCGTCATGGGCCGACAGGCGGTCGGTTATCGATTTGTGTGCGACTGCAGTATAATTGCCGGTTTACGCAAACCACGCCTTCCGCGTGGTTTGTTGTTTCTGCCGCGGCGCCAAGCGCCCGATCAATCGACATGGCGCCCTGCGCCCGAGACGTAGAGAGGCACGACGATGAGCGCACTGGTTGGCGTGATCATGGGTTCCAAATCCGACTGGAGCACCCTGAGCCATACCGTCGAGATGCTCGACAAGCTGGGCATCCCCAACGAAGTGAAGGTGGTTTCCGCCCACCGCACGCCGGACCTGCTGTTCCAGTACGCCGAAGAAGCCGAGGACCGTGGCATCCAGGTGATCATTGCCGGTGCCGGTGGCGCTGCCCACCTGCCGGGCATGTGCGCCGCCAAGACCCACCTGCCGGTGCTCGGTGTGCCGGTGCAGTCGTCCATGCTCTCGGGCGTCGACTCGCTGCTGTCCATCGTGCAGATGCCAGCCGGCATCCCGGTGGCCACCCTGGCCATCGGCAAGGCCGGCGCCATCAACGCTGCGCTGTTGGCGGCGAGCATCCTCGGTCATCAGCACCCGCAGTTCCACGCGGCGCTTAAGCAGTTCCGCGACGAGCAGACCAACACCGTGCTGGAAAACCCGGACCCGAGGGCACAGTGATGAAGATCGGCGTAATCGGTGGCGGCCAGCTCGGCCGCATGTTGGCCCTGGCGGGCACTCCGCTGGGGATGAATTTCGCGTTTCTCGACCCGGCCCCGGACGCCTGTGCGCAAGCCCTGGGCGAGCACATCCGCGCCGATTACGGCGATCAGGATCACCTGCGCCAGCTGGCCGACGAGGTCGACCTGGTGACGTTCGAGTTCGAGAGCGTGCCGGCGGAAACCGTGGCTTTCCTGTCCCAGTTCGTGCCGGTGTACCCGAGCGCCGAGTCGCTGCGCATCGCCCGTGATCGCTGGTTCGAGAAGTCGATGTTCAAGGACCTGGGCATCCCCACGCCCGAGTTCGCCGACATCCAGTCCCAGGCCGATCTCGATGCGGCCGTTGCCAGCATCGGCCTGCCGGCGGTGATGAAGACCCGCACCCTGGGCTACGACGGCAAGGGCCAGAAGGTCCTGCGCAAGCCCGAAGACGTGGCCGGTTCCTTTGCCGAGCTGGGCAGCGTGCCGTGCATCCTCGAAGGCTTCGTGCCGTTCAGCGGTGAAGTGTCGCTGGTCGCCGTGCGCGGCCGTGATGGTGAAACGCGCTTCTACCCGCTGGTGCACAACACCCACGACAGCGGCATTCTGAGCCTGTCGATCGCCAGCACCGCGCACCCGCTGCAGGCGCTGGCCGAAGATTACGTCGGCCGTGTGCTGAAGCAACTCGACTATGTCGGCGTGCTGGCCTTCGAGTTCTTCGAGGTCGACGGCGGCCTGAAGGCCAACGAGATCGCCCCGCGCGTGCACAACTCCGGGCACTGGACCATCGAAGGCGCCGAGTGCAGCCAGTTCGAGAACCACTTGCGCGCCGTCGCCGGCCTGCCACTGGGCTCGACCGCCAAGGTCGGCGAGAGCGCCATGCTCAATTTCATCGGCAGCGTACCGGCTGTGGATAAAGTGGCGGCCATCGACGATTGCCACCTGCACCACTACGGCAAGGCCTTCAAGGCCGGGCGCAAGGTCGGCCACGCCACGCTGCGCTGCGCAGACCGCGCCACTCTCGACAGCCGTATTGCTCAGGTGCAGGCGCTGATCGACGCCGGCTGAGGCCAGGCGCAGGAGTTTGAACCTCTCCCGCGCCGTCTCCGTCAGATGAAAGGCGCCGCATTCGTGCGGCGCCTTTTTCAATTGCGGAGGGCGTCATGGGTATTATCGGCACTATTTTCATCGGCCTGATCGTGGGTCTGGTGGCTCGCTTCCTCAAGCCGGGCGATGACAGCATGGGCTGGATCATGACCATCCTGCTGGGCATCGGTGGCTCCATCGCCGCAACCTACGGTGGTCAGGCGTTGGGCATCTACGAAGCGGGTGAAGCGGCTGGTTTCATCGGTGCGGTCGTCGGTGCGATCATCCTGCTGGTGATCTTCGGCATGATCACCAAGAAAAGTTGAACCGGTAGCCTGACGCATCGACGTGAGGCTGCCTCCCGTTGCCATTACGTGAGTCTCGTCGATGCGTTACCTGTTGCTGGTCCTGCTGTTGCTGAGCGGCTTCGCCCGCGCCGAACTTCCCGAAACCGACTGGCTCGACCTGATGCCCGAAGAGGATCAGCGCGCCCTGGAGCAGATGCCGGAAATCTCCCACAACGGCCCCGAAGGCTCAGGCACCTTCGACAGCAAGGGCGGTTTGAAGCAGCAGGACAAAGGCCTGCCCGCCGTCATGTATTCCGCCAAGACCGTGCCGGGCATGAACGGCAAGAAGATCCGCCTCGGCGGCTACCCGGTACCGCTGGAAACCAACAACGCCGGGCGCAGCACACTGTTTTTCCTGGTGCCATACCCCGGCGCCTGCATCCACGTCCCGCCACCACCACCGAACCAACTGGTGCTGGTGCGCTACCCCAAGGGCATCGCCCTGCCCGATATCTACGAACCGTTATGGGTCAGTGGCACGCTGAAGGTCGAGAAGGTCAGCAACGATCTGGCCGATGCGGCTTATGCGCTGGATGCCAGCAGCGCCAGGATGGTCGAGGAAGGGGATCTGTAATGTGAAAACGGCGCCTGAAGGCGCCGTTTTCTTTTGGACTCAGGAGCGTATGACCAGGTGCATGGCCTGACGCGCCATATCGACGACTGCTCGGGCGAGCAGGTCGAGTACCCAGCGCAGGAAGAACGTGGTCACTTCAATGGTCGCGGGGACCGCACGGCCCAGGAACTTGAAGATTTTCACGATCAGGGCGCGGACCGAATCGCTGATGTCTTTGCAAATCTGGGCGCCCTGCACCAGGATCCCGGCAATCTGATCCAGCACTGTAACGCCGATGGTGATCGCGCTGCCGATAACGATATTGGCGGCCTTCTTGAGGAGGTACTGCATGGCCTTGGAGATCATCCACAGCGTTGCCGCAGAAAACATGGTCGGGCCGTAGCTGGCGCTTTCCAGCCAGATATCGATTTCCCGATCCAGAGGCGGCTCCGGATTGCGGTAGAGCCCTCTCCAGCTGGCATCGCCAATCGAAGGCAGGTAGGAGGTCATGCGGTGAGCGTCAGGGCTGATCTGCGCGCCCTTCCACGGAATCATGCAGACATTGCCGGTAACCGGCACATGGCTGAACGGGAAGATCGGCACCATGCTCACCGGGTCAGCGCTGTGGTAGACCCGGTGGATATTGTCAGCGCCGAGCTTGCCACTCAGGTGGCGTGCGAAGCCGGCCACACCCGTGCGTGGTGAGCCAAAGGTGTAGAGCTTGATGCCGGCTACGCCAAGTTCGCTCAGATGATCTGCCGCCAACGTGGCGAGGGCGCCGCCCAAACTATGGCCAACGCAGTGCACAGTGCTGGGGTTGCGGCCGCGCATGAAGTTGTCGATATCGCCACGCAACGATTTGAATGTTTCGTTGAAGCCTGCGTGAACCGGCCAGGTGCTTGGTCCTCGTTGCAATCCCGCGTTCGCATCGGTCAGGGCGTCGGCAATGCTGTCGGTGCCGCGAAAGGCCAGCAGCATTTCCCCTTGGCGACCGCCCACACCCTGCACGGCGTAAGCGAATCCGGTGCGCGTGCGGAATATCGCGCCGCTGGTTCCACTGGCCATTTGCAGATTGGAAAAGTCGAACGAGTTGCTCAGCCCGAGACGGGCGGCTTCATCCGCGATGCCTCCCATCGATGACACGACGGCGTCTTTGACCGTGTAGACGTGAGTGGCGATTTGTGCGGATTGTTTGGGGCTCAAGGGGTTCACAGCCGAATCCTTCTGGTCTGGTGAGAGAGGGCGTTATTGGATAACGCAGATGCCAAAGGTCTCTGTTTCAGGGTGTGCAACGGGCTCGCTATTAAGCTCACAGACGAACTTCAGCGGCCGATTCTTTACCTCCCCTAGATCGTCGTAGTTGTGCTTGGTGAAGACCCAGCCCTTGTGATCCTTGCCTTGATAACGAAGCGTCAGACGCTGGCCGATTACCGGCTCATGGGGCATGAAACCAGCGGTTAGTGACTTCGCCGTTACCGCCGGAAGGTGGAAGCGACCTTGTGCATCGCTTTGCACCGTGTTCTTGCGATGTTCGTTTTTCCAGTGCCAGTGGTATTCCTGTTCGATTTCAACGCCTTGAACCGGCTTGCCATCAAGCAGCACCGTGCCTTCGACTGCTGAGAACAGATAGAGCGTCTTGGAAAAAGCCATGGCGTAACCCTGTGTGAGTAGTCCGATAAGTAACAGCGCGCAGCAGACTATTGATTTGCGGTTCAAGGTCATTCCCTCGTCGAGTGAATGTGATTCGTGGAAGGGCAGAAACCGCAAGGCACAATGTGGCGTGGCGTGTTCATGGGTAAGCGAGTCCTTGCTTGAAGGTTTCTGAAGGCCGGTATTCGGGATTTCGGCGGCCGCTGCGGTGTCCGCAATTTTCGCTAGTTGGCCGCTCGGCTTGCACAGGTACGCTAGCCGCATGATTCGCGCCGGTTACCGAGTATAGCGAGGGGCATGGCAGGGATTTCTTGAGCATGTTCGCACTCTCCTTGTGTCGTCGACGGCTGGCTCAGCTGTCGAGCAATCGCTTTTGCCGACTCGCCGGCGCATCCGTCGCGAACAGCACACGGGTGGGCTGATAGCGCGCCAGCAGGCTGGCGGCGGCCCTTCGTTGTCGCTGCGTCCCGCTGCGGAGTACCGCCATGCATTGCTGCTCACTGAACGGCTGGCCCAGCAGGTAGCCGGTGCCTGGTTGCAAGCCCTGTTGCCGGCTCTGCCACCACCGTTCGACCCGATGGGGATCGGGCCAGGGCAGGTCGATGTCCGGATCCATGGTGACGTTGGCGTCGGACGGATCATCGGTAGGGCCTTCGTCGTAGTCGGGATAGACGTCCAATTCCAGGTCGAGTTCCGCGAGGTCGGTGCCGGTGATCAGGCTGAAGGCTTCACCCGCGGCACGGGCCGTGGGCAGTTCGTGCATCTGGCGGATCAGCCAGGGGATGGTCTGCGGATCGCCAAGCAAACCGATGGCCTGGATCGCCATATGGCGGTGCGCCGCGCTCTGCATCAGGCCACGCAACCAGGTGATGCTGGCCTCCCGCGGTTGCCAGGCGAGCAGCACCTCGAGTGCAGGTCGGCGCCGTTCACCCGGCTGCTCGGCGAACAGGCGCAGATTGCCGAGCGCTTCCTGATCACCCATCTGGGCGCTGGCCCAGTTGCTCCAGAAACGGACTTCATCGTCGCCGTGCAGGCGGTGCTGACGCAGTGGCTGCAGAAGGTCGCGGCGCCGCAGGGTGCCGGCCAGCCGGGCCGCGGCAGCCAGTACGCTGGCATCACCGTGGCCCAGGGCAGACAGCAGCGCCGGGCCGGGATCCTTGCCGTGCAGGGCATGGGCAGCCAGGGTGATCCGGCGGTGCTGGGCGTCCGTGGAACTCAGGTCGCGTTCGATCAGCGCGGAGACTTCGTGCCACTCCAACCAGCCCAGTGCGGCGACAAGAAACGCCTCGCCCTCAGGGTTGGCGTGTAGGTGCTGATACAGGGTTTCCAGGGCGCTCTCGTTGCTCATCCGCAGCGCCAGCGCAGCCGTAGCGAATACCTCGCCCTGGGCGTGTGGGGTGAGTTGCTCCAGCAACAGATGAAGCCCCTTGAGGCCGGCGATCTGCAGACCATCGAGATGAGCCTCGATCCGCTCGTCCAGATCGCCGAGATGGGCCAGGTCATAATGCGGCGCGCCGACGGCGTAGGTGCGCAAACCGCTTAGGAATGCAGCTTCTTCGGTGTGCTGGTCGAGGAGGGTGGTGATCATTACTCGATTCGGGTCCACGAAGCGCCGTCGAAGGCCAGAATGTCATTTTCCCCGATGGACCAGAGCAGCCCATCTGCACTACTCAAGCTATGGCAGCTGTTGGGGATCAAATCACCGAAGTCGACCAGCTCAAGCTGGTCTCCGTTGAGCCAGTACAGCGCATGGAGTGTAGAGATATAAAGCTTGCCGGCGAACCACTCGAGATCCCAGATATCTGAATCGGTAGCCTCATGATCGATGGTTTCCCATTGATCGTTTTTACCCCGCAGAAGAATGCCGTGCATGCCACACGCATAAACCCAGCCGTCTTCGGCACAGCACACCCGAGTGAGGTTTATGTTGGTGGGGCTGGCGCAATTCTTCCAAGCCTTGCCATCGAAATGCCAGATTTCGCCATACCAGCCGACGGCGTAGATATCGTGCTCGCTGTAACCATGTATGGATTCGAAGCCGAAAACCATATCCTTGGCTGGTTGGTTCGGCATGTCGCCGTGCAAGGCAATCCAATTGCCTGGGCCGTCTCGTTTGAATACCTGACGATCCATGCCGCACACATAGGCGAAACCACCGATATTGCGTATCTCCCGCATGATGCTCAACGCTATGCCGGGACAGGCTATCTGCTCGTCATAATCGTCGTTGTTGCCCATCACACGGATATCGCCGTGCTCGCCCAGTGCGATAGCTTGATCCTTTGGCGTTTGAGTAACGCAGATCGAATGAGCGTTCCAGCGCCCTATCTCATACATACCCCATCCGCCATTATCCCAGGCATAAAAAGAGGTATGTGGTAAGCCGTCCGCCGCAAGATCAGGGTCAATGCACAAGACATAAGCGAGGTCGCCGTAGCGCACGGCCCCGCTGCGGTAACGGTAACCAACGTCCTTGAACATCATCGTGTAGTACTCCCTGAGTTATCTATTGACCGTTTGCCCTTGTCGTATTGCTGCCAAGCTTTCTCGGCAACCTTGCTGTCGGTTTTGCCACTGGGTGACGAGGGTATTTTCGTGTCCGGTTTCACGCCTACTTCGGGGCTGGAGTGATAGGCGTTGAGTTGCGACTCCAGGCACTGCTGATCACACCCGCTCTGGAAGACCATATTCACTGACGCCGCGCCGCATTCCGTGGCTTGGCGTAAGGTCCATGTGCCATCGGGAGCCAGCTTTTTTGCTCTGACGCCTTGATAGGTATGCATCAAACCGTGGGTCGCGGTCGTATTGTCAGGGCCTTCCGCACACACGCAGGGTGCTCGATCAAGGTCATATTTCGAGTTCTTGAATTGCGCTCTTAAGGAACCGCCTTCTTTGCGGGTACCTGGCTCAAGAAATGCGGAAGCCTCTATGAGATGGTGGCCTGTCTGGCCAGGGCAACAGCCCGGCTGGCGGGCTTTGCCGCGGCCTTGGGGTTTGTAGGGTGTCAGCATGCAGCGTCGAGCCTGCAGGCATTTATTGGCTCGATTTTTACTTGCGAGTCGTTCGTAGGCGCTCTTAACCGATGCATTGGCCTGGGCTCTGGCTGGGGAGCCCTTAGCGGTAAGCGCCCGTGCTTTTTTTGCCTTCACCAGTTCAGTGGTTGGCGGGCATGGGTCACCCTCTCCATGAGGGGTGTATTCCTTACAGGCATCCTTCTCTTTTTTGATGTCTTCCTTGCACGGCCCTTCACCCTTGCTTACCGCCATCTGATCCAGATACGGCCAGGTCGGTGTATTCCCCGGAAACGACCCATGGTTATGGGTCGTCAGATCCATATGCCGCACCACGTTCTTGCCTTCGAATTTGACGTCCATCGACCAGGAGGTGAAGTACACCTTGCCCTTGATCTTGCTGGTGATGATGCCTTTCTTCGGGGCGCGGCCGGGTTCGTCGCCGTAACTGGTCTTGTAGTAGCTCTTGTTCTTGAGCATCACCTCCTTGCGGGTGATGCGGATGGTGCGCGTGCCCTTGGTGGTGTCCTTGGACAGCCCGGTGTTGGGGTACGGGATCGGGATGCCCAGAGGCATGGGCGGCGTTTGCGGCGGGGTGAAGCAGACGTCGGGAAAGGCGGCGATGGATTTGCCGCTGGCCGCCTTGCAGGAAATCTCCCGGTTGTTGGCATAGACCTCGTTGGCCATCAGGCGGCTCCTACTCGTTGGTAACGCAGCAACGCCACGGCGCGCTCGCCAGCGTCGTTGCCCAGTTGATAGACGATGTTCGCACCAGGGCTGTAGCCCTTGCGCGAGGCGGCCAGTGCCACGGCGAGCATGGCCGGGCCGATGGCGGCGCCGCATTCGCCGATGCAGTCGGCGGGGTGCCAGATGTCGAACTCTTCCTTGACCACCCGCAGCGTGCGGCTCAGCGCCAGGGCGGCTTCCTTGAAGTAGTACTGCTCGCCGGAGTTGTCGGTCAGCCGGTAGTCCATCTGCTCCATACGGCAGTTGCCGTCCTTTAGCGCCGCCTGGGTAGCCTGCACCAGACCGTCCGCGCGCAGCGGGATGTCGTCGGCTTCCACCGTGGCCTTCTCGACGCCAAAGCCCAGCCCGAAGCAGATCAGCTGTTCGGCGTCCTGGCGCACGGGCGCGCCGACCACCACCGCCGCCGCGCCTTCGCCGGGAATGAAACCGTTGGAATGCCGGCTGGTGAGTAGCCGCTGGCGCTGTTCGAAGGCGGTCAGGGTGGCGGCGTTGAGAAACGAGTCGACGCCGGCGATCAGCACGTGGCGGTGGCCGCCTTCGTGGATCAGCCGGCGCGCATTGAGCAGCGCCACGCCCGCACTGACCCGGCCCCGCGGGATCAGCGTGGAGGCGCCATGAAAGCGCACGCCCAGCTCGCGCTCGATATCGTGCAGCAGGCTGTTGTCCAGGCCGTCGCAACGCCCTGGGCGATCCACTTCGGCGACACCGAGCAGCAGCGGCGTGGTGGCGCAATCGATACCCGGCACGCCGGCCAGGCTTTCGGTGATGGCACGAGCAGCCATCTTCACCAGCTTGGTACGCCCGCGCCAGGGCTCTTCGAGCGGTACGCTGGCGGCGATCTGCCATTCGCCGCCGCCGTCGATGAAGCGGGTTTCCTGGAAGTTGTCGAGGGCGCAGCGGATCGCCGCGCAACTGGCCGGCGCGCTCAGGCCCACGGCGCTGAGCATGCCGCTGGAGAGGATGCTGAGGGCGCTCATGACGATTCATCCTCGGCCAGGCGGCTGCGGCTCAGCGCGGCCAGCGACGGATAGTAGTCCTTGCCCAGTTCGCGGGCGCGCCACCAGCCTCGGGATTTCTCGCCGACCAGCACCTGGGCGATTTCGAACAGGCTGCGTTTGAGTGGTCGGCGGGTGCGCCAGGTGATTTCCACACGGTTGGCGTCGGTATCGACCAGCAGGGTGTCGATGACCGCTTCCGCCGTTTCATGGCCGCCGGCGCTGAGAAAATAAGTCACCGGCATGGGCACGCTGGGCACCCGGAAGCCGGCGCGCTCGGTCGGCAGCAGGCCGAGCAGGAACACCTCTTCGCCGCCCTTGAGGTAGTCGGTCTGCTGGTCGGCCGGGGCCGCTTGAAAGTAGCGCTCGTCGAAGTCCCTGGGCAGGAAGGGAAACTGCTCGTCCTGCCAGGCCTGGTCGTAGGTGCCGGCGAAACCGACCCGTGCCTGCCAGTGCTTGCCCAGCGGGCCGAGGGCCATGGGCTCGAAATCGCCATGGGGCGCATCCACCGGCTGGCCGAGCTTCTCGGTATTGGGCATCGGCATGCCGACCACGGTGCCGCCGCCCAGGCTGCGCGGGTACCAGCCCTGGCCGGCCGGGTTGCGCAGGTTGCACAGCAACTGCTCGGGGTTGCCGGGTGCCGGGTGGTTGCCGCCGAAGGCGCTGGCGTAGGAGATGTCCTGGCGCACGAAGGGCTGCGGCGCGCCGGCGCTGGTGCCCAGGGCGCCGGGCTGCCAGTGACGCGGGCCGAAAACGCTGAACGCCTTGCTGACCCGGCCGACGCGGATACCCACGGTGAGCTGGCTGACCGGCCGCCCGCCCGGCGCATGGGCGCTGCCACTGACCAGCACGTCGCAGTACGGCTTGAAGGGGGCGAAGTCGAACTCGCGCAACGGCGCGGAGAGCGCCGGGTCGCCGGCGAAGGTGTCGCTCATCAGCAGCGGTTGCTGCTCATCGAGCAGGCGCGCCACGCTGCCGTCCACCGGCAGGCTGAAGGTGCCCTTGACGATGACCACCAGGTACTCGCGGCCATCGGCGTCCAGGCCCTGGTTGTAGGCGGCCACCATCCGGGTGGCGTTGAGCAGTTCCATGGGCGGCTCTTAGTTGATCTGCACCGAACCGCCCTTGATGCGGTTCACGCCGCTGGAGCGGCTGGACAGGTAGGCGCCCTTGATCAGCACCTTGCCCTCGCGGGTCAGGGTGATGCTGGCCTTGCCGCAGCGCAGCACGATCTCCCGTTCGGCGCTGAATTCCAGGCGCTCGCCGTCGAGATGGGCGATGGCGGCCGGCGCCGGTGCCTGCGGCAGGCGCTGGATACGGCCGATCACCAGTGGCTGGCTCGGGTCGCCACCGACGAACATCAGGGCCACCTGGGCGCCGATGTCCTCGCGGCTGAGGGCCGTGGTGGTGGTCGCGGCGATGCCGGTCTCCGATGGGCAGCCGGCAAAAGCCACGATCGGGCTGGAAGCTTGCGGCACATCGAGCAGTACGCCGATGACCACGCCGTCCAGGCGAGTGGCGGCGGCGGGGGTGTGGTGCTGGACAGTCATGGGGGCTCCTGGCGCTGATCGCGGCCTAGTTCTGCAGGATCTTCTGGCCTTTCATCACGATGTTCTTGGCGGCCTTGACGTTGATCGCCCCGGAGCCGTCGATGCTGATGTTCTTGCCACGAATGACGATGGTGCCGTCCTTCTTCATGGTGATGCTGGCAGCGCCGGTCTGCAGGGTGATCGAGTCGCCGGCCTTGAGTACGAAGTTCTTGCCGACGTTGAGGGTGTCGTCCTTGCCGATGCGGGTGTTGCGCTCGCCGCGCACGTAGCGCGATTCGCTGCCGCCGACGGCGGTCGTCTGGTTGGCACCGATGAACACGCTTTCATTGGCGGTGACCAGCTCGGTGCGGTCGGCGCCAATGGTGATGCGCTCGTTGTTGCCCACGCTTTCGGTACGGTTGGCACCGATGCTGATGGTTTCGTTACTGCCCACGCTCTCGGTGCGGTTGGCGCCGATGCTGATGGTTTCGTTGCTGCCCACGCTCTCGGTACGGTTGGCACCGATGCTGATCGATTCGTTGCTGCCCACGTTTTCGGTGCGGTTCACACCGATGGTGATGGACTCGTTGTTGCCGACCTTTTCGGTACGGTCGACGCCGATGGTGATGGTCTCGTTGTTGTCCACCGTCTCGGTGCGGTCGTGTTTGACGTGCACCGTTTCGTCGTTGTCGATGGTCTTGGTGCGGTCGTGGCCGACCCAGTGGGTCTCGTCGTTCTCGACCTCGATGTCCTGGTTCTTCTCGGCATGGATGAACAGCTGCTCTTCGCCCTTCTTGTCCTCCATGCGGATTTCGTTGAAGTTGGCTGGCGTGCCGCCCTTGCTCGAGCGGCTCTTGGTGCCGCTTTGCGTGGCGTTGGCGGGCAGGTCGTAGGGCACCGTCTGCTCGGCGTTGTAGACGCGGCCGGTGATGATCGGCCGGTCAGGGTCGCCTTCCAGAAAGCTGACGATCACTTCCTGGCCAATGCGCGGGATCTGGATCGAGCCCCAGTTCTTGCCGGCCCAGTTCTGCGATACGCGAATCCAGCACGAGCTGTTCTCGTTGGACTGGTCGTGGCGGTCCCAGTAGAAGTGCACCTTCACGCGGCCGTACTGGTCGGTCCAGATTTCCTCGCCCTTGGGGCCGACCACCATGGCCGTCTGCGGGCCCTGCACGATGGGCTGCACGGTCTGCGGCAGCGGGCGGAACACCTGGCTGGCGTCGATGCAGGTCAGGTTGCTGTCGAACTGGAAGCTCTCGCTGCCGCGACCGCTTTCGTAGAGGTCCTGGGTGATTGTGTATTCGGCATCGACGATCAGGTACTCGCGGTTCTGATCGTCGCGCGGGTAATCGGTGAGGCTGAACAGGTGCCCGCTGCCCAGGCCGCGGGCATTGCCCTTCAGGCGGATCTGCTCGTACTGCGCCTGGATGGCCTCGATGCGATTGCGCGCGTACTGCTCGCCGTCCTTGCTCTGCACGTATTCGCCCGGGTAGTCGTAGAGCGGATAATCGGCGTTGCTGTGCTCGCGGGCGATGCTGGAGCGCACTTCCAGGCGTGCGCTGGGGCGCTGGAAGTCATAGTCGTTGAGCGCCAGGGAGCCGGGCTGCACTTCGTGGGCCAGGTGCCAGTCGTGAATGTGGTCACGCTCGCGCATCTGGTCGTCGAGCGGGTAGAACGGCACGCGCCCATAGCCGGGCGCCGTACCGTGGGCGCCGTAGGCATCGCAGAGCACCAGTACATGGCGCTCCTGCTCATGGCGGAAGTAGTAGTAGATGCCTTCCTGCTCCATCAGCCGGCTGACGAAATCGAAGCTGGTCTCGCGGTACTGCACGCAATAATCCCATTCGCGGTAGGAGCGGGTCAGGGCGTCTTCGAAGTCGGAGAAACCCAGGTCGCGGAACACCTGCTTGACGATGTCCGGCACGGTCTTGCTCTGGAAGATCCGGCAGTCGGAGGTGCGCGACAGCAGCCACAACCAAGGCTTGAGGGTGACCTGATAGCTGGCGAACTGGCCACGGTGGGCGGTCTGGCTGCAGCGCGCGACGATGCCGTGGAAGTAGCGGTCGCTGCCGTCGGCCAGTTGTACGGCCAGGCCCATGGGCTTGCCGAGCAGAGCGTTGAGCTTGAGCGAGGAATTTTCCGAGGCCAGGCTGAGCTCGTAGTGGAACAGGCGGCCCAGGGATTCGCTGCCGGCCAGGCGCTCCATCACCAGCACGTTGTCGCCGAGCGGGCTGTTGACCTTGGCCATGCGCGACTGTTGTGTGATTGCCATGTGCGTATCCCTGCGATGCCATCCTGTGCCGAAGATAACCGCGAACGCGGTTATCTGCTGAGACGCCGTTCGGAATGTGCGCTCATTGGGGGCGAGTCTGTCGAAAATCCTTCATGCGTCGAGGCGATCCTGGCGCGCGGCCAGGTCGCTCGGCGAAGCTGCCAAAGGTGGCGCAAGCCCTATGAGCTTGTCCAGTAATGGCAAGGCGCCACACTCCGCTGCATGACTTGCGAGCCCTGGCGGCTGGCCCGTAAGGTGCGGCTTTCCCTTTCTGGCGATCTGTCATGAATCTGGATCCTTTCGCCCCCTACGCCGAGCTGGCTGGCCAGCTGTTGGCCGGCTGCGCGCCATCCACCGACGATGGCGCCCATGACCTGTCGCACCTGCAGCGGGTATGGGCCAACGTTCGGCGCTTGCAGCGCGAGGAGGGCGGCGATCTGCAGTTGCTGCTGGCGGCGGTGCTGCTGCATGACTGCGTGGCGGTGGAAAAGGATTCGCCGCTGCGCTCCAGCGCTTCGCGGCTATCCGCTGCGCGCGCCGGCGAGGTGCTCGCAGGCCACGGCTGGCCGAGCGAGCGCATCACCGCCGTGCGCCATGCCATCGAGGCGCACAGTTTCTCCGCCGCCATCACGCCGACCAGCCTGGAGGCGCGCATCCTGCAGGATGCCGACCGCCTGGACGCCATCGGCCTGATCGGCGTGGCGCGTTGCTTTCATGTTTCCGGGCGCCTGGGCAGTGCGCTGTACGATGCCGAGGATATCGACGCACGCCAGCGGCCGCTGGATGACCAGCGTTTCGCCCTGGACCATTTCCACAGCAAGTTGCTGGGCCTGGCCGCCGGCTTCCAGACCGCCACCGGTGCGCGCCTGGCCGGACAGCGGCACGCGCGGATGGTCGCCTTCCTCGACGCCTTTCGCGAAGAAACCCAGCCCTTCGAGCAGTAGAGAATCCCATGCACTACGACGTTATCGTGATCGGCCTGGGCGCCATGGGCGCCGCCACCCTCTATCAACTGGCCAAGCGCGGCGTGCGCGTGGCCGGCGTCGACCGCCATGCACCGCCCCACGACCAGGGCTCCAGCCATGGCGACACGCGCATCACCCGCCAGGCGGTGGGCGAGGGCGCGGCCTACGTGCCGCTGGCGCTCAATTCCCAGCGCATCTGGCGCGAGCTGGAGGCGCAGAGCGGCGAGGCGTTGTTCGAAGCCTGCGGCATGCTGATGCTGAGCAGCAGCCAGGAGCCGACCCGCGGCCACGGCACGCCTGACTTCGGCGGCGAAACGGCGGCGCTGGCCAAACGCTTCGGCATCGAACACAGCCTGCTGGACGCCGCCGCCATCCGCCAGCGCTTCCCGCAATTCGGCGGCTTCGGCGATGCGGCCACCGGCTATTACGAGCCGGGCGCCGGTTACGTGCGCCCCGAGCGGGCCATCGACGTGCAGCTGCGGCTGGCCGAGCAACTGGGTGCGGTCTTGCACACCCATACGCGGGTCGAGGCTATCGAGTCCGATGCCGGAGGCGTTCGGGTGCGCACGGGCGGCGGCACGCTGACGGCGGACAAGGCCATCGTCTGCGCCGGCATGTGGACGGGCCGGCTGCTGGGCGCGTCGATCGAGGGCTTGCTGAAGGTCTGCCGCCAGCAACTGGTGTGGTTCGAGCTGGACGAGCCGGAGCGTTTTGCTGCCGGCTCGCCGGTGTACATCCTGCTGCATGGCGCGGCGGATACCGACAGTTGCTACGGCTTTCCGCCGCTGCCGGGCGAGAACGCCATCAAGGTCGCCACCGAGCAGTACCTCGAAGGCTGCGATCCCGACGCGCTGGATCGCCACGTCAGCCAGGCGGATACCGACGCCCTGTACGACGCCCACGTGGCTGGCCGGCTGCTCGGGGTTTCCCGGCGGGTGCTGAAGTCCAGGGTGTGCACCTACACCATCACGCCGGACTTCAATTTCATCATCGATACACACCCGCAGATGGCCAACGTGACCCTGGTGTCGGCCTGCTCGGGGCATGGCTTCAAGCATTCCGCCGGCATCGGTGAGGCGCTGGCCATGCAGCATTGCGGCGAGCCCGGCGCGGCTGACCTGTCGGCGTTTTCGCTGGCGCGCTTCAGGTCGTAGCCTGCTCGGGCGCTAGTAGCTTATCGACTGCAGCAGGGCAGGAGCAGCCGTTCGCCGATCCACTGTAGGAGCGCGCCATGCGCGCGAAAAATCGCGGGCATGGCCCGCTCCCACAGATAATCACCAGCTCGTAGTCTGTGGTTGAGCATAGCGATACCCAGGAGATCATCCCGGGTTTCGCTGCGCTCTACACCGGGCTACGGAATCGGCGTCAATCATTAAGCCAGCGATACATCACATGGCAGTCCACCAGGCCCAGCGTGCGATGGCGATAGGCCTTGGGCAGGGTGCCGACGATGGCGAAACCGTGTTTCTGCCAGAGCGCCACGGCGACGGTGTTGCTGGCCACCACCGAGTTGAACTGCATGGCCTGGAAGCCCAGCTCACGGGCGACCTGCAGCGAGTGCTGGCACAGCGCGCTCGCCACGCCCTTGCCGCGGGCGGCGGGCGAGGTCATGTAGCCGCAGTTGCACACGTGGTCGCCCGGTCCTGCGGCGTTGGCCTTGATGTAATAGGTGCCGAGGATCTGCCCGTGTTCTTCGGCCACGAAGGTGGCGCGGGGCAGCTCGACCCAGGTTTTCCAGGCCGTCTCGCGGTCCATGGCCGGGTCATAGGCGTAGGTTTCCTGGCCCTGGACGACATCGCGGATGATGGGCCAGACCTGATCGAAATCGGTTTCGCTTATAGGGCGGATATTCACGGGGGTTTCCTAGGGTCTGGTCACGCCTTGAACATGCGTGGGTCGTAGGTGAAATCGTAGGTGTCGACGATGCGGATGCGGCTGATGGCCGGGTGCAGCGGGTTCACCACCAGGTTGCGCTCCAGCGGCAGCACCGCGGATGGCACGATCAGGCCGAGGTGGCTGACGGCGCGCAGCCAGACGCTGCCGAAATCCATGCTCGGGCGATCCACCGGCAGCGCGTTCCAGCCTTGTGGCAGTTCGCCCGCTGCGGGCTCCCAGTAGAGATCCGAATCGTCCGGCAGCTCGAAGCAGGTGATTTTCATCGGCATCGCCGGCGGGCCTTCGGCGTGCACGAAGGTTTCCAGGCAGCAGATGCCGGGGCTCAGGCCCATGTACACCGCGGCGATGTCCTGCTCGTTCCAGCGCCCGCCTTCGATGGCGGCGCCACGCCCGGACAGGTCGGTGGCTCGCTTGGCCTTGGCCACGCGCCAGGCACGCATCAGGCCGCGCCACCCCAATCGAGGGCATTGAGCACCCGGCGTACCTGCTTGGCGCCGATTTCCGTCTCGCAGAGCATGATCGGCGCCTGGCCGCCAAGGGAGCGATTGGCCCGCGACATCCACTCGGCGGCTGCCTGGCGGCTTTCGAACACGTCTTCGGCCAACTGGCAGACCATGGCGATGCGATCCAGGCGCTCGGAGGCCACCGGGTCGAGCACCTTGCGCTCGCGGCGGCGACGTTCGAGGGTCGAGATCGACGCGTTGAGAAGAATTTCCAGGCTGCGCTCTGGCAGGGTGAAGGTCGCTTTCACTGCCTGCACCAAGTCGGCGGCGAAGCCATCACGAATCTGCTGCAGGCGCTCGGCTTCACTGAGCTTTTCCCGGCCAGCACTGAAATCCCAGAAGGCGGCGACCACGGGCGAGGGGTCGTCCTTGCCCTGTTTGGCCTGACGCATTGCGGTAACGGTCATGCTGCCTCCTTCATTTGAATAAAATTAAACGTCAAATGAAGGTTACTCCTTTGCGCTCGCGCTTGCACGCTCGGCTGTCAGTTATTGGTCGTAGCCTTCGGCGATATGCTGATCCTTGAGCTTCACGTAATTGCCGGCGGTGTAGCTGAAGAAATTGCGTTCCTTGTCGGTCAACGGGCGTGCCTGTTTCACCGGGCTGCCGACGTACAGGAAACCGCTCTCCAGCACCTTGCCCGGCGGCACCAGGCTGCCGGCGCCGATGATCACGTCGTCCTCGACCACCGCGCCGTCCATCACCGTGCTGCCCATGCCGACCAGGATGCGGCTGCCCAGGGTGCAGCCGTGCAGCATCACCTTGTGGCCGATGGTCACTTCGTCGCCGATGATCAGCGGGAAGCCGTCCGGGTTGAACGGGCCGGCGTGGGTGATGTGCAGCACGCTGCCGTCCTGCACGCTGGTGCGCTTGCCGATGCGGATGCGGTGCATGTCGCCGCGGATCACGGTCAGCGGCCACACGGAGCTGTCCTCGCCGATTTCCACGTCGCCGATGACCACCGCCGAGCTGTCGACGAACACCCGATCACCGAGCGTCGGTTTTGTGCCCTGATAAGTACGAATCGCCACGATAGAAACCTCTGAAGTTACGCCGGGGGTTGATTGTAATTAAGATGACCGCCATATCTGGTCAATCAGACATCTTATTCATTCCACCACAGGTACCCGACGTGAGTGCGAACAATCCCCTGCTGCAAGATTTCGACCTGCCGCCGTATTCGTCCATCCTGCCCGAGCATGTAGAGCCGGCGGTGGATACCATTCTCGCCGAGAGCCGCAGCGTGGTCGCCAAGGTGCTGGCCAGCCAGGGCGATACGCCGCGCTGGGAAAGTTTGATCGACGCGCTCGACGAGCAGGGTGCCAAGCTGGGCCGCGCCTGGAGCCCGGTCAGCCACCTCAATGCCGTGCGCAACAACCCTGAGCTGCGCGCCGCCTATGAGGCTTGCCTGCCGAAACTGTCGGAATACTGGACGGAAATGGGCCAGAACCGTGCCCTGTTCCAGGCCTACGAAGCGCTGGCCGCCAGCCCCGAAGCAGCGAATTTCGATGTCGCGCAGAAGACCATTCTCGAACACGCCCTGCGTGACTTCCGCCTGTCCGGTATCGACCTGCCGGCCGAGCAGCAGAAGCGTTATGGCGAGATCCAGATGCGCCTGTCCGAGCTGGGCAGCCGCTTCTCCAACCAGCTGCTGGATGCCACCCAGGCCTGGACCAAGCACATCGAGGACGAAAGCCTGCTGGCCGGCATCACCGAGTCGGCCAAGGCGCAGATGCAGCAGGCCGCCGAAGCCAAGAACCTCTCGGGCTGGCTGATCACCCTGGAATTCCCCAGTTACTACGCGGTGATGACCTACGCCGACAACCGCGCCCTGCGCGAGGAGCTGTACGCGGCTTATTGCACCCGCGCCTCGGACCAGGGCCCGAACGCCGGGCAGAACGACAACGGCCCGGTGATGGCCGAGATTCTCGAGCTGCGCCAGGAGCTGGCGCGCCTGCTGGGCTTCGGCAATTACGCCGAGTTGAGCCTGGCCAGCAAGATGGCCGAGTCCAGCGAGCAGGTGCTGAGCTTCCTGCGCGACCTGGCGGTGCGCAGCAAGCCGTTCGCCGAGCAGGACCTGACCGAGCTGCGCGCTTTTGCCGCCGAGCAGGGCTGCAACGACCTGCAAAGCTGGGACGTGGGCTACTACAGTGAGAAGCTGCGCGAGCAGCGCTACAGCATTTCCCAGGAAATCCTGCGCGCCTACTTCCCCATCGACAAGGTGCTCGGCGGCCTGTTCGCCATCGTCGAGAAGCTCTACGGCATCCAGATCAAGGAGCTGCATGACTTCGACACCTGGCACCCGGACGTGCGCCTGTTCGAGATTTCCGAGAACGGCCAGCACGTCGGGCGCTTCTTCTTCGACCTCTACGCCCGTGCCAACAAGCGCGGCGGTGCCTGGATGGACGGCGCCCGCGACAAGCGCCGCGCCGTCGGTGGCGAACTGGTCAGCCCGGTGGCCAACCTGGTGTGCAATTTCACCCCTGCGTCGGCGGGCAAGCCGGCGCTGCTGACCCACGATGAAGTCACCACGCTGTTCCACGAATTCGGCCATGGCCTGCATCACCTGCTGACCCGCGTCGAGCATGTCGGGGTGTCCGGCATCAATGGCGTGGCCTGGGACGCCGTCGAGCTGCCGAGCCAGTTCATGGAGAACTGGTGCTGGGAGCCCGAGGGCCTGGCGCTGATCTCCGGCCATTACCAGACCGGCGAGCCGTTGCCCCAGGACCTGCTCGACAAGATGCTGGCCGCCAAGAACTTCCAGTCCGGCCTGATGATGGTGCGCCAGCTGGAGTTCTCGCTGTTCGACTTCGAGCTGCACGTTACCCACGGCGATGGTCGCAGCGTGCTGGAGGTGCTCGAAGGCATCCGCGACGAGGTCTCGGTGCTGCGCCCGCCGGCCTACAACCGCTTCCCCAACAGCTTCGCGCATATCTTCGCCGGCGGTTACGCGGCCGGTTACTACAGCTACAAGTGGGCCGAGGTGCTGAGCGCCGATGCCTTCTCGAAGTTCGAGGAAGAGGGCGTGCTCAACCCGCAGACCGGTCGCGCGTTCCGCGAGGCGATCCTGGCCCGCGGAGGTTCCCAGGCGCCGATGGTGCTGTTCGTCGATTTCCGCGGTCGCGAGCCGAGCATCGACGCGCTGCTGCGCCATCTGGGCCTGAGTGCGGAGGCGGCATGAGCGACGCCCCTGTAGAAATCACGCCCAAGCGTTTCATCGCCGGTGCCGTGTGCCCGGCGTGCAGCGAGATGGACAGCATCAAGATGTGGAACGTCGATGGCGTGCCGCACCGCGAATGCGTGCAGTGCGGTTACGCCGACACCTTGGACGAGCGTGGCAACTCGGTGGCCAAGGAGCTGCCGACCCGCGTCAACGTCAGCGGCCTGACGCCGAAGAAACCGGCGGATCCCAAGGTCAAGGCCGTGCAGTTCTTTCCCAATCCGAAGCTGAAGAAGCCCGAATAGGTTTCATCTCGCGGAAACGAAACAAGCGCCCCAGGGCGCTTGTTTCGTTTCAGGAGTGGGCGATCAACTCGTCGATAACGCTTCGGCGGGTTTCTTGTCCTTCCTGGCGCGCAGCAGGCTGTAGGCGTGCCAGAGCACCGACAGCGCCGCCAAGCCGAGGAACAGCGCCGAGATCGGGCTGGTCAGGAAGGCGGTGAAGCTGCCGTCGGAAAGCATCAGCCCGCGGCGCAGGTTGGTCTCGGCCATCGGCCCGAGGATGAAACCGATGATGAACGGCGGCGCAGGCATGCCGGCCTTGATGAAGCCGTAGCCGAGGATGCCGAACAGCAGGATGCTCCAGGCATCGAACAGGCGGCTGTTGAGGCCGAAGGCCCCGACCACGCAGAGCACCAAGATGATCGGCAGCAGGATGTGCTTGGGCACCGACAGCAGCTTGATGAAGATGCGCAGGCCGTAGAACTCCAGCACCAGCATGATCACCGTGGCCAGGATCAGCGCGGCGAAGATGGTGTACACCAGCGGCCCCTGGGTGATGAACAGCAGCGGGCCGGGCTGGATGCCGTGGATCAGGAAGCCGCCGAGCAGCATGGCGGTCACCGTGTCACCCGGAATGCCGAGGGTCAGCAGCGGCACCATGGCGCCACCGATGGCCGCGCTGTTGCAGGTTTCGCTGGCCACCACGCCGCCAGGGTTGCCCTTGCCGTAGGAGTCCGGATCCTTGGCGCGCTTCTTCGCCACGATGTAGGAAATGATGTTCGAGGTGCCCGAACCCACGCCCGGCAGCACGCCGATGCCGAGGCCGATCATCGCCGAGCGGAAGGCGTTGCGCAACTGGCCGACGAATTCCTTCAGCGAGAAGCCGAAGCCGCGCACCTTGGACATGTCCAGCGGCTTGACCTTGGTCATGCCGGCGTGGCGCCCGGTCTCGGCCAGGCGAATCACCTCGGCCACGGCGAACATGCCGATCATTACCGCCAGCATGGCGAAGCCGCCGTTGAGGTTGGACTGGTCGAAGGTGAAGCGACGAATCGCATCCACCGGGGCGATGCCGACGGTGGAGAAGGCGAAGCCCAGGGCGCCGGAGAACACGCCCTTGGTCAGCGAGCCGGTGGACAGCGTGGCGATCAGGGTCAGCGAGAAGATGGCGATGGCGAAGTATTCGTGGGGGCCGAAGCTGAGCGCCACCTTGGCCAGCATCGGGGCGATGAACATCAGCGCGCCGATCCCGAAGAAGGTGCCCAGGAACGAGAACACGATACCGATGCCGAGGGCCTTGAAGCCTTCGCCCTTTTCCATCATCGGCCCGCCATCGAACACCGTGGCGATCGAGGAGGGCGTGCCGGGAATTTTCAGCAGGATCGACGGGATCAGGCTGCCGGAAATCGCCCCCACGTAGAGCGCTACCAGCAGCGACAGACCGGCGGCCGGGCCCATGGTGAAGGTCAGCGGCAGGCACAGCGCCACGGCCATGGTGGCCGAAAGGCCCGGCACGGCGCCGAAGATGATGCCGACCACCACACCGATGGTGATGAGGATGAAGATCTGCAGCGAGAAGACGGCGGCGAAGCCGTGTGTCATCAAGTCGAGCATGGCGCGCCTCCTAGATGTTCAGCACGCCGGAGGGCAGCATCAGATCGAAGCCCTGGCGGAAGATGAGGTAGATGACGATGGCCGAGATGATCGCCGTGATTGCGTAGGTCACGTGGCCGATCTTCTGGCCGTGGGGCGTCAGCACGATGAACTGCAGGTACAGGTAGATCGCCGTGACGATGGGAAAGCCGATGGGCTCCAGGGTGGCGATGTAGGCGGCGATCAGCGCCAGGGTCTTGATCACCGTGCCGTATTCGGAGACCTCGCCCTTCTTGTCGTCGGCCGGGCTATCTGCGGCCGGCGCGTTGCGAAAGCCGAATACCAGCTGCAGCACGCCCAGCCCGCACATGAAGATCGCCAGTACGTAGGGCACGAATGCGGCGTCGATGAACGACTTGCGCGGCAGGCTCATGGTGGCCAGCAGGTAAGCGATGCCAGCGGCCAGCATGAAGCCGCCGGTGATCAGCTCTTTTCGCTTGAAAGCATCCACAGCGAACTCCTATGGATCGGGGAATGAAAAAGCCGCAAGCGTGGGCTTGCGGCTGCAGGGATCAGTTCGATTGCCGCAGGGCGTCCTTGAACTGCATGAACTCCTCGCGGTGCTCCTTGAGCATGGCGATGGCGTCGTCCGTGCCGTAGTAGGCCACCGGCTGCTTGTAGGTCTTGGCCAGTTCCTCGCCGTAACTGGGGATCTCGGTGATCTGTTTCATGACCTCGGCCATCTTGGCGACGATGGCGGCGTCGGTGCCTTTGGGAAAGGCGACCACGTAGGGCTTCTCGACGATCAGGTCGACGTCCTTCTCGCGGAAGGTGGGGATGTCGCCGACCAGCGGGTTGCGCGCCTCGTTGGGCTGCGCCAGGGCGTTCATTGCGCCGCTCTGGATGTAGTCCTGCAGCGCGCCGTAGCTGATCGCGCCCATGTCGATGCGCCCGCCCAGCAGCGCGACGATGCGCTCGGCCACGGTGCCGGTGTCGATGTAGCGCAGCTCGGTCCCGGTGCGCTTCTCGAACATCAGGCCCTGCAGGTGGGAGAAGTTACCCATCTCGGTGCCGTAGGAGATGCTCTTGGGCTTTTCCTTGGCCTGGGCGATCAGCTTCTCGACGCTGTCGATGCCCGACTGCTTGGAGGCCACGAAGATCGATGCCTTGTCGACGCCGGCGATGCAGGAAATGTCGAAGGCGTCATAGCTGTCTTCACTGAGGCCGGCGACTTCGTTGACGATCAACTGGCCGGTGTGGGTGAACAGGATGGTGTGGCCATCGGCAGCCGATTCCTTCACATGGGACGCCGCTACGGTACCGCCACCGCCGCCCATGTTGGTGATCACCATCGGCTTGCCGGTGATCTGGGTGAAGTACTTGGCCATCATGCGGGCGTTGAAGTCGGTGTCGCCGCCGGCGTTGGCCGGCACCACCACCTGCACCGCACGGGTCGGCCAGTTCGGCTCCTGGGCGTAGCTGGTGGCGGAAGTGGTCAGCAGGGCTGCGGACAGCAAGGTCGCGGACAGAATTTTATTCATTGGAAGTTCTCCGATAACGCCACGCCTGAACAACTCGATGGCTTGTTTTCAGCGCGCACTTAATAGGAAGCCCAACCCGCCCGATAATTAATCAGCAGGTAAGTCATATGGCGATTGGGGATGGGGAGGCGGCGTTAGTGCCGGTCTGGACTGCTGCGGTTACTCATGGCGAGAGCGGATCCTATGATTATTATTAGTTAGTGTCGTACGTTGTCGTATGACGACAAGAGGATGATTGTCTGCGCTGTTCGGCCTGTCAATAAAGCATCTTTCGATAACCCGATTCATAATGTTTAATTTTCATAACTTTCTGATTAATAACTAGTTTATTAAATGTTTCATTATCTTTCTTATATATGGATTTAGATATTGATCATTAAGTAGGCGGATTCTTGCCGATTGATAATCCGTTGATGGGCGGATTTTTGCCGATTTAAATTTCGTTATACGATGACTTATGATTGATCGGCGCCAGTAACTTGCTTGGCCGAACTTTATTTGGCGGCTCGATAAGTCTTGCCATGTATTGCCCCCAGCGCTGAGTTCATCTGCCGAGGCCTGGGTAAGGCGGTCTCTCTCCCCGGCTGTCGAGTTCGCACTGTCGAGTCAGCGGCCATTCTGACCATTCCCTGCGGAGTACCCTTGCATGAGCCACCTGCCAGCCGAATTGCTACGGACCCTGGGCGAGATCGTCGGCCCGGCCGGCCTGATCGATGACCCTGCCGCCATGCAGGCCTACCTCAGCGACTGGCGTAACGCCTACTGCGGGCGCGCCGCGCTGGTGGTGCGGCCGGCCTCCGCCGGGGAAGTCGCTGGAGTGGTTCGTGCCTGCCACCAGGCCGGCGTGGCGCTGGTGCCACAAGGCGGCAATACCGGCCTGTGTGGTGGGTCGATCCCCGACGACTCGGGGCACCAGGTGGTGCTGTCGCTGACCCGCCTGACCCGGATTCGTGACGTCGATGCGGGTAACGAAACCATCACCGTCGAGGCCGGCGTGGTGCTCCAGCAGGTGCAGGAAGCCGCCGCCGCGGTGGGCCGCCAGTTTCCCCTGTCGCTGGGTGCCGAAGGCAGTTGCACTATCGGCGGCAACCTGGCGACCAACGCCGGCGGCACCGCCGTGCTGCGCTACGGCAACATGCGCGACCTGACCCTAGGCGTCGAAGTGGTGCTGCCCGACGGGCGACTCTGGAATGGCTTGCGCGGCCTGTGCAAGGACAACACCGGCTATGACCTCAAGCACCTGTTCATTGGCAGCGAAGGCACTCTGGGCATCATCACTGCGGCGGTACTCAAGCTCTACCCGGCGGTGCGCAGCCGCACCACGGCCTGGGTCGCGCTGTCCAGCCCGCAGGCGGCGGTGGCGCTGATCGGTCGTATGCGCGCGTTGTGCGGCGATCGGCTGACCGGGTTCGAACTGATGTCGCGGCAGAGCGTGGCGTTCGTGCTGCGCCACGTACCGGGTTGCAGCGATCCCTTCGCCGAGGAGCATCCCTGGTACGTGCTGATCGAACTTAGCGACACGCTGCCCGAGGCGCCACTCAACGCCATGCTGGAAAGCGGCCTGGGTGCAGCATTCGAGGAAGGTGAGGCGCTAGATGCCGTGGTGGCCAGCAGCGAGGCGCAGGTCGCGGCGTTGTGGAAGCTGCGCGAGGGCATTTCCGAAGCGCAGAATCACGAGGGGCCGAGCCTCAAGCACGACATCAGCGTGCCGGTCAGCTCCATCCCCGCCTTTATCGCCGAGGCGGACGAACGCCTGCAGCAGGCGTTTCCCGGTGTGCGCATCGTCTGCTACGGCCACGTCGGCGACGGCAACCTGCACTACAACATCAGCAAACCGGTGGGCAGCGAGGATGAGCCGTTCAAGGCCCAGGCCGAGGCGATCATGCAGCAGATCTACGACGTGACCGCGGCGTTCGCCGGCAGCATCAGCGCCGAGCACGGCATTGGCCAGGCCAAGCGCGAGGCAGCGCGGCGCTACAAGGACCCGCTGGAGCTGGAACTGATGCGCAGCCTCAAGAACGCGTTCGACCCGAGCGGGCTGATGAACCCCGGCAAGCTGCTCTGAGCTGGCGTCTGGAGTTCGCGCTGGGCCTGGCGGATACTGCGGGCCTCCCGTAACTGCAACAAGGACCTGCCGTGCGCCTGCTGCTACTGCCCCTGCTCGCCATCGCCTTGCCAGCGCTGGCCGATGTGCGTATCGACGATCTCACCGACAAGCGCAGCGACTGGGAAACCTACCGCTTTCCGCTGCTGGTTGGCGACAGCCCGGCCATCGCGCGTATCAACACCTTCCTGCATGTACGCGAACTGCAGGCGTTGCCCGGCCGCTTCGCCAAGTCGCCGTTCGAGAAGGTGCGGCCCAAGGAGGGCGAAATCGGTGGCGTGAACAGCCTCGATTATCAGGTGGTCGGTCAGGGCCCGGGCTATCTGTCGCTGAACGTCGACAGTGAGTACACCGCTGCCTACAGCAGCCAGAATTCGACTGCCTACAACTTCGACCTGGCCAGCGGGCGACCCATCGGCCTGGCGCAGTTGCTCACTCCTCAAGGGCTGGCGCGTCTGCAGACCGAGCTGCAGGGCAAACGGGCCAAGCGCATGCAGGACTTTCTCAAGGCCATGCCGCCCAGCAAGCCGGTGGACTCGGACGAGCTGAGCGACGATGAGCAGCAGCGGGAAGACCAGCGCGAGCTCTACAGCGAATGCCTGGAGAGCCTTGGCGAGGCCAGCTTCGACTTCGACCGCCTGCAGCTGGGCACAGACAGCATGACGGTGATTGGCGGCAGCTGCGCCAACCACGCCAGCCGCGCGCTGGACGAGCTTGGCGAGTTTCCCGAGAGCATCAGCTACCAGGCCCTGAGCGCCGACATGAGCTCCTACGGCCGCTGCCTGCTGCTGGAAAAACGCAGCGACTGTGCTCTGCCGGCGAATAGCACGGCGCAGGGCGTTTACCACGGCAGCCTCGGCGCCTATCCGATCACCCTGGTGATCGAGCAGCTTTATAGCGACCGCAGCCTGACCGCCAGCTACTTCTACGACAAGCACGCCAAGTACATCGAGCTGGGCGGTGAATTCCAGCAGGATTCGCTCACCCTGCACGAAAGCGGCGAACCGCCGGCGCGCTTCGAGCTCGAATTCCAGGCCGACGGCAGCCTGACCGGCACCTGGCAGCAGGGCGAAAAGCGGGCGCTGGCGGTAAAACTCACCCCGTAACATACGACGAGGATGGCTTATGTGGCATCTGGTCTGTGGTGACAATGCCGTCGCCGGCGTCACCCATGTGATCGGCCAGGAGGCCGCCGAAGCTGGCCTGCGTGTGCTGCGCGACGACCTGGCCGTAGGCCCGCTGGGCGATGTCGACACCCCGCCCTGTGCGGCACGCGCGGCGTTCTGGCGTGGGGTATGGCCGGCGGGCGTGACGCCGGTACCGGATTTCGAGGCGGACCTGCCCGCCGATGCGCAGTGGCTCGCCGATCTGGCCCGTCAGCAGCGGCCGGTGACCGTCTGGCACGGCGACAGCGCCAGCGAGCAATTGCTGCTGGCGCGGGTGGCCAATGCTCTTGAAGGTAGCGGCGTCGCGCTGATCGAGGTGGCCTGCGGCACCGGCAACAGCTGGGTGCAGAGCCGCAAGGCGGTGGCCATGCATGCGCCGCAGGCGCTACTGGAGCTGGCCAACCCGCAGCCGGTCGGCCCCGAACGCCTCGCCGAGCTGGCGGCGCAGTGGCGTGCTGCGGTCACCGATGGCGGGCTGATCCATCGCTGGCAAACCGGCGCGTTCAGCGCTGAGGACTACCAGTCCATCGACGCGGCGCTGCTGCGCCACGCTCGCGCCGAGCCACAACCTTTGGCACGGGTGATGGCGGAGGTGATGGCGCGCTGCGACGGCTTCTTCGCCACCGACTTCTTTCTGTTCTGGCGTGCCCGCGAGCTGGCCGGCAGCGGCCAGCTGGTGCTCGGTGGTGAGCCGGGCGATCACGGTTACTCGGGCCTGCAGGTGCGCCGTAGCAGCTGAATCAGCTGTTGAAGAACTCACCCGGCGTGGCGCCGAACTGCTGGCGAAAGGCGGCGATAAACGCCGAAGTGGAGTCGTAACCGCAGAGCAGGGCGACGTCGGTGACCCGTTCGCCGCGCTCCAGCGGGGTCAGCGCGCCGAGTAGGCGCAGGCGCTGACGCCAGGCGCGGAAGGTCAGGCCGGTGTCGCGCAGAAACAGGCGGCTGAGGGTCTTTTCCGATACGCCAAGCTCGTCACCCCAGGCGGCCAGGGTGCGGTCGTCGTCGGGCCTGTTCTGCAGGCGGCTGCAGAGTTTTTTCAGCCGCGCATCACTCGGCAGCGGCAGCGACAACAGCACTTCCGGGGCCGCGCGCAGGCGGTCGAGCAGCACCTGGGCCAGGCGGCCGTCCGGGCCATCTTCGTCGTACTCCACCGGCAGTTCGCAGAAGCTGCGGATCAGCTCGCGGGTCAGCGCATCCACGCCCAGCACCCGGCAGCTCTCGGCGACGCTTTCGGGGTTCTCGTCCTGCAGATACAGGCTGCGCATTTCGGTGTTCGGCGAGCTAAGCACCTCGTGCTCCAGGCCGGCGGGAATCCAGATGGCCCGCTGTGGCGGCGCGACGAAGCTGCCGGCGGCGGTGCGCACGTGCAGTACGCCCTGGATGGCGTAGGTCAGCTGTACCCACGGATGGCTATGGCGGGGCGTGCCGGTCTGGCGCAGTAGTGACTCGTTGCGCGCATAAAGCGGGCGGGGCAGGCGTTCCAGCTGGGGAATACTGCGTTCGGCGATGCTGTTCTGTCCGTTAGGCGACATGATCTGACTTTATGGCGTTAGTCGGCAATTGCCGCTCAGAGTAGAGTGGCGCCCTTTCTGTGGCAACTTTGCCATCGCCTGCCCGGAGTCCTGCCCATGGCCCGTTCCCGTTTACTGCCCGACAACTTCACCCTGACGCTGATCGCCGTCGTGCTCACCGCCACCTTCCTGCCGGTCAGCGGCCAGGCGGCCGTGGCGTTCGGCTGGATCACCAACCTGGCCATCGGCCTGCTGTTCTTCCTGCACGGCGCCAAGCTGTCGCGCGAGGCGATCCTCGCCGGCGCCGGTCACTGGCGTTTGCACCTCTTGGTATTCAGCTGCACCTTCATCCTCTTTCCGCTGCTCGGCCTGGCACTCAAGCCGCTGCTGTCGCCGCTGATCGGCACCGAGCTGTACCTGGGCATGCTCTACCTGTGCGCGCTGCCGGCCACCGTGCAGTCAGCCATCGCCTTCACCTCGCTGGCGCGCGGCAATATCCCCGCCGCGATCTGCAGCGCGGCGGCGTCCAGCCTGTTCGGCATTTTCCTCACCCCGCTACTGGTTGCGCTGCTGATGGACGTGCACGGCAGTGGCGGCTCGATGCTCGACGCCATCGGCAAGATCACCCTGCAACTGCTGGTGCCCTTCATCGCCGGGCAGATCGCCCGCCGCTGGATTGGCGCCTGGGTCGGCCGCAACAAGAACTGGCTCAAGTATGTCGACCAGAGCTCGATCCTGCTGGTGGTTTACACCGCGTTCAGCGAAGCCGTGGTCGAAGGCCTGTGGAATCAGGTGTCCTGGCCGACCTTGGGTCTGCTGATCCTCTCCTGCTGCATTCTGCTGGCCCTGGCGTTGGGCATTACCGCGCTGCTCGGCAGAGTGTGCGGCTTCAACCAGGAAGACCGCATCACCATCCTGTTCTGCGGCTCGAAGAAGAGCCTGGCCACCGGCGTGCCGATGGCCCAGGTGCTGTTCGCCGGCGGCAGCATCGGCCTGATGATCCTGCCGATGATGCTGTTCCACCAGATCCAGCTGATGGTCTGCGCAGTGCTCGCCCAGCGCTATGCGCGCCGCCCGGAAGTCGCCATCGAGGCACAGGCCGCGCAGCCTGCGCCCGTCGCCAAGGCGCCGTGACGCGTATCGCGCCGAGGCCCGCTAGAACAGTTTGTGCACGAAGCTGAGCACGAACTTGTTGCCCTCGGTACGGTTCTCGGCGTCCTGCTCGAAGTAGCTGTTGGCAGTCACGATGGTCTCCTTCGAGAAGCTGTAGGTCAGGCCCGGCCCGATGGCCCAGACCTTTTCACGACGGCCGCTGACATCGCGGCCGTCGATCTCGGTATCCGTGATCTGCTTGAGCCAGTAACCGGTCAGGCCGACGCTCAGTTGGTCGGTGAGTGCGTACTGAGTGGCGAAGTTGGCATGCAATGCCTGGCCGGCCTGGGTGCTCGACACGTCGCCGAACGACGTTAGTGGATCACGGTTCTTGGCATTCCACAGGTACCAGAAGCGCCCGCTCACCGACCACCTGGGTGTGAACCAGTAGGTCGCCGCGTAGTAGGGGTTGAACGACCAGAAGTTGCTGCCCGGGTTGACCGCCTTGTCGCGGTCGTAGGCGCCGGTGGGGAGGATCACTTCGGCTTCGATACGTTGGGCGAACAGCGGCGAGCCGTCAGCGCGAGTACTTACCGGCGATTGCAGGAAGGCCCCCAGCACGATGTCGCCCACACCTTCGCGCGAGCTGAGCACGGCGTTGTCGAGGCCGTCGTCCAACTTGGCGTGGGCCAGCCAGGGCACGATCACCGTGGCGCCGGGCATCCAGCCATTGGCCAGCGGCTGGGCCAGGTGGATGTACTGAGTGACCGGCGCGAAGGTTTCGATTTCCTGCTTGGGCAGCGGCAGCTTGTCGCCGTTCTGGTCGTTGAAGCGCGAAGCCTTGCCGTAGACCAGATACTCGACCACGTAGCCGCCCGGCCCGCCGGGCAGTGGCGCGCCGTCGTAGAAACTGGTGGAGCCAAGGTTGACCGTGGGCAGGTCGTAGGCCTGGGCGGTGCCCGCCAGGGTAGCCAGGCCGAGGGTCAGAGCCGAAAGACGTGATGCGTGCATGGTGGTGATCCTTCTTGTTGTTTTGGTAGATCGCTGTGCCGCGTTGGCGCGACTCACACGTAGCTGGCTGCCAGCCCGCCATCGACCGGGATGTTGGCGCCGCACACCCAACGCGCCGCATCCGAGCAGAGGAACAGCACCACTGCAGCTACTTCGTCGGCCAGGGCCGGGCGTTTCATGTGGCGGCCGTCGCGCTCCAGGCGTTCATCGCTGAGCATCTGTACGAAGTCGCCGAGGATCGGCGTGAACACCGGGCCGGGGGCCACGCAGTTCATGCGCACGTCGTGCTCGCGGAACCAGGGCGAAGCGTTCTGGTACGACCAGACGATCAGCGCCTCCTTGAAGTACTGGTAGCAGGTGGCCTGCTCGACCGGATTGGCATCCAGCCAGTCACTACCGGCCTCGAAACCCGCGGTGGCGGCCAGCGCTTTGTGGGCTTCAAGGCGCTGCTGCCATTCGGCGCCAAGAATCGACGCAGCATTGACGATGCAACCGCCAGCCAGACGCGGCAGCAGGCCTTCGCTAAGGTGACGTAGGCCCAGGTAGTTGACCCGGCCGACCAGTTCGGCGGGCGCGGTACCGGGCACGCCGGCGATGTTGCACAGGCCGTCGATGTGCCCGGGCAGGCGGGCGATCACCTGGTCGATGCTCGCCGGGTCGCCCAGATCCACCTGGTGATAGGCGTGCACGCTGATCTGTGGCTCGTTACGGTCCAGAGCGATCACCCGCGCACCGGCGCAGCGCGCCAGGCGGGCGACTTCGGCGCCGATGCCGGAAGCGGCGCCGGTGACGATCAGGGTCTTGTCGTGCAGATTCAGGTTCATGGTGCGTCCTCTTGTTCTTGTTGTGAGTCAGTCGGGTGAGACGTCAGAAGGGGTACTGCGGCGGCGTGTCCTTGACCGTCACCCACTGCCACTGCGTGAACTCGTCCCAGTTGGCCGGGCCGCTCATGCTGCCGCCGTTGCCGGAGTTACCGCGGCCGCCGAACGGGTTGACGCCGTCGTCGTTCACCGTCTGGTCGTTGATGTGCAGCATGCCGGCGCGCAGCTGGGCGCCGACCGCCATGGCGCGGCCCACGGAGCACGAGATCACTGCCGCGGCGAGGCCGTACTCGGTGCGGTTGGCCAGGTCGATGGCCTCTTCGTCGTTGGCGAAGCTGGCCACGCAGGCCACGGGACCGAACATCTCGGTATCGAAGGCCGGCATGCCCGGCGTCAGGTGGCTGAGCACGGTGGGTTGGTAGAACAGGCCGTCGTACTGACCGCCGGTATGCAGATGAGCGCCGGCCACCACGCTGTCGAGCACCAGTTGATGGGTACGCACCAGCTGGTTCTCGTTGATCATCGGGCCGAGCTGCACATCGCCGCCGGCCGGGTCGCCGACACGCAGGTGCCGGGCGCGCTCGACCAACCCTTCGACGAAACGCTCGTGCAGCGACTCGTGCACCAGGATCAGCCCACTGGCCATGCAGATCTGCCCCTGATGAAGAAAGGCGCCCCAGCTGGCGCAACTCAGGGCGCGCTCCAGGTCGGCGTCGTCGAGGATGATCAAAGGGTTCTTGCCGCCGAGCTCCAGGGCCACCTTTTTCAGGTGGCGGCCGGCGGTTTCCGCCACCTTGCGGCCGGCAGCGGTGGAGCCGGTGAAGGAAATCATCCGCACGTGCGGGTCGCTGCACAGCGCCGCGCCGGCATCGGCGCCGCCGGGCAAAACGTGCAGCACGCCCTCGGGCAGCCCGGCCAGCTCGAACAAACGGGCGATCAGGAAACCGCCGGCAATCGGCGTCTGCGGATCAGGCTTGAGCACCACTGCATTGCCGGCGGCGAGGGCCGGCGCCACGGCGCGGATCGACAGGATCAGCGGGAAGTTGAATGGCGAAATCACCCCCACTACGCCGTGGGGCAGACGCCGTGCGTAGGAGAGCGTGCCGGTGTTGCTCGGCAGTACCAGGCCGTGGGGTTGCATCACCTGGCCGGCGGCGAGCTGCAGGAACAGCACCGCTTCGCGCACCTCATGCTGGGCCTTGGGCAGGATGCCGCCGGTTTCCCGGGCGATGAACAGCGCACACTCGTCTGCCTGGGCCTGCAGTAGCTGAGCGGCGCGCAGGAAGATATCGGCGCGCTGGCGCGGTGGCACAGCCTCCCAGGCTGGCTGTTGGGCGGCTGCCGCGGCGGTAGCCATGGCGACGTCCTCAGCGCGAGCCTGGCCGGTGGTGGCCAGACACTTACCGGTAGCCGGCTCGCTGACTTCGTTACGCCCGCCCGCTATTGGCGTGCGCCAGGTGCCGGAAAACAGCCGGGCCTCCCAGATCTGCTCATCCAGCAGGGCAGGGTTCGATTCTGAACGGGGCAGTCGAGACATGGTGTCTCCTTGGAGTATTGTTGTTTTGAGTGATGTGCCGATGGCATTGACACTGATCGCAAGGAGCGTGCCCAGCCGTATCGCGGTATTGGGTGGCGCAGAGAATCCATAACAATTTCAATAAGCTGGCTGTATTCATCGAATTTCTACGATCCATCAGGTGTGGTTTTGAAAGGCTCGCTGTTAAGCAAATGAGCAATCCAGAGCCTGCCCGCCACGGATCGAAGTGATGAATTGCGTAAGCGAGGAGTCGTGCGTGATCGATACCCGTCGTATTTCCCTGGATGCGTTGCAGATCACCGAAGTACCGCACTACCGAGGCGCCAGCGATGCGCTGGACTGGCAGAGTGCGCCGACACTGCGTGACCTCACCGAGTGCCTGTTCTTTTCTCCGGGGGACGGACGCATCTGGCTCAACGATCAGCGCATGGTGCTGCTGCATTGCGAGGCATTGGGCGCGCTGCGCCGCGAGCTGATCGACAGCCTGGGCATGGAGCGCGCCCGCGGTTTGTTCACCCGCGTTGGCTACCTCTCCGGCGCCCGGGATGCGCGCCTGGTGCAGCAGCGCTGGGCAGGCGCCGAGCCGGCCTCTATATTCGCCGCCGGCATCCGCCTGCATGGGCTCGAAGGCATGGTCAAGGTCGAGCCGCTGCACTTCGAGTTCGATGTCGACCGCGGCCACTACGACGGCGAATTTCTCTGGCACCACGCCCACGAAGACGACGAGCACATCGCCGCCTACGGCATCGGCAACGACCCGGCCTGCTGGATGGAAATCGGTTATGCCACCGGCTACGTAAGCGGGCTGTTCGGCCGCCTGGTGGTGTTTCGCGAGGTGGAATGCCGCGCCATGGGCCATCAGGTGTGCCGCGTGCTGGGCAAGACCGCCGAGCTGTGGGGCGATGTGGAAGAGGACCTGCGCTATCTCAACGCCTCAGCCGAGGAAGGCGAGGGCGGCGGCCTGGAACGCGCCGCCTACCAACCGTTGCCGGCCAGCGCGGGTGAAACCGACGAAGGCCGCATGATCGGCGCTTCGGCTGCCTTCAACGCCGCCTTCCAGTCGCTGCAGCGGGTGGCGCGCACGCCGGCCACGGTGTTGTTCGGCGGCGAGTCCGGGGTCGGCAAGGAACTGTTCGCCAGCAACCTGCACCGCATGAGCGAGCGCCGTGATGGGCCGTTCGTGGCGCTCAACTGCGCGGCCATCGCTGAAAGCCTGATCGAGGCCGAACTGTTCGGCGTCGAGCGCGGCGCCTTCACCGGCGCCAGCCATTCGAGGCCTGGCCGCTTCGAGCGCGCCCAGGGCGGCACGCTGTTTCTAGACGAAGTCGCCTGCCTGAGTCTGCCGGGCCAGGGCAAGCTGCTGCGCGCCCTGCAGGAGCGCGAGATCGAACGGGTCGGCGGCACTTCGGTGATCAGCGTCGACGTGCGGGTGATCGCCGCCACCAACGTCGACCTGCGTGCGGCGGTGCGCCGTGGCGAGTTTCGCGAGGATTTGTACTATCGCCTCAACGTCTACCCGATCCATATTCCGCCGCTGCGCGAACGGCGCGACGATATTCCGCTGCTGGTGGATTTCTTCATGCGCCGCTACTGCGAGCGCTACGGGCGCACGCCGGTTGGCCTGACCATGCGTGGCCTGAAGGCGCTGCTCAACTACAGCTTTCCCGGCAATATCCGCGAGCTGCAGAACCTGATCGAGCGCGGGGTGATCGCCAGTAACGACGGCGCACCCATCGATCTCAACCACCTGTTCCGCGACGAGGAGCTGCCGGCCGAGTTCTATTCGCTGTTGCAGCAGGGGCGCCTGGTACAAGACCAGGAGCAGCCCGGCGAGGTGGATCTGCTGACCCGCCTTGGCTGCCCGGATTTGCCTGATGCCAGCCTGTCGCTGGAGGCCGTTGAAAACCAGCTGCTGGAGCAGGCCCTGCAACGCAGCGCCGGCAACCTGGCTGCAGCGGCGCGGCTACTGGGGTTGAGCCGGGCGCAGTTTGCCTATCGGCTCAAGCGGGCGCGGGGAAGCTGAGAGCGTTCGCGGGCATGGTCCGCTCCCACAGGATTCGAGCCCGACACCGAATTGTCGGTATCCATAGATCCCTGTGGGAGCGCGCCATGCGCGCGAAGCGATATCAAGGGCTAGACTGACCTCGCTGAATCAACACGGAGGTCGATTCATGCCGATGCCATCGAAACCGGGCTATCGCGCCCTGCGTAGAGGCCGCGCTTCCTGCCCAGGAACGGCCTATCTGATCACCACCATCACCCGTGACCGTCAGCCGATATTCAGCCACTTCCCCGCTGGCTGTGCGGCTGCCCGCTGCTTTGAAACCCCCGACGCTCCTGCGCGACAGCCATATGCTGGCCTGGGTGCTGATGCCGGATCATGCCCATTGGCTGATTCAACTGGGCGAGGTGGACAGCCTGGCTGCTTTGGTGAATCGTCTGAAATCGTCGAGCAGTCGGTTGGCTGGAAAGCGCGCGGGCACCGAGAGGGGGATCTGGGTGGCTGGGTTCCACGATCATGGGCTGCGCGCCGAGGAGGATTTGCTCGGTGTGGCGCGCTATATCGTGGCCAACCCGCTGAGGGCGGGGTTGGTCAGGCGTATTGGTGACTACCCATTTTGGAATGCGGTCTGGCTTTAGGGTTGAGGTGACTGCCTTATTTTTCGCGGGCATGGCCCGCTCCCACGGAATCTGAGCGCCCCGCCAAACCTGTGGGAGCGGGCCATGCCCGCGAAGGGCCTATCGAGCACCATCAATCTCACTGACAGCACGCGATAGGCCATTCACCTCAAGCCGGCGCCTTCTCCCGCTCCTTTTCCGACGGCTCCTCAATCCGATACCACGCCACATACAGCGCCGGCAGGAATAGCAACGTCAGAAGGGTGGCGCTGAAGATGCCGCCGATCATGGCGTAGGCCATCGGGCCCCAGAACACTTCGCGGGCGATGGGGATCATGCCCAGGCTGGCGGCAGCGGCGGTCAGCAGGATCGGGCGGCGGCGATGGTGGGTGGCGTCGATCACCGCTTGCCAGGGCGAGTCGCCAGCGCGTTCGAATTCGTCGATCTGGGTCACCAGAATTACCGAGTTGCGGATGATGATGCCGATCAGCGCCAGTACGCCAAGAATCGCCACGAAACCCAGCGGCGTGCCGGTCGGCACCAGGGCCAGCACCACGCCGATCAGGCCCAGCGGCGCCACGCTGAACACCAGGAAGGTCTTGGCCACGCTGTGCAACTGGATCATCAGGAAGGTGGCCATCAGAAACAGCATCAGCGGCAGCACGCTGGCGATCGGACCCTGGGCCTTGCCGCTTTCTTCCACGGTGCCGCCGGTGGCGACGCTGTAGCCGTTGGGTAGTCCATCGGAGAATTTCTGGATGTCCGGCGCCAGGTTGGCGACCAGGTCGGTGGGCTGGATGTCGCTGACTACGGCGGCCTTGAGGGTAATGGTCGGCTTGCGGTCGCGACGCCACACCAGCGGTTGCTCCAGCTCGTAGCCGACGGTGGCGAAGGCGCGCAGCGGAACGGCCACGCCATTCGGGTTGACGATCTGCAGGTTCTCCAGGGTTTGCGGCGAGCTGCGTTCGCTGTCTTCGGCGCGGCCGATCACGTCGATCAGGTAGATGTCGTCCTTCACCTGGGTGACCGTATTGCCGCTGACCACGCTGTTAAGCAGGTTGGCGACGTCCTCGGAAGACAGCCCGAACTGGCGCGCCTTGTCCTGGGCGACGTCGATGCGCAGCACCTTACCGGGCTCGTTCCAGTCGTAAACCATCTCGCCGATGTCCGGGTTCTTGTCCAGCAGGGTGGCCAGCTCCAGGGCGTGCTTGCGCACCTGATCGACGTTCGGCCCGCTGATCCGGTACTGGATCGGCCGGCCCACTGGCGGACCCATCTCCAGCGGCTGCACGAAGGTGCCGATGCCGACGAAGTCCTCGCGCAGGCGCTTGTTGAGCTTGGCCACCAGGCGGTCGCGGGCATCGATGTCCTTGGCGACGATCACCAGCTGGGCATAGAAGGGGTTCTGCAATTGCTGGTCGAGCGGCAGGTAGAAGCGCAGGGCGCCCTGGCCGATGTAGGTGCTCCAGCGGGCGATGTCTTCATCGCCCTCCAGGGTGGCTTCGAGGCGGTCGACCTGGGCGCGGGTCTCGTTGATCGAGGCGTTCTGCGGCAGGTTGAGGTCGACGAGCAGCTCCGGGCGATCCGAGGCAGGGAAGAACTGGCTTTGCACCATCGTCATGCCGGCCAGTGAGGCGGCGAACAGGGCGATGGTCAGGCCGATGGTCCACCAGCGGTGCCGCATGGCCAGCAGCAGGCCGCTGTCGAAGGCTCGGGCAATGCGGCCCGGGCCTTTTTCCTTGGCCTGCAGGCGCTTGGGCAGGATGTGCACGGCGATCACCGGGGCGAACACCACGGCCACCAGCCAGGACAGCAGCAGTGCCACGGCGATCACGGCGAACAGGGTGAAGGTGTACTCGCCCGCCGAGCTGGAGTTGAGGCCGATGGGCACGAAGCCGGCCACCGTGACCAGGGTGCCGGTGAGCATCGGAAAGGCCGTGGAGGTGTAGGCGAAGGTGCCGGCATCGTGCAGCGAGTCGCCTTTCTCCAGGCGGGTGACCATCACTTCGACAGTGATCATCGCGTCGTCGACCATCAGCCCGAGGGCGATGATCAATGCACCCAGGGAAATACGCTGCATGGTGATGCCGCTGTATTCCATGAACATGAACACCATGGCCAGCACCAGCGGAATCGAGCAGGCGACCACCAGGCCAGCGCGGATGCCGAGGCTGACGAAACTCACCAGCATGACGATCACGACCGCTTCGAACAGCGCACGGGTGAAGCCGCTGACCGCCTCTTCGACCACCTCGGCCTGGTCGGACACCACGTGCACGCCCACCCCTACTGGCAGTTCGGCGGTCATCTCGTCCATGCGTGTATGCAGAGCCTTGCCGAAGGTCTGGATATTGCCGCCGTCGCGCATGGCGATGGCCAGGCCGATGGCCGGTTTGCCGTTGTAGCGGAACAGCGCTTGCGGCGGGTCGACGTAGCCGCGGGTGATTTCCGCGATATCGGTCAGCCGGTAGAAGCGGTCGTCCAGGCGCAGGTTGACGTTGCGCAGGTCGGCTTCCGAGGCGAACTGGCCGCTGGTGCGCACGGAAATCCGCTCCGGCCCGGCTTCGATCACCCCGGACGGCGTGACCGCGTTCTGCGCCTGCAGGCTCTGGATCACCTGGCTCTGGTCGATACCCAGGGAGGCCAGCTTGCGGGTCGAGAAGTTGAGGTAGAACACCTCGTTCTGCTGGCCGACCATCTGCACCTTGCCCAGGTCCGGCACGCTACGGATCTCGGCGCGCACTTTTTCCACGTAATCGCGAAGCTGGCGCATGCTCAAGCCGTCACCGGTGAAGGCGTAGATGGAGCCGAACACGTCGCCGAATTCGTCGTTGAACGACGGGCCTTGCAAGCCTTGGGGAAACTCACCGCGAATGTCGTCGATCTTCTTGCGGACCTGGTACCAGATGTTGTCGATGTCGCCAGCGCTGGTGGTGTCGCGCAAGAACACCATGACGGTCGACTCGCCGGGCCGTGTGTAGCTCTTCACGTAGTCGAGCGAGTCCAGTTCCTCGAGCTTTTTCTCGATGCGGTCGGTGACCTGGTTGAGGGTTTCGTCCACCGTGGCGCCCGGCCAGCGAGTCTGAATGACCATGGTCTTGATGGTGAACGCCGGGTCTTCCTCGCGGCCCAGGTTCATGTAGGAGATCACGCCCATCAGCAGCGACACGAACATCAGGTACCAGACGAACGACTGGTGGCGCAGCGCCCAGTCCGAGAGGTTGAAGCCGTCCTTGCGCGGCGCCTGCTGGGTCATGGTGCGACGCCCTCATCGATGCGGATCTGCTGGCCGTCCCTGAGTTCGCTCAGGCCGGCGCTGACTACCTTGTCGCCGGCCGCAAGGCCTTCGACGCTGATCTGTTCGCCTTCGCGGCCGACCACCTGCACGGTGCGCGGGTGCACGGTGTTGGCCTGGGTGTCGATCACCCATACGCGGCTCTGGCCGTCGACTTCCTGTACGGCGGCGGCCGGCAACAGGCTGCGCGGCTGCTGGGCGCGGGTCATGCTGATCGCCACCGCAGTGCCCAGGCGCAGGCCGGGCGGTGTTTCTTCCAGGGTCAGGCGGGCGCGGCGGGTACGGGTGGCGGCATCGGCGCGCGGCTCCAGTTCGCGCAGCCGGCCGCGGGTGGCGATGCTCGGGTCGAGCTGGGAGGCGACGTTGAACTGCACTTGATCGTCCAGGCCGTCGGCCAGCTCCACGGGCAGGTCGAACACCGCTTCGCGCAAGTCCGGGCGGGCCAGGGTGACCACTTCCTGGCCGGCGCCGACCACCTGGCCAGCCTCCACGTGCCAGGCGGTGACCACTGCATCGAAGTCGCTTTTCAGGGTGCCGTAGTTCAGCCGGTCGCGGGCCTGGCGGGTGGCCGCTGCGGCCTGGTCGCGGTTGCTGCGGGCGTTGCTCAGTTCGGTCTGGGCTTGCTCCAGGTTGGCCTTGGCGCCGACGCCGCGGTCGAACAGTTCCTGTTGGCGCCGGGCATTGGCCTGGGCGTTGATCCACTGCGCTTCGGCGCGTGCCTGGTCGCCTTCGCTGGCGCGCAGAGCGTTCTGCTGGTCGGTGGGGTCGAGGGTGGCCAGCGGCGTGCCGGCCGTCACTTCGGCGCCGGCGTCCACCATGCGATGGGAAACCCGACCGCCGACGCGAAAGCCCAGGGTGCTCTGCACCCGCGCCTCGATGGTGCCGGCAAAGCGGCCAAGCACCTGCTGGTCCTGCTGCTGCACTTCGGTGTAGAGCACCGGGCGGATCGGCTCGGGTTTCTCGTCTTCGGCGCAGCCGGCGAGCAGGGCGGCGAGCAGCACTAACGGGATAGCGCGCTTCATGGCTGCTGCTCCTGCTGTTGCTGCTGATTCTGTGCACGAGCCTCGGCGATTTCCACCTTCTGGCCCGGATGCAGCAGTTGCCCGCCAGCCACCACCACGCGGTCGCCGTCATTCAGGCCGGCGCGGATGATCACCTTGTCGGTCAGGTAGCGGCCGACCTGCACCGGGTGCAACTGCACGGTATCGTCCTCACCCAGGCGCCACACCGCGGGCTCGCTTTCCGCCTTGGTCAGCGCCGACCAGGGCAGCTCGACGCTGCGCACCACCGGGTTGCTGACATGGGCGCTGACCGCCGAGCCCAGGGTCATCGCTGCCGGCACTTCTTCGAGGCTGACCTTGACCTGCACCGTGCCGCTCTGCGCCGACACCTGCGGGTTGACCTCGCGCACCACGCCACGGGCGGTCACCTCGGGGTTGTCGAGCAGGCTGACCTGCACCGCCTGGCCAGGCTCGACCAGCAGCGCTTCAAAAACGTTGAACACCGCATCGCGGGCGCCTTCGCGGGCCAGGCCGAAGATCGGCGTGGCGGCCTGCACCACCTGGCCGACTTCGGCCTGGCGGGCGGTGATCACCCCGTCGCTTTCGGCGCGCAGCTCGGTGTAGCCGGCCTGTTCGCGGGCGTCGGCCAGTTGCGCTTCGGCGGCAGCCAGGCTGTTGCGCGCGCTGCGGTCGCTGGCCACGGCGCTGTCGTATTCACTGCGGCTGGTGTAGCCCTTGGGCAGCAGTTGCTGCTGGCGCCACAGGTTGGCGGCACTGAGCTTGACCTGGGCGCGGGCGGCTTCGGCGGCCGCTTCGGCGGAGCGCACCGCGTTGCGCTGGTCCTGCGGATCGAGGCGCGCCAGCACCTGGTCGGCCTTCACCGTGTCGCCGACATCCACCAGGCGCTCGGTGATCTTGCCGCCGACGCGAAACGACAGGTCGGTCTGCACCCGCGCCTGCACGTCGCCGGTGACGGTGGCATCCGCCGCGTAGTCCACCTGGCTGACGGTCGCCACCTTGACCCGCGGACTCTTCGGCGCGGGCGGCGGCTCGTCGCTACAGCCGGCCAGCAGCGCGAAAGCCAGCAGGGCCACGGCAAGGCGAGGCAACGCAGAGGTCGGTACGGGCGGCATGGAGGCTCCGGCACAGCAGGGACGCGAAGGTGTGTGCAGATGCGACCATGCCAGGCGACGAACGGTTCAGGCAACCGTTTCAGGGCAACGTGCGCCGGGTAGCGTTGCACTACCCGGGCTCAAGCAGCAGCGAGCCGAGGGCCGGCCCGCTGCTGCGGTCAGGCGGTGCGCTGCCGGGCTACGCGACGCCTGCGCGCCAGCAGCCAGACGATCAGCCCTAGGGCGACCAGCGCGCCGGCCAGCATGCCGAGGCGGGCCAGTAGCAGGAGGTTGGAGGCCGGGCCGCCCTGGCGGATGGTCTGCACATCGTCGGCGCTGACCGCCTGCTTGCCGTCGCCGTACTGTCGCACCAGGTAGTTAGCCAGCGCGGCGATCTCGTCGTTGTTCAGGCGATTGAGTGCATTAGGCTGGTCGCCAAATGGCGGCATGAACACGTGGCCCTGGGTGGTCTTGCGGTCGACTCCATAGAGGATGGTCGCCAGCAGGTTGCTGGTGTTCACGCCGGTCAGCGCCGAGTTGCTGAACAGGCTCGGGTAGTAGGCGTCCGTGGTGCCCTGGCCGTTGTAGCCGTGGCAGGAGGCGCAGCTGCCGGAGTAGATGCGCGCGCCCTTGGCGTCCTCGGCGTTTTCCACACCGCGCAAATCACTCAAGTGGTTGCCGGCCTGGCCCTGGTTGAAGCGTGACTGCTCGCCGCTGAAACCGTCGGCACTCGCTACGGCCGGCACGCTCATCACGTACTCGGCGATGGCGCGCAGGTCGTCGTCACGCAGGTGCTGGAAGCTGTGGCTGATCGCCTCGGCCATACTGCCGGCGGCCTGCGCCTTGCCTTCCAGGTGGCCGGTCTTGAGGTACTGCACCAGCTCATCGGCCGTCCAGCTGCCAATACCGCTGTTGCGGTGCGGCGTGATGTTCGGCGCGTACCAGGGGCCGACTTGGGCGCCGGCGAGGAACCTGTCGTTCTGCTCCTGCATCAGCAGGCCGCGCGGCGTGTGGCAGGTGCCGCAGTGCGCCGCGCCTTCGACCAGGTAGCGGCCGCGGTTCCAGGCGGCCGAGTGCTCGGCGTCATCGCTGAGCGGCTGGTCGTCGTGAAACAGCAGGTTCCAGGCCTTCATGGACAGGCGGATGTTCATCGGGAACGGCAGGCTGGTTTCGGCCACCGGCTCGTCGACCGGCGCCACGCCCTGCATGAAGTAGGCGTACAGGGCGTGCACGTCGTCATCGCTGAGCTTGGCGTAGGCGGTGTAGGGCATCGCCGGGTAGAGGTTGGCGCCGTCAGCGCGCACGCCCTTGCGCAGGGCGTCGGCGAACTGCTGTTCGGTGTAGTGGCCGATGCCGAACTGCTTGGACGGGGTGATGTTGGTGGCGACGATTTCGCCAACCGGCGAGGCCATCACCAGCCCGCCGGCCATCGGCTTGCCGCCATGGGCGGTGTGGCAGGCCACGCAGTCCGACGCGGTGGCGGTGTACTCGCCACGCTTGACCAGCTCCTCGGGGAAGCTCTGCGCGGCGGCCAGGCCCGGTAGTACGATGAAAGCGGCGGCGAGCAGGGTGTTGAGGCGGTTCATGCTCAGGCCCCCTTCAGCTGGCTGACGATGGCGTCAGCGGCGCGCAGGCCCAGCGCCACCATGGTGATGGTGCTGTTGCCGCAGGCGGTGCTCGGCATGGCGCCGCCGCCGGGTAGGAACAGGTTGTCGTGGTCGTGGGCGCGGCAGTGGGAATCGACCACCGAGTCGCGCGGGTCCAGGCCCATGATGGTCCCGCCCATGATGTGCTTGCTCTGGGCGAACTTGGGCGCGACCTTCACGTCGGTGGCGCCCATGGCTTCGGCGATGCGCAGGGCGATGGGCCGCGAGTAGCGCTCGAAGGATTTGCGCACGTAGTCGCCGACGTCGTAGTGAATCGCCGGCTTGGGCAGGCCCAGCCAGTCCTTCTTGTTCGACAGGGTCAGGCGGTTGTTGGCGTCCGGCAGCATCTCGTGGGCGATCACCACGTTGGCGGTGCAGGCGGTCAGGCGGCGGATTTCTTCGTCGAGCGCCTTGCCGACCAGGCCCTTGCCAAGAGCTTCGAAGGTGACGAAGCGGTTGCGCGCAAAGTTGTTGAAGCGGAAGTAGGCACCGGCGTGCTCGCTGCGGAAGTCGCCTTGGGAGGTCTGCATGATGCCGCTGTTGACCACCGGGCCGACGCCGGACCAGTACGGCTCGGCCAGGGTCAGGTTCAGGCTGATCTGCGGGTGGTCCATCATGTTGCGGCCCACCTGGTCGGAGCTGTTGGCTACGCCGTTGGGGTTGCGCTCATCGGCCGACATCAGCAGCAGCTTGGCGGTTTCCAGGCCATTGCAGGCCAGCACGAACAGCTTGCCGCCGAGGCGATGACGCTGCTTTTCCTTGTCCAGATAATGCACGGCCTGGATGCGGTTACCTTCGCCAGTCTCGACCTGGTAGACCACCGCATCGGTGGTGATCACCGCGCCCTTGGCTTCCAGGCGACCGAGGGCCGTGGCGGCGTCGTACTTGGCGCCCACCGGGCACACCGGTACGCAGTTGTTGTTGGCGCAGCAGGCCGGGCGGTCGTCGTAGGGCATGCCGCTGTTGCGCGCCTGGGCCACCGGCACGTTGCGGTAGCCCAGAGTCTGCACCACTTCGGTGAAGCGCTGCTCGCCGGGGCTGAACGGCAGCGGCGGCATCGGGTATGGCTTGGAGCGCGGCAGCGGCGGCCACTGATCCTCGGGCTTGGACGGGCCGCAGATGCCCAGCTTGTATTCGGTGCGTGTGTAGTAGGGCTCCAGCTCCTGGTAGTCGAAGGCCCAGTCGCGGCCCACGCCGTACAGGGTGCGCAGGCGCATGTCCTCGGGCGTCAGGCGCCAGCTGGTGCCGGCCCAGTGCCAGGTCGAGCCGCCGGCGTAACGGATGAAGGTCTGCGCGTAGGCGTCGGGGCCGCTGAGCTGCAGGTAGGTGTCGTCCGGCTTCTCGAACGAGGGCATCGGGTGCGGCGCCCAGGGGCGCGGCGGGTAGCAGGCCGTGGAGTCGCCCTTGAGGCCCAGGGGCAGGTTGCGAAAGTTCTCGACGATTTCGGCGCGGGTGACTCGCGGGCCGGCTTCGAGCAGCAGCACGCTAAGGCCGGCGTCGAGCAGTTGTTCGGCGATGGTCACACCGACCACGCCGGTGCCGACGATCACGACGTCGGCGCTGTTCAGGCTTTTCATTTTCTGGAATTCTTCGAGGGGATCAGAAACGGGGCAGCGGGCTCAGGGCGACGGTGACCTGGCTCCAGCCATTGGGCGCGCTCAGCCCGTAGGACGGGATGGCAACCACATCGGCGGTGGTCTTGAAGGTCAGTGCTTCTTCATAGGTGAACAGCTGGGCGTCCGCCGCGGGCGAGGACACGCCGCTGTACCAGGCGAAGATCACCCAGTACGCCAGCTCGCGCAGTTCGCCTTCGGGAACATCGGCGAAGAAATCTTCCACGGTGCGGGCCTGGCGCTGCTCGGCGATGGCGATGATGCGGTTCATCATGTCGGTCAGCTGCGGGTACTTTTGCTGCGCGGCGTCGGCGATGCGCATGCCGACCGCGGCGCTGAGCTGGTGGTTGATCAGCAGCGTGGAGAGGCGCATGAAGCGCGTATAAGGCGCGGGGCTCTCGGCCGACAGGGCCCAGGCGGGCAAGCCGGCGAACGCCGCACAGCCGCCCGAGACCAGCAGCGTACCCAGCAATTGGCGACGCGAAAGGTTCATTGATGAGTCTTCTGATAGTTAGCAAAACAACTATTTTAACGTCATGTAACCAGATGTGTGCGACTTTTCCGCGCACCGTTCAGGTCGAGGTGCCGGCGGCCATTGATCGGGCGTGCTGGGAAAACTTTCCGTGCTCAATTACTGTATGTAAATACAGCATTCGTGAGGTCTCCCATGTCTGATTTCGTCCGCGGGCGCGGCACCGCCAGCAAGCCGCACAATCGCTTCGCGCCCACCACCAGCGAGGCCGAGGACGACGGCTGGTATCAGGAACAGACGCCGCTGACCTTCGTCACCGAAGTCCGTCATGAAAAGGCTAAGACGGTGATCAGCCGCAACAGCTCGCCGGACGTGGGCTTCGACCGCTCGGTGAACCCCTATCGCGGCTGCGAGCACGGTTGCATCTACTGCTTCGCCCGGCCCAGCCACGCTTATTGGGACCTGTCGCCGGGCATTGACTTCGAGACCAAGCTGATCGCCAAGACCAATCTGGCCGAGCGCCTAGAAAAGCAGCTCAGCAAGCCGGGCTACGTGCCGGCGCCCATCGCCCTGGGCATCAATACCGACGGCTATCAGCCCATCGAGCGCGAGCACCAGCTGACCCGCCAGGCTCTGGAGATCCTGCTGCGCTATCGCCACCCGGTGAGCATCATCACCAAGAGCGCGCTGATCCTGCGCGACCTGGATCTGCTCGAAGAGCTGGCCAGCCGTAATCTGGTCAGCGTGGCGTTCAGCGTCACCACCCTGGACGACGAGCTCAAGCGCATCATGGAGCCGCGCACCGCAGCGCCCAAGGCGCGTCTGCGTGCGATGAAGGCCCTGCACGAGCACGGCGTGCCGGTCGGCCTGATGGCTGCGCCGATGATCCCGATGATCAACGACATGGAGCTCGAGCGCCTGCTCGAAGCCGGCCGCGATGCTGGCGCGAGTTCCGCCGGTTACGTGCTGCTGCGCTTGCCCCTGGAGATCGCCGATTTGTTCGAGCAATGGCTGCAGACCCATTTCCCCGACCGCGCCGAACACGTGATGAGCCTGATCCGCCAATCCCGCGGCGGGCAGAACTACGACAGCCGCTTTGGCGCGCGAATGAAGGGGGAGGGGCACTTCGCCGAGCTGCTGGCCCAGCGCTTTCGCCTGGCGCGCCGCCGTTATGGGTACGATGGCAGCAAGCGCGGCGTACTGGATTGCTCGCAGTTCGCGCCGCCAGGGCAGCAGATGGGCTTGTTCTGAGGGCAGCCCGAGGCGCCTGTTCCCGGGTGTCGCTGCGCTCGACCCGGGCTACGGGTTCTGTAGCCTGGCGTTGAGCGTAGCGATACCCAGGTTGGCTATTGGCCGTGTCATGGCTCGTCAGCGCGGCGCACGACCCAGCGAAAACACGGTCGATATCCCCGGTCGCGCGACGATTTATCGCGCCGACGTGTCCTGAAGGGTTTTGCCACAGTCAAATGCCCCAATCCCTTGCCGGTGATCCTGCCGGCTGGGAAGCTGTGCGCTGTCGCACGCGCCGTCCCCCATCCGTAAGCGAGGTAATGCTATGCCTGGTAATCGTCGTCCTGCTGATAGCAAATCCGAAAAGAACGCCGCATCGGCCGCCGAGGCGCTGGATCATCTGGTCGATGGCTTCCTGCGTTTTCGTCAGGATGTATTCCCGCAGCAGCAGGCGCTCTTCAAGAAGCTGGCCCATGCCCAGTCGCCGCGCGCCATGTTCATCACCTGCGCCGACTCGCGCATCGTCCCCGAGCTGATCACCCAGAGCGAGCCGGGCGACCTGTTCGTGACCCGCAACGTCGGCAACGTGGTGCCACCCTATGGCCAGATGAACGGCGGCGTGTCCACCGCCATCGAATACGCGGTCGCCGCCCTGGGCGTGCAGCACATCATCGTCTGCGGCCACTCCGACTGCGGCGCGATGAAAGCTGTACTCGATCCGGCAACCCTGGAGCGCATGCCCACGGTAAAGGCCTGGCTGCGCCACGCTGAAGTCGCCAAGACCGTGGTGGCCGACAACTGCGGCTGCGCTGACCACACCACCCTGGGCGTGCTCACCGAGGAAAACGTGGTGGCCCAGCTCGACCACCTGCGCACCCATCCCTCGGTGGCCTCGCGCCTGGCGGCCGGCCAGTTGTTCATCCATGGCTGGGTGTACGACATCGAAAGCAGCGAGATCAAAGCCTACGATGCCGAAACCGGCGAGTTCCGCCAGATCGGCGACGGCCCACTGCCGATGGCCACGCCGCGCGCGCGTTATCCACAGGGCTGAGGGCTCGTAGGATAGTGCGAGCCGCGTAGGTGACGCGTCGTCCACCTTACGCCTGTGGGAGCGGGCCATGCCCGCGATTCGCGCGCATGGCCCGCTCCCACAGAATGTAGATCCGTAGGATGGGTGAAACCCATCACCGCATTGATGGGTTTTACCTACGCGGCCCGACCCATCCTACAATCCGAGTCGAACAAGCGAACCCGACGGGTTGTGCTAGGGTCTTTAGTCGGTCGGTGGGTTGCGCGACGAGCGCGGCCACCGGCAATCACCGACAAGAACAAGACGATGCCGGCCCGCCATGTCCCGATCGCAGAGAACGCTCGACCCGTCCTATGAGCTGATGGATGACCACGAAGGTCATTCGCTGATCTATCGCCAGCACGGCTTTCCCAGCCCGCTGGTGCGCTGGCATTTCCACAAGGAATACGAGCTGCACCTGATCGTCGCCAGCGCCGGCAAGGTTTTTATCGGCGACTACATCGGCAATTTCTCTCCCGACACCCTGTTTCTCACCGGCCCCAACCTGCCGCACAACTGGATCAGCCAGATGGCGCCGGGCGAAGCGGTGGCCGAGCGCGACATGCTGGTCAACTTCACCGACGAGGTGCTGGAAAGCGGCACCGCGGTGTTCGCCGAGCTCAAGGACCTGCAGCCGCTGTTGGCCCGCGCCCAGTATGGTATCGAGTTCCGTTGCCCGCACACCATCGGCGAGGCGCGCCAGTTGCTGCAGCGCATCGCCGATTCCCAGGGTATGACCCGGTTGGGTAACTTCTTCATTCTCATGGAGCTGCTCGCCGCCTGCGACGATTACCAGTTGCTGTCCGATCGCACCGCTGCGCAGCTGGCCGACGAACACCATGTCGACCGCATCAACCGCGCCGTCGACTACATCTTCCAGCGCTATGCCCAGGAATTGAGCCAGGAGGAAGTGGCCGAGTACCTCGGGATGACGCCCACCTACTTCTCGCGCTTCTTCAAGCAGGCCACCGGGCGCGGCTTCGTCGAGTTCGTCAATCGCCTGCGGGTGAGCAAGTCCTGCGAGCTGCTGACCCAGAGCGACAAGCCGGTGACCGAGGTGTGTTTCGAGTCCGGCTTCAACAATATTTCCAACTTCAACCGACGCTTCCAGCAGCTCAAGGGCATGACACCCAGCGGCTACCGACGGTTGGTCACCCAGCGCTTTACTGCGCAAAACCTGTACTGAATCCTTCACGCCTATCTACGGGAAAACAGCCAGAAGCAGCGTTTTTGAGGCTGCTCCTGGCTTTTTCTGCTGGCCAGCTTGCTCCACTCTCAGTGCAAAAAAGTATCGGTCAAAGTGCAGTCGAGGCGTTGTTCGCGTTCGGCGCTAGGGGTGTAATCCGGGTCGGCCCACAAAAACAATAACGTCTCCCGAGGCTCACCGGGCCAGGGAGAGGAGTTCAAGACCATGAACCATACGCTCAAAGTATTCGTAGCCGCTTCATGCCTTTCCCTGACCGTCGGCGCCCAGGCTGCCGAGACCGTGACCATCGCCACGGTCAACAACAGCGACATGATTCGCATGCAGCGCCTGGCCAAGACCTTCGAAGAACAGCACCCGGACATCAAGCTCAAGTGGGTGGTACTCGAAGAGAACGTGCTGCGCCAGCGCCTGACCACTGACATCGCCACCCAGGGCGGCCAGTTCGACGTGCTGACCATCGGCATGTACGAAGCGGCGCTGTGGGGCGAGAAGGGCTGGCTGGAGCCGATGAAGGATCTGCCTGCCGATTACGCCCTCGACGATGTGTTCCCCTCCGTGCGCGAAGGCCTGTCGGCCAACGGCCAGCTCTACGCACTGCCGTTCTACGCCGAAGCCTCGATCACCTATTACCGCACCGACCTGTTCGAACAGGCCGGGCTGAAGATGCCCGAGCAGCCGACCTGGGAGCAGATGGCCGAGTTCGCCGGCAAGCTGCACCAGCCGGACAAGGGCCAGTACGGCATCTGCCTGCGTGGCAAGGCCGGCTGGGGCGAGAACATGGCGCTGATCACCACCGTGGCCAACGCCTACGGTGCGCGCTGGTTCGATGAACAGTGGAAGCCGGAATTCACCGGCAGCGAGTGGAAGAACGCGCTGAACTTCTACGTCGACACCATGAAGAAATACGGCCCGCCGGGCGCCTCGAGCAACGGCTTCAACGAGAACCTGGCGCTGTTCAACAGCGGCAAGTGCGCCATGTGGGTCGATGCCAGCGTGGCCGGCTCGTTCGTTACCGACAAGTCGCAGAGCAAGGTTGCCGACTCGGTGGGCTTCACCTTCGCGCCGACCCAGGTCACCGACAAGGGCGCCTCGTGGCTGTACTCCTGGGCGCTGGCGATCCCCACCAGTTCCAAGTCCAAGGATGCCGCCAAGACCTTCAGCGCCTGGGCTACCTCCAAGGCCTACGCCGAGCTGGTCGCCGAGAAGGATGGCGTCGCCAACGTGCCGCCAGGCACCCGCGCCTCGACCTACAGCGATGCCTACATGAAGGCCGCGCCGTTCGCCAAGGTGACCCTAGATTCGCTGAAGAAGGCCAACCCGGCCGACCCGAGCGCCAAGCCGGTGCCGTACGTGGGCATCCAGCTGGTGACCATTCCCGAGTTCCAGGCCATTGGAACCGCCGTCGGCAAGCTGTTCGCCGCCGCCCTGACCGGGCAGATGCAGCCCGAGCAGGCGCTGCAGGCCGCGCAGCAGAGCACCGAGCGGGAAATGAAACGCGCCGGGTATCCGAAGTAACGGCACCGTGATCGTTCCCACGTCGAGGCGTCGAAACGTCGGCGTGGGAACGTATGTCGGGACGCTCCGCGTCCGCTGACCCGGTGTTACGCGGCGCGGAGCGCCAAAGGCGGCGTTCCCACGCGGAGCGTGGGAACGATCAATACCTAACCGCTCATTGCGGAGCCCCCATGGATAACACAACCCTCGACTCCCGCTCGCCAGCGGCTGGCGAAGCCGTCGCCACGCGGCGCAAGCGCCTGGCGCCCGGCTGGTTCCTGGTCAGCCCTTCGGTGGTTCTGCTGCTGATCTGGATGATCGTGCCCCTGGGCATGACCATCTACTTCTCGCTGATCCGCTACAACCTGTTGTACCCCGGCGAGAACGATTTCGTCGGCCTGGAAAACTTCGAATACTTCGTCACCGACGCCGCCTTCCTGTCCGGCGCCGGCAACACCCTGTTGCTGGTCGGCAGCGTGTTGTTGATCAGCGTGGTGTTCGGCGTGCTGATCTCCGCCCTGCTGGAGGCCAGCGAGTTCTTTGGCCGCGGCATCGTGCGGGTGCTGCTGATCTCGCCGTTCTTCATCATGCCGACGGTCAGCGCGCTGCTCTGGAAGAACCTGATCTTCCATCCGGTTTCGGGGATTCTCGCCGCCGTCTGGCAGTTCTTCGGCGCCCAGCCGGTGGACTGGCTGGCGCACCACCCGCTGTTCTCGATCATTCTCATCGTGTCGTGGCAGTGGCTGCCGTTCGCCATTCTCATCCTGATGACCGCCATGCAGTCGCTGGATCAGGAGCAGAAGGAGGCCGCGCGCCTCGACGGTGCCGGCCCGCTGGCCATCTTCTGGCACCTGACCCTGCCGCACCTGGCACGGCCGATCGCCGTGGTGGTGATGATCGAGACCATCTTCCTGCTTTCGGTATTCGCCGAGATCTACACCACCACCAGCGGCGGCCCCGGTTATGAATCGACCAACCTGGCCTACCTGATCTACACCCAGGCGCTGCTGCAGTTCGACGTGGGCATGGCCTCCGCCGGCGGGCTGATCGCTGTGGTCATCGCCAACATTGCCGCCATCGTGCTGATCCGCATGATCGGCAAGAACCTGACCGACCGGCAGTAGGAGCAGAGCATGCTGACGCTAAAACAATCCCGTCGCCTGCAGAGCGTGCTGGTCGGTACGCTGGCCTGGGCCGTGGCCGCGCTGATCTTCTTCCCGATCTTCTGGATGGTGCTGACCAGCCTGAAGACCGAGCTGGATGCCTTCGCCACGCCACCGCAGTTCATCTTCACCCCGACCCTGGAGAACTACCTGCACATCAACGAGCGCAGCGACTACTTCGCCTACGCCTGGAATTCGGTGCTGATCTCCTTCGCCGCGACCCTGCTGTGCATGCTCATCGCGGTGCCGGCGGCCTACTCGATGGCGTTCTTCGAGACCAAACGCACCAAGGGCACGCTGCTGTGGATGCTGTCGACCAAGATGCTGCCGCCGGTGGGCGTGCTGGTGCCGATCTACCTGCTGGCCAAGCAGTTCGGCCTGCTCGATTCGCGCATCGCGCTCATCGTCATCTACACCCTGATCAACCTGCCGATCGTGGTGTGGATGGTGTACACCTACTTCAAGGACATTCCCGGCGAGATCCTCGAAGCGGCGCGGCTCGATGGTGCCACCACCTGGCAGGAGATCGCTCGCGTGCTGCTACCCATCGCCCGCGGCGGCCTGGCCTCGACCATGCTGCTGTCGCTGATCCTGTGCTGGAACGAGGCGTTCTGGTCGCTCAACCTGACCAGCTCCGCCGCCGCGCCGCTGACCGCGCTGGTGGCCTCCTATTCCAGCCCCGAAGGCCTGTTCTGGGCCAAGCTTTCCGCCGTTTCGACTCTCGCCTGCGCGCCCATCCTGATCTTCGGCTGGATCAGCCAGAAGCAGCTAGTGCGTGGTCTGTCGTTCGGCGCCGTCAAATAAGAGGTTTACGTCATGGCTGATTTGAAAATCCGCAACCTGAAAAAAGGCTTCGACGGCACGGCGATCATCAAGGGCATCGACCTGGATATCGAGAACCGTGAGTTCGTGGTGTTCGTCGGCCCGTCCGGCTGCGGCAAGTCCACGCTGCTGCGCCTGATCGCCGGGCTGGAGGAAGTCTCCAGCGGCACCATCACCCTCGATGGCGCCGACATCACCGACACCGCGCCGGCCAAGCGCGACCTGGCGATGGTGTTCCAGACCTACGCCCTGTACCCGCACATGACGGTGCGCAAGAACCTGTCCTTCGCCCTCGACCTGGCCCGGGTCGGCAAGCAGGAGGTCGAGGAGAAGGTCGCCAACGCCGCGCGCATCCTCGAGTTGGGCGCGCTGCTCGATCGCAAACCCAAGCAGCTCTCCGGCGGCCAGCGCCAGCGTGTGGCCATCGGCCGCGCCATCGTGCGCAACCCGAAGATCTTTCTGTTCGACGAGCCGCTGTCCAACCTCGATGCCGCCCTGCGCGTGCAGACCCGCCTGGAGCTGGCGCGCCTGCACAAGGAGCTCAAGGCGACGATGATCTACGTGACCCACGACCAGGTCGAGGCCATGACCCTGGCCGACAAGGTGGTGGTGCTCAACGGCGGCCGCGTCGAGCAGGTCGGCTCGCCGCTGGAGCTCTACAACCACCCGGTGAACCTGTTCGTCGCCGGCTTTCTCGGCACGCCGAAGATGGGTTTCCTGCGTGGCCAGGTGGAAGGCGTCGACGGCGGCCGCTGCCAGTTGCGCCTGAGCTGCGGCGCCGCGCTGGACCTGCCGCTGGCTGCCACCGGCCTGCGCAACGGTGACCAGATCACCCTCGGCATCCGCCCCGAGCACCTCAACGTGGTGCCGGCCGGGCAGGGCCGCCTGCAGGCCACCGCCGACGTCAGCGAACGCCTGGGCAGCGACACCTTCTGCCACGTGCGCGTCGGCGAGGAAGACCTCACCGTGCGGGTGCGCGGCGACTTCTCGCCGGCTTACGGCGAAGCCCTGGCGCTGGATTTCGACCCGGCCCACTGCCACGTCTTCAACGCCGATGGCCTGGCCATCGACAAACGCATCCAGGCCGGCCAGGCCGCCTGACGCGCAGGAATCGCCCCATGAAACTCAATCGCAAGAACCTCTCCGCACTGGCCCCCGAAATCGACGTGCCAGCCTACGACCCGGCCGACGTGCGCCAGGGCATCGCCCATATCGGCGTCGGCGGCTTCCACCGCGCCCACCAGGCGATCTACACCGAAGCCCTGCTCAACCGCGGCGAAGCCCGCGAGTGGGGCATCTGCGGCGTCGGCCTGCGTCGCGAAGACCGCGCCATGCAGCAGGCCCTGGCCGAGCAGGATCACCTCTACACGATGTTCGTGCTGGGCGACGAGCCGGGCCTCGAAGTACGCGTGGTCGGTGCCATCAACGGCATGCTGCTGGCCGAGGACTCGCCCGCCGCGCTGATCGACAAACTGGCCGACCCGGCGATTCGCATCGTCTCGTTGACCATCACCGAAGGCGGCTACTGCATAGACGACAGCACCGGTGAGTTCATGGCCCACCTGCCGGACATCCAGCACGACCTGGCGCACCCGGAGGCGCCGCGCAGCGTGTTCGGCTTCCTCTGCGCGGCCCTGGCCAAACGCCGCGCCGCCGGCACCCCGGCGTTCACCCTGATGTCCTGCGATAACCTGCCGCACAACGGCGCGGTGACCCGCAAGGCGCTGCTGGCCTTCGCCCATCTGGCCGATCATGAGCTGGCCGGCTGGATCGACAGCCACGTGAGCTTTCCCAATGCCATGGTCGACCGCATCACGCCAATGACCAGCGATGCTCACCGCGCCCAGCTGGCCGAGCGCCATTGTGTCGCCGACGCCTGGCCGGTGGTCTGCGAGCCGTTCCTGCAGTGGGTGCTGGAAGACAAGTTCGTCAATGGCCGGCCGGCCTGGGAAAAGGTCGGCGTGCAGTTCACCGACGACGTCACGCCCTACGAGGAAATGAAGATCAAGCTGCTCAACGGCAGCCACCTGGCGCTGACCTACCTGGGCTTTCTCAAGGGCTACCGCTACGTTCACGAAACCATGAACGACCCCTTGTTCCGCCGTTACGTGCGCACCTTCATGGACCTGGACGTGACCCCGCAGCTGGCGCCAGTACCGGGCATCGACCTGGACGACTACAAGGACACCCTGATCGAGCGCTTCTCCAACCAGGCCATCGCCGATCAGCTCGAGCGCGTCTGCTCGGACGGCTCGTCGAAGTTTCCCAAGTTCATCGTGCCGACCATCAACCGGCTGATCGAAGATGGCCGGCCGCTGGAGCGCGCGGCCCTGGTGGTCGCGGCCTGGGCGCTGTATCTCAAGGGCGTCGACGAAACCGGCACCACCTACCGCATCCCCGACCCGCGCGCTGAGTTCTGCCAGGCGCTGGTGGCCGACGATGACCGGGTGCGCGAGCGGGTGCTGGGCGTCGAGGTGATCTTCGGCACCGCCATTCCGCAGTCCGCGGCCTTCGTCACCGCCTTCGAACTGTGCTACGACAGCCTGCGCAAGCTGGGCGTGACGCGCACCCTGCAGACCTTGCTGGGTGACTGAGCCATGTACCTCGGCATCGATTGCGGCACCCAGGGCACCAAAGCGCTGATTCTGGATATCCACAGCGGCAAGGTGCTCGGCGAGGGCAGTGCGGCGCACCGGCTGATCAGCGGCGCCAATGGCCGCCGCGAGCAGGACCCTGCCGACTGGCTGCTGGCCTTCGAGCAGGCCACCGCCCAGGCCCTGCAGCAGGCCGGGGTGGCGGGCAGCGAGATTCTCGGTATCGGCGTGTCCGGCCAGCAGCACGGCCTGGTGCTGCTCGATGCCAAGGGTGAGGTGCTGCGCCCGGCCAAGCTCTGGTGCGACACCGAATCGACTGTCGAAAACGCCCACCTGCTGGATTTTCTCGGCGGTGACAGCGGCTCGCTGGAACGCCTGGGCGTGGCCATCGCACCGGGCTACACGGTGTCGAAACTGCTATGGACCCGTGACCATCACCCTGAGGTGTTTGGCCGTATCGCCCACATCCTGTTGCCCCACGACTACCTCAACTACTGGCTGACCGGGCGCGCCTGCGCCGAGTACGGCGATGCCTCCGGCAGCGGTTATTTCAACGTGCGTACGCGCACCTGGGACACCGAGCTGCTGGAGCTGATCGACCCGGAGGGCGCCCTGGTGCGGGCGCTGCCTGAGCTGATCGAGTCCGACCGGTGCGTCGGTTCGATTCGCCCGGAAATCGCCGAGTGCCTGGGCCTCAACCCCTGGGCGCTGGTCGCCAGCGGCGGTGGCGACAACATGATGGGCGCCATCGGCACCGGCAATATCGCCCCGGGCGCCATCACCATGAGCCTCGGCACCTCGGGCACGGTGTACGCCTACGCCGATCAGCCGCGCGTCAGCCCACACCCGCAGGTGGCGACCTTCTGCTCGTCCTCCGGCGGCTGGCTGCCGCTGATCTGCACCATGAACCTGACCAACGCCAGCGGCGTGATCCGCGACCTGCTGGGGCTGGATGTGGAAACCTTCGGCGCCCTGGTCGGCGAGGCGCCCATCGGCGCCGGAGGCGTGCTGATGCTGCCGTTCCTCAATGGCGAGCGGGTGCCGGCGCTGCCGCTGGCCACCGCCAGCCTGCACGGCCTCACGAGCGACAACCTGACCCGCGCCAACCTCTGCCGCGCGGTGGTGGAAGGCACCACCTTCGGCCTGCGCTACGGCCTCGATCTGCTCAAGGACAGCGGCATTCGCAGCGACAGCATCCGCCTGATCGGTGGCGGCGCGAAAAGTGCGACCTGGCGGCAGATCGTCGCCGACATCATGGGCGCGCCGGTGGCCTGCCCGCAGCACACCGAGGCCGCGGCGCTCGGTGCGGCGATCCAGGCGGCCTGGTGCGTGAGCCATCAACACGGCGAGGCGTTGGGCCTGCAAAGCCTTTGCGAGCGCTGCGTGAGCCTCGATGACGCTCGCAGCGCCGAGCCCGACGAGCTGCGCAGCCGTGCCTACGAGGGCGTCTACCAGCGCTATCGCGAGCAGGTGCGCGCGCTGCAATAATCCACGCCGGCGATACATTCGCCGGCTTTTTCCCTGCGCGAAGGCGCCTTTCCGTGACGCGGAGATCCCATGTACCTGGTATGCGGCGAAGCCCTGTTCGATTTCTTCTGCAACCCCGGCGAGCGCAGCAGCGAGCTGAATTTCAAGGCCCTGGCCGGCGGCTCGCCGTTCAACGTGGCGGTCGGCCTGCGCCGCCTTGGCGTCGACTCGGCGCTGCTGGGCGGCATCTCCAGCGACTACCTCGGCCAGCGCCTGCGCCAGGTGCTGAGCGAGGAGGGCGTCAGTGATCGTTACCTGATCGCCAGCGACGCGCCGACCACCATGGCCATGGTCGCGCTGGATGCCCAGGGCTCGCCGCAGTACATGTTCCGCGGCGAGGGCTGCGCTGATCGTCAGGTGCTGGCCGCGCATCTGCCGGTGCTCAACGAAGCCGTCAGCGGCCTGCACGTCGGCTCCTATTCCCTGGTGGTGCCGCCGGTTGGCGACACCCTGCTGGCGCTGGTGGAGCGCGAGAGCGGGCGGCGGCTGATCAGCCTGGACCCCAACGTGCGTCTCAATCCGGCACCCGATATCGAGCGCTGGCGGCAGCGAATTGAATCTTTTGCCGCCCACGCGCATCTGATCAAGGTCAGCGAGGAGGACCTGGAGCTGCTGTATCCCGGTGTCTCAAAGTCGACGAGCATCGAGCGCTGGTTGGCCCAGCGTTGCCAGGTGGTGTTCCTGACCCGCGGCAGCGAGGGTGCGAGCGTGTTCAGCCGGCAGCATGGGCACTGGTCGTTACCGGCACGCCAGGTGGTCACCCGTGACACCGTGGGCGCCGGCGACACCTTTCAGGCGGCGATCATCGCCTACCTGGTGCAGCATGGGCTGGACAGCCCGGCTGGCGTGGCCGGCTTGTCGCGCGAAGCGCTCTCGGCGATGCTCGATTTCGCCGTGCAGGCGGCGGCGCTGACCTGCTCACGGGTTGGCCCGCAACTGCCGTATCGGCATGAGCTGGCGCAGTAAAGGCCGTTCAGGGGCGCGAGGCGTAGTAGGCAATTTTCAACGCCGTACTTGCCAACGCACGCGTCCCTCGGCATGTAATCGAATTCGCAGGGCCGGGAGGCTGGCCCGAACCAAGGAGTCTTCATGCCGTACCTTTCTTCATCGATGGATGTCACCCAACTGCCGAGCTGGCAGGCCCTGGTCGCCCACCGTGCGCGTCTTGCCGACTTCAGCATGCGCCAGGCCTTCGCCGCCGACCCGAAGCGTTTCGACACCTTCAGCCTGAGCGGCTGCGGGCTGTTCCTGGATTACTCGAAGAACCTGATCAACACCGAAACCCGCGAGCTGCTGGTCAACCTGGCACGTGAAGTCGGGCTGGAAAAGGCCATTCGCGCGCTGTTCGAAGGAGAGCTGCTGAACAACACCGAAAAGCGCCCGGCCCTGCACACCGCGCTGCGCCGCCCGCTGGGCGACAAGGTGGAAGTTGACGGCGTCGATATCATCCCCGAGGTGCAGCGCGTGCTGCAGCAGATGACCGAGCTGGTCGGTCGCATCCACGACGGCCTGTGGCGCGGCTACACCGAGAAGCCGATCACCGACGTGGTGAACATCGGTATTGGTGGTTCCTTCCTCGGCCCGCAGTTGGTTTCCGAAGCGCTGTTGCCGTTCGCCCAGCGCGGCGTGCGCTGCCATTACCTGGCCAATATCGATGGCAGCGAATTCCATGAGCTGGCCGCCAAGCTGCGCGCCGAGACCACCCTGTTCATCGTTTCGTCGAAGTCCTTCGGCACCTTGGAAACCCTGAAGAATGCCCAGGCGGCCCGCGGCTGGTACTTGGCCCAGGGCGGTTCCGAAGCCGAGCTGTATCGGCACTTCATCGCCGTGTCGAGCAACCGTGAAGCGGCGGTGGGTTTCGGCATTCGCGAAGAGAACATCTTCCCGATGTGGGACTGGGTCGGCGGCCGTTACTCGCTGTGGTCGGCCATTGGGTTGCCCATCGCGCTGTCCATTGGTATGTCCAACTTCAAGGAGCTGCTGTCCGGCGCCTATCGCATGGACGAGCACTTCAAGACCGCGCCATTCGAGGAAAACATGCCGGTGTTGCTGGCGCTCCTCGGCGTCTGGTACGGCAATTTCTGGAATGCCCAGAGCCATGCCATCCTGCCGTACGACCACTACCTGCGTAACATCACCAAGCACCTGCAGCAGCTGGACATGGAGTCCAACGGCAAGAGCGTGCGCGGTGATGGTCAGCCGGTCAGCGTCGCCACTGGCCCTGTGATCTGGGGCGGTGTGGGCTGTAACGGCCAGCACGCCTACCACCAGTTGCTGCACCAGGGCACCCAACTGATTCCGGCGGATTTCATCGTGCCGGTGAGCAGCTACAACCCGGTCGCCGATCACCACCAGTGGCTGTACGCCAACTGCCTGTCGCAGAGCCAGGCGCTTATGCTTGGCAAGTCTCGTGAAGAGGCCGAGGCCGAGTTGCGCGCCAAGGGCATGAGCGAGGAAGACGTGCAGCGCCTGGCGCCGCACAAGGTGATCCCCGGTAACCGGCCGAGCAACACCCTGGTGATGGAGCGCGTCAGCCCGCGTCGCCTCGGCGCGCTGATCGCCATGTACGAGCACAAGGTGTTCGTGCAGAGCGTCATCTGGGGCAATAACGCCTTCGACCAATGGGGTGTGGAGCTGGGCAAGGAGCTGGGCAAGGGCGTCTATTCGCGCATGGTCGGCAGCGACGAGCCGAAGGCCGAGGACGGTTCCACTCAAGGCCTGATCGACTTCTTCCGCGGTCGCCACCGCGGCTGATCCTGCCATGCAGCCCTATCCCGCACAGCAGGTTTGTGCGGGATAGGGTTCGTCTTGCTCTCCTACCCACACCCTTGTTTCTCGATCAAAGGCGCCGGGCTGTCACGGAAAAGACATCTGCGCGTTTTTGAATGGTCGCTATCAGGCCCATGTTAGAGCGGCTGGGTAAACCATCGCGTTTATCCACGCATGGTGGCATGCGGTTACAAAAGCACCGCCGATATTAGGCGGATTTCTTGCGATTAAGGTTGGTTTAAGCCTTCATGGGTAAGTTCGTCTGCGATGTGACTGAATAGTCACTAAGCAAACTGCCATCAGATGGCAAGTCAATATCACGACTGAAACCAGGAGGCACCATGAGCGAGCGCATTCGTTCCATCCGATCCGCCACACCCACCGCAGCCGGCAAGCAGAGCGCAGATGAGGCCCTGCAAACCCTGCTTGATGGCTTCCAGCGTTTTCGTAGCGATGTCTTCCCCGAGCAGCGCGAGCTGTTCAGCAAGCTGGCCCGCCAGCAGAGCCCCCGGGCCATGTTCATCACCTGCGCCGATTCGCGCATCGTCCCCGAACTGATCACCCAGAGCGACCCCGGCTCGTTGTTCGTGACCCGTAACGTCGGCAACGTGGTGCCGCCCTACGGCCAGATGAACGGCGGCGTTTCCACTGCCATCGAATACGCGGTGATGGGCCTGGGCGTGCAGCACATCATCATCTGCGGCCACTCCGATTGCGGCGCCATGAAGGCGGTACTCAACCCGCAGAGCATCGAACGCATGCCGACCGTCAAGGCCTGGCTGCGCCATGCCGAGGTCGCCAAGACCGTCACCCAGCAGAGCTGCAGCTGCGCCGAACACCAGGAGCTTGGCGTGCTGACCGAAGAAAACGTGGTCGCCCAGCTCGATCACCTGCGCACCCACCCCTCCGTCGCCGCACGTCTGGCCGCCGGCCAGCTGTTCATCCATGGCTGGGTCTACGACATCGAGAACTGCACCATCAAGGCGTATGACGCCGAGCGTGGCGAGTTCCTGCCCCTCGATGGTGAAACCACCCCCAATGCCAGCCCGCGAGCCCGTTACCTGGCCTCGTAACGCTAACGACAGGACGTCACCCGGTGGCCATGAATCGACCCGCGGATTAACCGCCCACAATCGACAGCCGTTCTGGCTTGTTGCCTGCCCTCAGGCAACAAGCCCCTTGGGTTCTGACTGCCTTACACCTGCTGATGGTGAGCCGTGGCTCATCGTCATGACCTTTCGTGCGCCGGATCTGCAGGAGACCGCACCATGACCCTCGCCTCATTCAAATCCGCTCTGCCACGCGATGCCCTGGCATCCATCGTGGTGTTTCTCGTCGCCCTGCCGCTGTGCATGGGCATCGCCATCGCCTCTGGCATGCCGCCGGCCAAGGGCCTGATCACCGGTATCATCGGCGGTCTGGTAGTCGGCTGGATAGCCGGCTCGCCGCTGCAGGTCAGCGGCCCGGCGGCAGGCCTCGCCGTGCTGGTGTTCGAGCTGGTGCGCACCCACGGCATCGCCATGCTCGGGCCGATCCTGCTGCTTGCCGGCCTGCTGCAACTGGTCGCCGGGCGCCTGCGCCTGGGCTGCTGGTTCCGCGTTACCGCGCCGGCGGTGGTGTACGGCATGCTCGCCGGTATCGGCATCCTCATCGTGCTTTCGCAGTTCCACGTCATGTTCGACGTGAAGCCCCAGGCCTCCGGCCTGGACAACCTCATGGCCTTTCCCGCCACCCTGAGCCAGGCCATTCCCGGCCTTGGCGGCGGCAGTGCACTGGCGGCGGCCCTGCTGGGCTTCGGCACCATCACCTGCATGTTCCTGTGGGACAAGCTGCGCCCGCAAAGCCTGCGTTTTCTGCCAGGTGCGCTGATCGGCGTGACGCTGATGACCGCCATCAGCCTGTGGCTGGGCCTGGGTGTGGCGCGGGTCGAGGTGCCGGCCAACCTGAGCGATGCCATCGACTGGATTCAGCCGGCCGACCTGTTCAACCTGGCCAACCCGCAGATCATCCTGGCGGCGGTGGTGCTGGCCTTTATCGCCAGCGCGGAAACCCTGTTGTCCGCGGCGGCGGTGGACCGCATGCACAACGGGCCGCGCTCCAACCTGGACCGTGAACTGTCCGCCCAGGGCGTCGGCAACATGCTCTGCGGCGTGCTCGGCGCGCTGCCGATGACCGGCGTGATCGTGCGCAGCTCGGCCAACGTTCAGGCCGGTGCGCGCACCCGCATGTCGACCATCTTCCACGGTGCCTGGCTGCTGGCCTTCGTCATGCTGCTGCCGGCGGTGCTGCAGAGCATTCCGGTCGCCTGCCTGGGCGGTGTGCTGGTGTACACCGGCTTCAAGCTGGTCGACATCAAGGCGATTCGCGGCCTGGGCCGCTATGGCCGCGCACCGGTATTCATCTATGCGGCCACCGCCCTGGGCATCGTCACCGTCGACCTGCTGACCGGCGTGCTGATCGGCTTCGCCCTGACCCTGGTCAAGCTGGCCGGCAAGGCCTCGCGCCTGAAGGTCAGCCTCAGCGAGATCGGCCCCGATGAGGCGGAGCTGCGCCTGACCGGCTCGGCGACCTTCCTCAAGGTGCCGCACCTGGCCAGCGTGCTGGAAGGCATCGCGCCGACCACCCGCCTGCGCGTGCCGCTCGACAAGCTCAGCTACGTCGACCACGCCTGCATGGAGCTGCTCGACGACTGGGGCCGCGCCGCCGAGCAGCAGGGTGGTGCGCTGCTGATCGAACGCCATGGCCTGACCCGTCGCCTTGAGGGCCGTGCGCTGAGCATGCGCCGCGCGGTGGCCTGAGTTCAGGTGCCCGGTCAGCGTGACAGCTGGCCGCAGGCATCGATGGCCACCTGGCGCTGCGTATCTGGTACCTTTTCCCGTTGCGCATCGCCAGATGGCCGATTCTGTGCCGCCCAGGTACACCCCGCTACCGAGCCGGGGAATCGGATCATGCAGGGCGATACCCTTCACCCTGACCATCGTGGCCATCATGACTCGCAAGCACATCATCGTATTCGTCCTCATCGCTGCCGTGGCCCTGGTGCTCGGCCTGGTCGCCAGCCAGGCGCTGCGCGGCAAGTCCAACGACGCCGCTGCACTGCTCGACGCCGGTATCGTCATGCTGCCCCAGCCGCGCCAGGTGCCTGCCCTGGATTTCCTCGACCAGGACGGCAAGAGCTTCTCCACCGGCCAGCTCAAGGATCAGTGGAGCCTGTTGTTCTTCGGCTACACCTTCTGCCCGGACATATGCCCGGCGACCCTGGCGCAACTGCGCCAACTGCGCACGCAGATCCCGGAAGAGACCTGGAACAACCTGCGCATCGTGCTGGTGAGCGTCGACCCGGCCCGTGATACGCCGGAACAATTGAAGAAGTACCTGGGCTACTTCAATGCCGGCTTCATGGGCCTGAACGGCGAGCCGGACACCATCCAGAAGCTGTCCAGCGCGGTAAGCATCCCCTTCATTCCTGCCGATACCAGCAAGGAAAACTACACCGTCGACCACAGCGGCAACCTCGCCATCATCGGCCCGGACGGCACCCAGCGCGGCTTCATCCGTGCGCCGATCAATATCGACAAGCTGGCGGCGCAGTTGCCTGGGTTGGTCGGCGGAAAATGATCGGCGGTGGTTGATGAGTTTCACCCATCCTACGGATCTCGACGAGTCTGGGCGCGATATATTGATAGCGCCGCTATTTTGTAGGATGGGTGAAACCCATCAGCAAACACAAACCGACCCAAGGACGGGAACGTTGATGACCAACTACCGTCGCCACTACCAGGCAGGTGGCACCTATTTCTTCACCTTGGTTCTCGCCGATCGCCGCCAGGACTGGCTGGTCTCCCATATCGCCGCCCTGCGCCAGAGCATCCATCAGGAACAGCAACGTGCGCCCTTCGCTCTACAGGCCTGGGTGGTGCTTCCCGAACACTGCCACCTGCTGATGCGCCTACCCGAGGGCGACAGGGATTTCTCCAACCGGTTGCGCCGCATCAAAGGTGATTTCTCCCGGCAGATTCCGCTTCCTGCGGACCTGCGCCAAAGTCAGAGAGCCAAGGGCGAACGTGGCGTCTGGCAGCGTCGCTTTTGGGAACACGCCATTCGGGATGAAGATGATTGGCGGCGGCATATGGATTACATCCATCACAACCCGGTCAAGCATGGATTGGTGGCGCGGGTGAGCGATTGGCTGCATTCGTCGTTTCACGCATATGTGCAGCGTGGTGTGTATCCGCCGGATTGGGGATGGGCAGCGGAGGTGGAGATGGCGGCGGGGGAGTAGATGCAGAATGGGTTACCGAGGGAGCACTGATGGGTTTCACCCATCCTACGTTTCGCGGTCGACCCGTAGGATGGGTGCAACCCATCAAGTTCCTAAAACCTATTTGGCGAACAGCTGGCTCATGTCCTTGAACGCCTTGAACTCCAGGGCGTTGCCGCAGGGGTCGAGGAGGAACATGGTGGCCTGTTCGCCGACCTGGCCCTTGAAGCGGATATAGGGCTCGATCACGAAGGCCGTTTCGCGTGCCTGCAGGCGCTGCGCCAGGGCTTCCCAGGTTGGCCAGTCGAGGATCACGCCGAAGTGCGGCACCGGCACGTCGTGGCCGTCCACCGGGTTGCTGATGGCCGATTCCTGGTGCGGCATTTTTGGGGCTTCGTGGATCACCAACTGGTGGCCGAAGAAGTCGAAATCCACCCAGTGATCGCTGCTGCGGCCTTCGGTGCAGCCAAACACCTCGCCGTAGAAATGCCGGGCGGCGGCCAGGTCGTAGACGGGGATGGCCAGGTGAAACGGGGACAGTGCCATGTGTGAGCTCCTCAGGTCGGTGTCATCGATTCTAGATGCAAGGATTTTGATTAAAAGCGAATATCCTTACCGTCGAGCTCAAAAGAAATCGATTAATGATCCGAGAATTGAAGACCTTCGTAGCCGTGGCCCGCTACGGCACCTTCACGGCCGCCGGGCTGCGGGTGGGCCTCACTCAATCTGCCGTCAGCGCGCAGATGCGCGTGCTGGAGCAGAGCCTGGGCGTGCGTCTGTTCGATCGCAGCGGGCGCAGTGCGGTGCTCAGTGCTGGCGGGCGCCACGCCTTGCCGCTGGCCGAGCAGATGCTCTGCCTGTATGCGCAGATGGCGCTGCCCACCGCGCTCGAGGAATGGCGGGGCGAGCTGAAGATCGGCGCCATTGCCAGCGTACAGACGGGATTGCTGCCCGAGGCCCTGGTGCGCTTTCGCGCCCGGGCTTCGCAGGTCGAGCTGAAGCTGGTGCCCGGCGTATCCCTGGATCTGCTCGGCCAGGTGGATGCCGGCGAGCTGGACCTGGCGCTGCTGATCCGTCCACCCTTCGAACTGCCCAAGGAGCTGATGCAGGTCGACCTGGCACGTGAGCCCTTCGTACTGATCGCACCGCCCGGCATGGTAGGTGATGACCCGCTGCAACTGCTGCGTGAACAGCCCTTCGTGCGCTATGACCGGCGTTCCTTCGGCGGCCGCCAGGTCGAGCGTTTCCTGCGCGAACAACGCCTGGCGCCCCGCGAAGCGCTGGAGCTGGATGAACTGGAAGCCATCGTGCGCATGGTCGAATGCGGCCTGGGCGTGTCGCTGATTCCCCGCGCTGGCCTGTGGTGCCAGCGGCCGCAGACGCTGCGCGTGCTGGAGTTGGGCGAGCTGACCTTTCACCGCGAGCTGGTGGCGATCCTGCGTCGTGCCCAGCGACAGCCGGCACTGGACTGGCTGCTGCAGTGCCTGGCCAGACCACTGCCGGGTGAATCGGATTTATGATCGGCGTTTCTGCCTAGCGGAGGTGTGACGGATGAACAAGGATATCAGCGAGATCAACGGCGCCTGTCATTGCGGCGGCGTGCGTTTTCACGTGACCCTGAGCGACGGTCTGCATACCGCACGGCGTTGCACCTGCTCCTACTGCCGGATGCGTGGCGCGGTGGCAGTGTCCGCCGAGCTGGCCGGTTTTCGGATTCTTCAGGGTGCCGAGCTGCTGACGGTCTATCGCTTCAATACCAATAGTGCCGAGCACTTCTTCTGCTCGCGCTGCGGTATCTACACCCACCACCAGCGTCGCTCCAATCCCCACCAATACGGCGTCAACGTCGCTTGTCTCGAAGGAATCAGCCCGTTTGATTTCGACGAAGTGCCGGTCAGCGATGGCATCGCCCATCCCAAGGACGACCCCAGCGGAGCAGGCCCGCGACAGGCCGGGGTGCTGCGCTTCATTCCCGCCGACTGAGAACCTGTCCACGATCTGCTACGCGTCGGCCCTACTGCGTTAAAAACAGGCTGGATTGCCAGCCCAGTCGGAAAGCCGCTTGCAGCTAACGCACTTTAGTGCGGCCCCGAAGGGGCGAGCGAAGCGAGTAATGCTCATTTACAGCTCGTAAAGTCGGGCGCGACTCCGACCGCTCCTCGCCTGTTTTTGTGGGGCCGCCTAGGCCTTGTATGGCTCTAGCTCGGGAGATCGTTAACAGGCTCTGAGAAACCAGCACTGCAGACATGAAAATGCCGCGTGGCCCGGAGGCGACGCGGCATTGGATGCAAGGGTTGCGTAGCGGCGATCAGAACGCCGGAACCACCGCACCTTTGTATTTTTCCAGGATGAAGGCTTTCACTTCATCGCTGTGCAGGGCCTTGACCAGCTTCTGCACGGCCGGGCTGTCCTTGTTGTCTTCGCGGGTCACCAGGATGTTGACGTACGGCGAGTCGCTGCCTTCGATGGCCAGGGCGTCCTGGGTCGGGTTCAGCTTGGCTTCCAGGGCGTAGTTGGTGTTGATCAGCGCCAGGTCGACCTGGGTCAGTACGCGCGGCAGGGTCGCGGCTTCCAGTTCACGCACCTTGATGCCTTTCGGGTTCTCGGCGATGTCCTTCGGGGTGGACAGGATGTTGGTCGGATCCTTCAGGGTGATCACGCCGGCCTTCTGCAGCAGCAGCAGGGCGCGGCCGCCGTTGGTGGCGTCGTTGGGGATCACCACGTTGGCGCCTTGCGGCAGGTCTTTGAGATCCTTGATCTTGCTGGAGTAGGCGCCGAACGGCTCGACGTGCACGCCACCGACGCTGACCAGGCTGGTACCACGGCTCTTGTTGAACTCGTCCAGGTACGGCTGATGCTGGAAGAAGTTGGCGTCCAGGCGTTTCTCGGCGACCTGCACGTTGGGCTGCACGTAGTCGGTGAAGACTTTCACGTCCAGCTCCACGCCTTCCTTGGCCAGGGCCGGTTTGACGAAATTGAGGATTTCGGCGTGTGGGACGGCCGAGGCTGCGACGCGCAGGGCTTCAGCCTGGGCGGCGCTGGAGAAGGCTGCGACGACAGCCAGGGCAGTAAGCAGTTTTTTCATCGTTGACTCCTTGAAGTGAGATGGCGTGGCGGCAGGCTGCCGCTGGCCCTTCCAGCTGTTTTATTTACGAGAGAAGTGCACCACCAGGCGGTCGCCGATGGTTTGCAGAATCTGTACGAGCACCACCAGTAGCGCCACGGTCACGAACATCACGTCCGGCTGGTAACGCTGGTAGCCGTAACGCACCGCCAGGTCGCCCAGGCCGCCGCCGCCGATCAGGCCGCTCATCGCGGTGTAGGACACCAGAGTGATGGCAGTGACGGTGATGGCCGCCAGAATGCCCGGCAGGGCTTCGGGCAGCAGGGCGTTGAAGATGATCTGCCGGGTGCTGGCGCCCATCGCCTGGGTCGCTTCGATGATGCCGCGGTCGACCTCGCGCAGGGCGGTTTCCACCAGGCGTGCGAAGAACGGCGTGGCGCCGACCACCAGCGGTGGAATGGCCCCGGCGACGCCCAGGGAGGTGCCGGTGATCACCACCGTGACCGGGATCAGCAGGATCAACAGGATCACGAACGGCACCGAACGCAGCACGTTGACCACCAGGGAGATCACCGCGTACAGGCCTTTCTGTTCGAACATCTGCCGCGGGCCGGTCAGGAACAGCAGCACTCCAAGGGGCAGACCGAACAGCACGGTGAACAGCATGGAGCCGCCGAGCATGTTCAGGGTATCGATACTGGCCTGCCAGATTTCCAGCCAGTCGACGTTGGGCAGTAAGGTTTCCATCAGCGCAGGACCTCCAGGTGCACGTCAGCCGCTTCGAAGCGGGCGAGGGCGGCGTCGATGTCGCCGCCGGTCAGCGCCAGGGTCAGCTGGCCGTAGGGCGTGTCCTTGATGCGGTCGATGCGCCCGGCAAGGATGCTGTAGTCGATGCCGGTTTCCCGGGCGACCTGGCCGAGAACCGGCGAATAGGTGGACTCACCGATGAAGGTCAGGCGCAGGATGCGGCCCTGCACATGGGCGAAATCGTCGCGTTGGTCGTCCTCGTCGACGTGCTCGGCTTCCTGCACGAAGCGTTTGGTGGTGGCGTGCTGCGGGTGCAGGAACACCTCGGCCACCGGGCCCTGTTCGACGATCACGCCGGCATCCATCACCGCCACGCGGTCGCAGACGCGGCGGATCACGTCCATCTCGTGGGTGATCAGCACGATGGTCAGGCCCAGTTCGCGGTTGATCTCGGCCAGCAGTTGCAGCACCGAGGCGGTGGTCTGCGGGTCGAGGGCGCTGGTGGCCTCGTCGCAGAGCAGAATCTTCGGCCTGGTGGCCAGGGCGCGGGCGATGCCGACGCGCTGCTTCTGGCCGCCGGAGAGCTGCGCCGGGTATTTGCTGGCGTGATCCTTTAGGCCGACGCGCTCGAGCAGGGCGGCAACACGCTGGTCGATTTCCCTGGCCGGCACGCCCGCCAGTTTCAGCGGCATGCCGACGTTGGCGGCAACGGTCTTGGAAGACAGCAGGTTGAAGTGCTGGAAGATCATGCCCACTTGCTGACGGAATTTGCGCAGGCCGTCGGCGCCGAGGGCGGTGACGTCCACACCGTCGATGTCGATGCGCCCGCCGGAGGGCTCCTCGAGGCGGTTGATCAGGCGCAGCAGGGTGCTCTTGCCGGCACCGGAATGGCCGATGATGCCGAACACTTCGCCACGTTCGATGTGCAGGTCGCAGGGTTGCAGGGCGGGAATATCGCGGCCACTGACGCGGTACGCCTTGTGAACCTGATGAAAGTCGATCACGCGTTAAACCTTTTGGGTTCTTCGTTCTGCCGGGTAGGCATGAGCATAAAAATGATTGCCAGTTTACCCGGCGCTGCTTAGGCCTCAAAAATCTTTGTAGGCCTATGGTTATAGCTAAATGGCTGGTTTGGCAGCCGCAGTCGGGGCCTTACTGGCCCTGTGCACGTAGCACCAGGCGCGGCACCTGAACCGGTTTGACGGCATGGCTGAGCACAAGTTTGAAGGTCGGATCGAGCTTCATCACCCGTGCTTCGAGCAGCGCCGTCACGCGGCGCAGATCCTCGGGGCTGCGCACCTGGATATGCACGCTGCGGTCGAACGCCACCACGTCGGCGGCCACGGCATCCAGACGTTCTGCCAGCGCCGCCTCGTCGCGGCTGTCGAGCATCGCCAGGCTGACATCGCTGCGCTTGGCCGTCGGGTCGATCAGCTGCGCCGGCAACGCTGCGGGCGCGTTATCGGCGGCGCGGCTGGCGGCCGCCTGGGTTTCCGCGGCCTGGCGCAGCAAGCGCAGCTGCTCCTGGCGGGCGGCCTGGGCCTGTTCACCGGCCTGGCGGGCCTGCTCGACGGCGCTCAGTTCGGCCTGGCGAGCCTTGCCGATGGCGCCGTCCAGACCGGTGGTCAGGGCTGGCGCCTTGGGCATCAGGGTGCGCGCGTGGGCCAGGGATTTGGCGGCCTTGTCCAGGTCGCCGGCTTCCAGGGCCTTCTGGCCTTCCTTCAGGTAAGCCTCGGAGAGCTGGCGCTGGGCCTGCAACACGGCAGCGGGCTCACCGTCCGCCTGCAGCACCTGCAGTTGGGTTTCGGCCTCGGCCAGCTGGCCGGCGGCCAGGTGCGCATCGAACTGCTCCTGGGCACTGGGCGTCGCCGCCACAGTGGCTGGCGCTGGTGCGGGCGCGGCGGCCTGCTGACTGTGACTCTGGCAGCCAACGGTCAGCAGGGCCAACGCGGCCAGGGCAACACAGCGTAAAGGAAACGATGTCATGACTGCGGGTCTCGGTTTGTGCAAAAAATACGCAATTCTACACGGCGGCCGGCGGGCCACCAAATGTGCCATCACGGTCGCTCGGTCAGGCCTTGCGGCGCGGCAGTAGAAAGCTCAGCAGGAACAGGCTGGCGGCCGACACCACGATCGACGGCCCGGCTGGCGTGTCCTTGAACCACGACAGGCTCAGACCACAACACACCGCAATGATGCCCAGCAGGCTGGCACCGAAGGCCATCTGCTCGGGCGTGCGGGCGTGCCGCTGGGCGGCGGCGGCGGGAATGATCAGCAGCGAGGTGATCAGCAGCACGCCGACGATCTTCATGGCCACGGCGATGACGATGGCGATCAGCAGCATCAGCCCCAGGCGGATGGCGGCGACTGGCAGGCCTTCCACGCGCGCCAGTTCCTCGTGCACGGTGATCGCCAGCAGCGGGCGCCACATCAGCACCAGCAGCACCAGCACCAGGGCGCTGCCGGCGAGGATCCAGGCCAGATCCGTAGGGCTCACCGCCAGCAGGTCGCCGAACAGGTAGCCCATCAAGTCGATGCGCACGTCACGCATGAAGCTCAGCACCACCAGGCCCAGGGACAGGGTGCTGTGGGCGAGGATGCCGAGCAGGGTATCGCTGGCCAGCGGCTGGCGAGTCTGCAGGGTCACCAGCAGGATCGCCAGCAGCACGCAACCGACGGTCACCGCGAAGGTCGGGTTGACGTCCAGCATCAGGCCCAGCGCCACGCCGAGCAGGGCGGCGTGGGACAGGGTGTCGCCGAAATAGGCCATGCGCCGCCACACCACGAAGGAACCGAGCGGGCCGGCGACCAGAGCCAGGGCGAGGCCGGCGAGCAGGGCGTTGAGCAGAAAATCAGCCATGCTTGCAGCCGTCTCCATGGATGTGAGGGCGGACCGGGCCGTGGATGGTCAGGCCCGGTTTGTCGCTGACCACGGCGCCGTGCAGGTCGTGTTCGTGGTCATGGTGGTGGTGATAGACGGCCAGGCTCTGGGCGTCGCGGCCGAACAGCTCGACGAAGGCCGGGTCGAAGCTGACCTGCTCCGGATGACCCGAGCAGCACACGTGGCGGTTCAGGCACACCACCTGGTCGGTGGTGCTCATCACCAGGTGCAGGTCGTGGGAAACCATCAGCACGCCGCAGCCATGGCGGTCGCGCAGGCGGGTGATCAGCCGGTACAGCTCGGCCTGGCCGGCGACGTCGACGCCCTGCACCGGCTCGTCGAGCACCAGCAACTGCGGTTCGCGCAGCAGCGCACGGGCCAGCAGCACACGCTGCATCTCACCACCGGAAATGCCCTGCAGCGGGCTGTCGAGCACTTGGCTGGCGCCCACTTCAGCCAGCGCGGCCTGGGCGCGGGCACGATCCACGCCCGGTACCAGGCGCAGGAAACGCAGCACGCTGAGCGGCAGGGTCGGGTCGACGTGCAGCTTCTGCGGCATATAGCCGATGCGCAGCTTGGGCTTGCGCCACACCATGCCGCTGTCCGGAGTGAGCAGGCCGAGCACGGCGCGCACCAGGGTGGTCTTGCCGGCGCCGTTGGGGCCAATCAGGGTGACGATTTCGCCGGGCTGGATGGTCAGCTCGACCTTGTCCAGCACGGTCTGCCCGGTGAAGGCGACGGTCACGCCCTCGAGGCGTATCAGCGCGTCGCTCATTTGTTGCCCTGGCAGCCTGCGCACAGACCGACGACTTCCACGGTCTGGTTTTCCACCGCGAAACCGACGCCCTTGGCGCCGCGCACGATGGCCTCGCTGATGGCGGTCTGCTCCAGCTCCACGGCGGCACTGCAACTGCGGCAGATCAGGAACTGGCTCTGGTGCGCGTGGGCCGGGTGGCTGCAGCCGACGAAGGCGTTGAGCGAGGCGATGCGATGCACCAAGCCGTTTTCCAGTAAAAAATCCAGGGCGCGATAGACAGTGGGCGGCGCGGCGCGGCGGCCGTCTTCCTCGCTGAGCACGGCGAGAATGTCGTAGGCGCCCAGCGGCTTGTGGCTGGCCCACACCAGCTCCAGCACACGCTTGCGCAGGGCGGTCAGGCGCAGGCCCTCGCGGGCGCAGATGGCCTCGGCTTCAGCCAGCGCATGGCTGACGCAGTGGGAGTGATCATGGGGGCGCGATGCCAGTGGTGGCACGACGCTGACGGGTTTGTACATGGCGTGGCCTCGAAACGTAGGACGTTATTCTATTACGCATCGGCGCCGCGATGCCACGCATCGGCCGGTTTGCCCGTCGCCTCGCTTCGACGTGTGGTGAAAAGAGATGTTATTGTATTACTCCCTTTCGCCTGTGACCGATTCCTCCGCCTATGTTGCCGCGCCTGCCTTCCCCGCTTTCTCTGATCCTCTCCCTCGCCCTGCTGGTTGCCGCCGGCGCCGCCCAGGCCGAGGTGCGCGTGCTGACCAGCATCAAGCCCCTGCAGCTGATCGCTGCCGCAGTGCAGAGCGGCGTCGGTGAGCCTGACGTGCTGCTGCCACCGGGCGCCTCGCCGCATCATTACGCGCTGCGCCCCTCGGATATGCGTCGAGTGCAGGAAGTCGATCTGGTGTACTGGGTCGGCCCGGACATGGAGAGCTTCATGCCCCGCGTGCTGGCGACCCGCGAGAAGCCCAGCGTGGCCGTGCAGAGCCTGCCGGGCATGACCTTGCGCCACTTTGGCGAAGAGCATGGCGGTGATCACGATCACGATCACGATCACGAGGCTGGGCAGGCCACCGCCGACGAGCACGACCATGACCATCGCCCTGGCAGCCTGGACGCTCACCTGTGGTTGTCGTCGGCCAACGCCCGAGTGATTGCCGCGCGCATGGCGGCTGATCTTGCCAAGGCCGACCCGGCCAACGCCGCACGCTACCAGGCCAATCTCGAATCCTTCGGCAAGCGCCTGGATGCCCTGGAGCCGCGCCTGCACGCGCAACTCAAGCCGCTGGCCGAAAAGCCGTTCTTCGTGTTCCACGAGGCGTTCGACTATTTCGAGGCCGCCAACGGCCTCAAGCACACCGGCGTATTCAGCGTCGCCAACGAAGTGCAGCCAGGCGCCCGCCATGTGGCGGCCATGCGCGAGCGCCTGCAGGAAGTCGGGCCGACTTGCGTGTTCAGCGAGCCGCCGTTGCGTCCGCGGCTGGCCGAAACCCTGACTGCCGGCCTGCCGGCCACCCTGGCCGAGCTGGATGCCATGGGCAGCCAGGCGCCGCTTGATGCGACAGGCTACGAAAGCATGCTGCAGGCGCTGGCCGATGGTTACAGCGCCTGCCTGGGCAAGCTCTAGGCTAAAGGCGCTGACCGGGCTGCAAGCGCGCCCGGTCAGTGGCGTGAAACTGCCAGGAGCACCTTTCCAGAAAGGCTCATTCGCTATCCTGGCGGGTCGTCATACGCCGGCGCCACAGGTAGATCGCCAGCGCCACCGCTGCCAGTCCGGCGAGCGCCAGGGTGCCATTGCCCAAGTCATGCTCGAGCAACGACTCGCCCAGCACCACGAAGGCCACTGCATAGAGGCCGGTGATCGTCCCGGACACGGCGAAGTAGATCCAGAAAGGTACGCTCGCCATGCCCAGCAGATAGTGCTTGATAAAGAGCGGCACGCCTGGTGCCAGCTTGACCAGCAGTGCGAAACGCAGGGCGCCTGTGCCTTCCTCGAAATCCGGTATGTCGTAGCGGGTGCGTTCGAGCAAGCGAGCCAGCCACGGGCGTAGGCCGCTGCGGGCGATCCAGTAGCAGAACAGCAGGTTGCCGCACAGTGCTACAGCGCTGCCGGCCAGGCCGACAAGGGTGCCGAAGGTCGCGCCGGCGACGATGAAGAAGGGCGTGATCGGCACGCCCAGCGCCGGCAGCAGTGCCATGGCCAGAAAGAAGGGCACCACGCCGGCGTCTTCACGCCAGGCGATGAACGCCTGATGGTCCCAGGCATGCCAGAGCACCGCGCCAAGCACCAGCAGGGCGATCGCGCCCAGCGCACGTCGTACCCAGGAAATAACGGTGGAGCGGCGATGGTGCTTGGGCGAGGCTGATCGCATGGTGGCCCTGCAAGGTCGTGCGCCTGACCCGACCTAGGACGAGCCCATGATGAAGGCCTGCCGCAGCAGACGAAGAGAGCTGCAGCATAGGAGCAAGGGTTCGGCAGGAACAAGGATGGCGCCCGGCCAAGGCGCCACCATTTCGTCACATTCTGCGTCTACAGCGCGAACGGCAATGCCAGGCTGACCTGCTGGCGTGCGGCCAGGCGACGTTCGAACTCGCCCGGATCATGGATCAGCACGTCCTGGCCGGCGAAGGCCTCGGCGGCGATCAGCCGCGACAGCCAGAAACGCACGCAGGCGATGCGCAGCATGGCCGGCCAGATCTCGGCTTCGGCGGCGGTGAACGGGCGCAGCGCGGCGTAGGCGCCCATCACCGCGCGGGCGCGGCCTTCATCCAGACGGCCTTGTTCGTCCGAGCACCAGTCGTTCACGGTGATCGCCAGGTCGTAGAGCATCGGCCCCGAGCAGGCGTTGTAGAAGTCGATCACGCCGCTCAGATGGGTGCCTTCGAACATGCAGTTGTCGCGGAACAGGTCGGCGTGCAGGTTGGCGCGCGGCAGTTTGCGCACCTGCTCCTGCACGGCGGCGATTTCCGCCAGGGCGCTTTCCAGCAGTGCGGTGGCCTCTGGCGTCTGGTGGCTGGCCAGCACCTTGCCCTCGCGCAGCATCCATTCCAGGCCACGGTCGCTCTTGCGCTGCAGCGGGTGGTCGCGGGTCGCCAGGTGAATGCGTGCCAGCAACTCGCCGACTTCATGGCAATGCTGGGCGTTGACGTCGCGAATGTGCCTGCCGCTCAGCCGCGGTTGCAACAGCGCCGGCTTGCCGGCCAGGGTGCGTAGCGCCTCGTTGCTGTCGGTTCGCAGGGCATACGGAACCGGTAGCCCTGCGTCATGCAAGATGTCGAGCAGCTCGATGAAGAACGGCAGGTCCTCGCTGGGGCCGCGCTCGACCAGGGTCAGCACGAACTCGCCCTGTTCCAGGCTGACGAAGAAATTGCTGTTCTCGCTACCGGCCTCGATGCCCTGGAAGTCGAGCAGGCGACCGAGCCCGTAGGGCGCGAGAAAGGTTTCCAGTTGCGGACGTTGCAGCGGGGTGAACACCGACATGAATTGACTGCCTTACCAGCTGAAGATTTCCCAGGCCGGAATCAACATATCCGGCGAATCGGAACGCACGAAGTTGCCGTCGCTGCCGTCGGCCCGTACCAGGAAATAGGGTTTGCCACCTTTCGGGGTGACCTTGATGGCGTAGAGAAACCCGTTGACCCGGTATTCCTCCACGGTGCGATCGCCGTCCTGGCGGATGGTTACGTCGGGCTCGGCCGAGGGCGCATCACTGGCCTGCGCGGCGAACGGCACGGCTGCCAGCACGGCAAGCAGGATCAAGCGATTGAATGGTCCCATGGTAACCTTGTCCCTTTGATATCAACGGTGCTTTGTATTCTAGCGCCACGCCCGCCGAAAAGGTTGATTGCCCTCATGAGCCAAGCTCCCCTCGTCCTGGTCGACGGTTCTTCTTATCTGTACCGCGCCTTTCATGCCCTGCCGCCCCTGACCAACTCCAAAGGCCTGCCCACCGGTGCGGTGAAGGGCGTGCTGAACATGCTGCGCAGCCTGCGCCGCCAATACCCCGACAGCCCCTTCGCGGTGGTCTTCGACGCCAAGGGCGGCACCTTTCGCGACGAGCTGTTCGCCGACTACAAGGCCAACCGCCCGCCGATGCCCGACGAGCTGCGCCTGCAGGTCGAACCGTTGCACGCCAGCGTGCGCGGCCTGGGCCTGCCGCTGCTGTGCGTGGAAGGCGTGGAAGCTGACGACGTGATCGGCACCCTGGCCCGGCAGAGCGCCGCCGAAGGCCGTGACGTGGTGATCTCCACCGGCGACAAGGACATGGCGCAGCTGGTGTGCAAGCACGTCACCCTGGTCAACACCATGACCGGCAGCGTCTACGACATCGAGGGCGTGAAAGAGAAGTTCGGCGTCGGTCCCGAGCTGATCATCGATTACCTGGCGCTGATGGGCGACAAGATCGACAACATTCCCGGCGTGCCGGGCGTCGGCGAAAAGACCGCCTTGGGCCTGCTGGTCGGCGTCGGCGGCGGCCTCGACGTGATCTACGCCAACCTCGACAAGGTGCCCGGCCTGCCGATTCGTGGTGCCAAGACCCTGCCGGCCAAGCTCGAAGAGCACCGCGAGATGGCCTACCTGTCCTACCAGCTCGCAACCATCAAGCTGGACGTGCCGCTGGACCTGAACTGCTCGCAACTGATGCCCGGCGAGCCGGATATCGAGACCCTGACCGCGCTCTACGAGCAGCTGGAATTCAAGGGCTGGCTCGACGAGCTGCTGCGCCAGAACAAGGCTGCCGCGCCCAAGGCCAAGGCGGCTGCGCGATCTGATATGTCGCCACCGGCTGGCGATCTGTTCAGTGCGGCTGCCAGCACGGACGCGGGCGAGGTGCCGGCGGTGCAGGCGGCTGACACGCCGGCCACTGCTGAGGGGCAGCCAACGGTGGTTGCCGGCGAGTACCGCACCATCCTCGACCAAGGCGAGTTCGACACCCTGCTGGAGGACCTTAAGCAGGCTGAGCTGATCGCCTTCGATACCGAAACCACCAGCGTCGACGCCCAGCAGGCTCAGCTGGTCGGCCTGTCCTTCGCGGTCAAGGCCGGCGAGGCGGTTTACGTGCCGGTGGCGCATAGCTACATGGGCGTGCCGCAGCAGCTGGATCGCGACGCCGTGCTACGCGCGCTCAAGCCGATTCTCGAAGACCCGACCAAGGCCAAGGTCGGCCAGCACGCCAAGTACGACATCAACGTACTGGCCAATGCTACTACGCCGATCAACGTGCAGGGCGTGGCCTTCGACACCATGCTCGAGTCCTACGTGCTGGATTCCACCGCCACCCGCCACGATATGGACAGCCTGTCGCTCAAGTACCTGGGCCACAGCACCATCCGTTTCGAGGACATCGCCGGCAAGGGCGCCAAGCAGCTGACCTTCGACCAGATCGCCCTGGAGCAGGCTGGCCCGTACGCCGCCGAAGATGCCGACGTGACCCTGCGCCTGCACCAGAACCTGTGGGCGCGCCTGGAAGAGATTCCGAGCCTGGCCAGCGTGCTGCGCGATATCGAGATCCCCCTGGTGCCGGTGCTGGCGCGCATCGAGCGCAACGGTGCGCTGGTCGATGCCAAGCTGCTCGGCGAGCACAGCCAGGAGCTGGGCGAGAAGCTGGTGGCGCTGGAGCGCCAGGCTTTTGAAGTCGCCGGCGAAGAGTTCAACCTCGGCTCGCCCAAGCAGCTGGGCGCCATCCTCTATGAAAAGCTCGGCCTGCCGATCATCAGCAAGACCGCCAAGGGCCAGGCGTCGACCGCCGAAGCGGTACTCGCCGAGCTGGCCGAGCAGGATTACGAACTGCCCAAGGTGCTGATGCAGTACCGCAGCCTGAGCAAGCTCAAGAGCACCTACACCGATCGCCTGCCGGAGCAGATCAACCCGCGCACCGGGCGCATCCACACCAGTTATCAGCAGGCCGTGGCGTCCACCGGACGGCTGTCGTCCAGCGACCCCAACCTGCAGAACATCCCGATCCGCAGCGCCGAGGGCCGGCGCATTCGCCAGGCGTTCGTAGCGCCGAAGGGCTACAAGCTGGTGGCGGCGGACTATTCGCAGATCGAGCTGCGCATCATGGCCCATCTGTCCCGCGACGAAGGGCTGATGAACGCCTTCCGCGACAACCTTGACGTGCACACCGCGACCGCCGCCGAAGTGTTCAAGGTCGAGCTCGATCAGGTGACCACTGAGCAGCGACGCAGCGCCAAGGCCATCAACTTCGGGCTGATCTACGGCATGGGCGCGCAAAAGCTGGCCAAGGACATCGGCGTCGACGGCAAGACCGCCAAGGCCTACATCGAAACCTACTTCACCCGCTATCCGGGCGTGCGCGAGTACATGGACCGTACCCGTCACCAGGCGGCGGAGCAGGGCTACGTGGAAACCCTGTTCGGGCGGCGCCTGTACTTGCCGGCGATCAAGTCGAGCCGCCCGCAGGAACGCGCCGGGGCCGAGCGTACGGCGATCAACGCGCCGATGCAGGGCACCGCTGCCGACATCATCAAGAAGGCCATGGTCGCCGTCGATGAGTGGCTGACCGAGTCCGGCCTGGATGCGCGAGTGATCCTGCAGGTACACGATGAACTGGTACTCGAGGTTCGCGAGGATCTGGTCGAGCAGGTCAGCGCGCAGATTCGCCCGCTGATGGGCGAAACCGTAAAGCTCGATGTGCCGCTGCTGGTTGAAGTGGGGGTGGGCAACAACTGGGACGAAGCGCACTGAACGGCAAAGAAAACGGGACGCCGTTGCGTCCCGTTTTTAATTAGTACTGGCCGGTCTTAATTGGAATAAAGACCAAACAAAGGGATCTAAGCACCGCTGAACTTTACTTCTGCCCGCCCGGTCAGAGTTTGGGAATGGCCCATAAAGCCCTTCGATGCTCCTTTGTTGTGTTAAGTGTTGGCAGACATCTGAGCCCCGCCCTAGCGGTTCAGACCCTTAAACCCCGATCTTCTCCCTCCCCATACGAAGTTCGGGGTTTTTTTTGCCCGCAGGAAAGTGCTGGCAGCCTTCGTTCCCCGTTTTCTTTCCTGGAGCCTAGCCGCTTCTCGCCAGAGCGCAACGCAAAACGCCCCGCATTGGCGGGGCGTTTCAAGAGGTAGCCTGGCGTCGAACGCAGCGATACCCAGGAGACGCTGGTAAGCACGACACACTCAATCCTGCTCCCGGTCAACCAGGGGCTACGGGAGTGAGTTTATTCCTGGGGTTGCTCGTCTTCCTCGTCGCCCAGCAGGCCCAGCCAGTGGCCGAGCACAGCCTGCGCCTCTTCCACGCCAATGCGCTTGGGCGCCGAGAACAGCTGGATGCTGACGTGCTCGCCCCAGCCCTTGCGGATCTCCTGCTGCACCTTGAGCAAGGTGGTCTTCGCCGCGCCGAAGGCCAGTTTGTCGGCCTTGGTCAGCAGGATGTGCATGGGCATGCCGCTGGCGCCGGACCAGTCGAGCATCATGCGGTCGAACTCGGTCAGCGGGTGGCGGATGTCCATCATCAGGATCAGCCCACGCAGGCTCTCGCGGCTGCCCAGGTAGGCCTCGAGATGCTTCTGCCAGTGCTGCTTGAGCGGAATCGGCACCTTGGCGTAGCCATAGCCGGGCAGGTCGACCAGGCGGCGTTCGTCGTCCAGGCGGAAGAAGTTCAGCAACTGGGTGCGCCCCGGGGTTTTCGAGGTGCGTGCCAGGCTGGCGTGGGTCAGGGTGTTCAGCGCGCTGGACTTGCCGGCGTTGGAGCGGCCGGCGAAGGCGACTTCATAGCCCTGGTCGTCCGGGCACTGGTCGACCTTGGCGGCGCTGATCAGAAAGGTGGCTTGCTGACACAAGCCGATTGCGGGGTTCTTTGCGTGCATCGGAGTTTCCGGTGGAGGGGCGTGCATCGCGGCAGTCTATCAGGCTGGGGGCCTGCTGACCCGCGCAGCCTGACTGCCGTGAGGGCACGTCATTTCAAAGCGGCTGTGCCCACAGGGTCACGTCGAGGCGGTATTCGGCGCCCGGGGCGAGGATCAGCGAGTCGTCCAGCACGTTGGCGTGCTCGATGCAGAGCATGCCCTGCCAGGCGTCATCGGCGAATTGCGACAGGCGTTTGGCCTTGTCGATCCACGGGTTCCACACCACCGCCGAGCCCGAGCCCTGGTTGCGCATGAAGATGCGTCGCTTCCAGATGGGGTCGACGATGCTCAACTGCGGTGGCGTATCGAGGTAGATGCGGTCGGTTTCACCGCTGAAGGTCACCGCGCCGTCCTGTCGTACGTTTTTCCAGTCCTGCAGCGTGTCGACGTAGCCGCAGCCCTCCAGCCCTTCGATGTGCACCTGGCGAATGTCGCTGACCGCGAAGTAGGTGTGCAGCGCCTGGCTGATCGGCAGTTCGCGGTCGCCCAGGTTGCGGGTGGTCAGGCTAAGTTTCAGGCGCTCGCCGAGGTGAATGTCCAGCTGCAGCTCGGCGGCATGCGGCCATTCGGCGATGGGCTGGGCGGCGGTGTCGAAGGCGAACGACAGGGTCACGCCGTCTTCTTCGGTGTTCAGGCCGATCAACTGCCAGTCGCGGTCACGCACCAGGCCGTGGGCCGGCGCATCGGCCGGACGCGAATGGGCGTTGCGGATCGCCTCGGGGTTGCGTTGCAGGTCGCCGAACCAGGGCCAGCACACCGGCACGCCGCCGCGCACGCTCTTGCCGGCGCTGTAGGCCGCTTCGTCGCTGAGCCAGATCAGCGGTTCGCCCTTGGCCGGCTGATAGCTCAGGATCTGCGCGCCCTGTTCGCTGACCACGAGTTCGGCGCCGGCATGCTGGATGCGCCAGCAGGCCAGATCGCCCAGTTGAATGCGTTCGTTGGAAGTGCTCATGGGGGCTGCTCCTGAATAGGTTGGCTGTTGGGCCACGGCGCGGCGGGGAGGTTCGCCAGCACCATGAAAAACGCCCGTCGAGACGGGCGTTTTGCGTTGCCGCACAGTTTACGAGCCGTAGACCTGGGTCGGAAGCCAGGTGATCAGCGCCGGGAACTGGTAGGCGATGACCAGCATCATCAGCTGGATGATGATGAACGGAATCACCCCGCGGTACATGGTCGCGGTACTCACCGTACGGGGTGTGACGCCGCGCAGGTAGAACAGCGAGAAACCCAGCGGTGGGGTGAGGAACGAAGTCTGCAGGTTGAGCGCGATCATCACCCCCAGCCAGACCGGGTCCAGGCCCATGGCCAGCAGCACCGGGCCGACGATCGGCACCACCACGAAGATGATCTCGATGAAGTCGAGAATGAAACCGAGCAGGAAGATCACCAGCATGACCAGGAAGAACGCGCCGAGCACACCGCCGGGCAGCTGCTGGAACACGTCCTCGATCAGCGCTTCACCGCCGAAGCCTCGAAACACCAGGGAGAACAGTGAGGCGCCGATCAGGATCAGGAACACCATACTGGAAATTTCCGTGGTGCCCTGGGCCACGCTGCGTAGCTGCGGCAGGCTCAACTGGCCCTTGAACAGCGCCAGCAGAGTCGCGCCGACGGCGCCGATGGCAGCAGCCTCGGTGGGCGTGGCGTAACCGGCGAGAATCGAGCCGAGCACCGCGATGATCAACGCCAGCGGCGGCACCAGAGAGCCGAGCAGCTTGCCCCATTGCACCTCGCCCAGCTCTTCCTTGGGTACCACGGGCATCTTCTTCGGCTGGAAGATCGCCACCAGGATCAGGTAAACGACGTACAGCACCACCAGCAGCAGACCCGGTATCAACGCGCCCATGAACAGGTCGCCGACCGATACCGTCTTGGGCGAGAAGATGCCCATGCGCAGCTGGGCCTGCTGGTAGGCGCTGGACATCACGTCACCCAGCAGCACCAGTACGATGGATGGCGGAATGATCTGCCCCAGGGTGCCGGTGGCGGCCAGAGTGCCGGTCGCCACCGCGGGGTCGAAGCCGCGCTTGAGCAGGGTCGGCAGGGCCAGCAGGCCCATGGTCACCACCGTGGCGCCGACGATGCCGGTGCTGGCGGCGAGCAGCGCGCCCACCAGGCACACCGAAATCGCCAGACCGCCGCGGATGCCGCCGAACAGGCGCGACATCGAGTCGAGCAGGTCTTCGGCGACCTTGGACTTTTCCAGCATCACGCCCATGAACACGAACAGCGGCACGGCCAGCATGGTCTGGTTGTTCATGATGCCGAACAGGCGGTTGGGCAGGGCGCTCAGGTACCCGGCGTCGAAGGTGCCGGTGACCACGCCGATACCGGCGAACAGCAACGACACGCCGGCCAGGGTGAAGGCCACCGGGTAGCCGCCCATCAGCACCAGGCAGATGCTGACGAACAGCAGGATCGACATGACTTCAGCCATGTTTCACCTCCTGCTCCGGCAGCACGCCACACAGCAGGTAGATCGCCTTGATCAGGTTGGAAATGCCCTGCAGCGTGAGGCTGACCACCAGCACCAGAATGATGCTCTTCTGCAGATAGACGAATTTCAGGCCGCCCGACTCGCTCGAGCCCTCGCGGGTCGACCAGGAATTGGCCACGTAGTCCCAGCTTGCCCAGCCGAGGAACAGGCACACCGGCAGCAGCAGGAACAGGGTGCCGAGCACCTCCACCAGCGCCTGCCGGCGGCCGCTGAACTGCTGGTAGAAGATATCCACACGCACATGGGCGTTACGCTGCAACGCCCAGGCCGAGGCGCCCATGAACACCAGCGCGTGGGCGTAGAGCACGGCTTCCTGCAGCGCTGTGGCGCCTAGGTTCATGCCGTAGCGCAGGGTCACCACCAGGGCCGTGCCGAGTACCAGAAACAGGGTCAACCAGGAGCAGGCCTGGCCGAAGCGGAAGTTCACGGCGTCGATGACCCGTGCGATCCCCAGGGGAAGTGAAGGCGTGTTGGACATGATGCGTCCTTATAGTTATCGGAAAAGAGCAAAAAGCGGGGGATTTTAGGCAGCGCCTCGCGTATCGGGCAATGCGGCGCGGGCGGGCCTACGAGAGTTGAAAGGCGCTTTGAGAATGGCGTTCTTGAGCCCTCGGGTGTCATTGATGGCACTTGGCTAGACACGGGTTGAAACACTTGCCCGGTCTGCCCGACCAATGGGCGGGAATAGGATAGCGCGCGGGCGGTTGGCGGACCGCCGCGGTTACATAGAGGCCTGAACGGCCCAAGGTGATTACAACAACAAGGAGCTACCTATGAAACGTCGCCAAATTCTGGCTGCAGCAGGTGTCGGCATTGCCGCCGGAGCGCTGGTCGGTTGCAAGGAGGAAGCCGGCACCGCCGATGCGTCCAAACCGGCCGCCGAGGCCAAGACCTTCAACTGGAAAATGGTCACCTCCTGGCCGAAGAACTTCCCTGGTGTGGGTGTGGGCGCCGAGCGCTTTGCCAAGCTCGTCGAGCAGATGAGCAACGGTCGCCTGAAGATCAAGGTCTACGCTGCCGGTGAGCTGGTGCCGGCTCTCGAAGTATTCGATGCGGTCTCGCGCGGCACCGCGGAAATGGGCCACGGCGCGCCCTACTACTGGAAGGGCAAGGTGCCCGCCGCACAGTTCTTCTGCGCCCTGCCGTTCGGCCCCAACGCCCAGGAAATGAACGCCTGGCTGCACTACGGCGGCGGCATCCAGCTCTGGGAGGAGGTCTACAAACCCTACGGTGTGCTGCCGATGGCCTGCGGTGCCACCGGCGTGCAGACCGCCGGCTGGTTCAACAAGGAAATCAACTCGGTCGATGACCTCAAAGGTCTGAAGATGCGCACCCCGGGCCTGGGCGGCGAAGTGCTGACCAAGGTGGGCGGCACCGTGGTGAACATGCCCGCCGGTGAAATCTTCACCGCGCTGCAGACCGGCACCATCGACGCCACCGAGTGGATCGGCCCGTACAACGACCAGGCGCTGGGCCTGCACAAGGCGGCCAAGTACTACTACACGCCGGGCTGGCAGGAGCCGAACGTCACCTTCGAGCTGGACATCAACCTCAAGGCCTGGGAAACCCTGCCGGCGGACCTGCAGGCCATCGTTCGCGCCGCCGCTCGTGACGTCAACGGCGACATGCTCGACGACTACAACGCCAAGAACATGGAGTCCATGGAGCAGTTAAAAAAGGACGGCGTCGACGTGCGCCGCCTGCCGGACGAGGTGCTCGCCAAACTCAAGGAAGTCTCCGCCGAAGTGGTCGACGCCACTGCCGCCGCGGATCCTGCCGCGCAAAAGGTCTGGGAGCAGCAGAAGACCTACCTGGCGCGCCTGTACGAATACGCCGAAGCGAACGAGAAGGATATCTACGCGATTCGGTGACGGGCTGATTGAAGGCAGAAGCAGACATTCGGCGAGTGCGTAGGAGCGGCTTTAGCCGCGAGCTTTATGAGGTTGCAAAGAGCTCGGGGCTAAAGCCTCTCCTACAAAAACCACGTGTTCACCGGCCGCTTGCGCCACCTAGCAGTCAGAGCCAATAAAACCGCTGCGAAGCTGATGCTGCAAAAACAACAACGCCGGCGATAGCCGGCGTTGTTGTTTTCAGCAGATCCAGACCAAGCGAGCTAGAGCCATGCAAGGCAAAAACAGGCGAGAAAGCGGAGTGTACTTTTGTACATGAGCATTTCGAGCCTGTTTTTAACGCAGCAGGGCCGACGCGCAGCTGGTCGCTTTTTTAAGCACGCTTGCGGTTGCTGATCATGGTGCCATTACCCACATCGGTGAAGATCTCCAGCAGCACGGCGTTTGGCACGCGGCCGTCGATGATGTGCGAGCTGGTCACGCCGCCCTGTACCGCTTCCAGAGCACACTTGATCTTCGGCAGCATGCCGCCGTAGATGGTGCCGTCGGCGATCAGTTCGTTGACCTGCTCGGTGCTCAGCCCGGTCAGTACTTCGCCCTGCTTGTCCATCAGGCCGGCGATGTTGGTCAGCAGCATCAGCTTCTCGGCTTTCAGCGCTTCGGCCACCTTGCCGGCCACCAGGTCGGCGTTGATGTTGTAGGACTCACCTTTCGGGCCCACGCCAATCGGCGCGATCACCGGAATGAAGTCGCCCTTGACCAGCATGTTCAACAGGTCGGTGTTCACCCCGGTGACCTCGCCAACGTGGCCGATGTCGATGATTTCCGGCTGGGTCATTTCCGGCGTCTGTCGGCTGACGGTGAGCTTGCGCGCACGGATCAGCTCGGCATCCTTACCGGTCAGGCCGATGGCGCTGCCGCCATGGCGGTTGATCAGGTTGACGATGTCCTTGTTGACCTGGCCGCCGAGCACCATTTCCACCACGTCCATGGTCGCCGCGTCGGTGACGCGCATGCCGTCGATGAAGTGGCTTTCGATGGAGAGTCGCTTGAGCAGGTCGCCGATCTGCGGGCCGCCGCCGTGAACCACCACCGGGTTGATGCCCACCGCCTTCATCAGCACGATATCGCGCGCGAAGCCTTCCTTCAGGTCATCACTTTCCATGGCGTTGCCGCCGTACTTGATCACCAGGGTCTTGCCAACGAAGCGACGGATGTACGGCAGTGCTTCGGACAGCACCTTGGCGACGTTGGTGGCGGCTTCACGCTCTAGGGTCATGCGGGGCTCCAGTGCTGGACGGGTCAGAACGGTAGTTGGACGTCAGGGGCGACGCGGTGCATCTGCGAACGGAACAGCTCCTGGATCCGCTCCAGCTCGGCCTGGCTTTCCGCTTCGAAGCGCAGCACCAGTACCGGCGTGGTATTGGATGCACGCACCAGGCCCCAACCTTTGGGGTAATCGACGCGCACACCGTCGAGGTTGGTCACACTGCCTTCGCCCCACTGACCTTCACGCTGCAGGCGTTCGATGATCGGGAACTTGGTTTGCTCGGTGACCTGCACGTTGATTTCCGGGGTCGACACGTCGTTGGGGAACGCGGCGAACACCTGCTCGGCGGTGCGCTTGTCCTGGCTGAGAATTTCCAGCAGGCGCGCGGCGGCGTAGATGCCGTCGTCGAAACCGAACCAGCGTTCCTTGAAGAACACGTGGCCGCTCATCTCGCCGGCCAGCAGGGCGCCGGTTTCCTTCATCTTCTTCTTGATCAGCGAGTGACCGGTTTTCCACATCACCGGACGGCCGCCGTAGCCGCTGATCAGCGGGGTCAGGCGGCGGGTGCATTTGACGTCGAAGATGATGTCGGCGCCCGGGTTGCGCGACACCACGTCCTTGGCGAACAGCATCAGCAGGCGGTCCGGGTAGACGATGGTACCGGTGTTGGTGACCACGCCCACGCGGTCGCCATCGCCGTCGAAGGCCAGGCCGACGTCGGCGTTCTCTTCCTTGACCTTGGCGATCAGGTCGACCAGGTTCTCGGGCTTGCCCGGATCCGGGTGGTGGTTGGGGAAATTGCCGTCGACCTCGCAGTACAGCGGAATCACCTTGCAGCCCAGCGCCTCGATCAGCTGCGGGGCGATCACCCCGGCAGCGCCGTTGCCGCAATCGACCACCACGCGCAGCGGCTTGGCCATGGCGATGTCGCTGCGGATCTGCTCCAGGTAGCGTGGCAGCAGGTCGACGCGCTCGACGCTGCCTTCACCGCTGCTCAGGTCGTTGGTGTCGATGCGGGTCTTCAGTGCCTGGATCTGTTCGTTGGCCAGGGTGTCGCCAGCGATGACGATCTTGAAACCGTTGTAGTCCGGCGGGTTGTGGCTGCCGGTGAGCATCACCGCGGTCTTGCCGGCCAGCACATGGGCGGCGAAGTAGACCACCGGGGTCGGCACCATGCCGACGTCGCTGACGTGGCAGCCGCTGTCGGCCACACCCTGAATCAGCTGCTCCACCAGGCTCGGGCCGGACAGGCGGCCGTCACGGCCAACGGCGACGTTCGGCTCGCCCTCGGCCAGGCTTTGCGAGCCGATGGCGCGGCCGATCCAGTAGGCGGTTTCCGGGGTCAGGCCTGCGCCCACCACACCGCGGATGTCATAGGCTCGGAAGATGTCTGCTGGGAGTTTCGGGGCTTGCGGCGCGGTCATGATCGGTGTCTGCTCCAGTCCCAGGAGATCCTGGTCGTCGTCGAGGATGTCGATATCGAGAATATCGGTGTCTTGAAACAGCGGATTCACGAAATCCGCTGGCTTGGCTGCGACGCGGCTACTGGGTGCTTCACTGGCAGCGGGCTCCGGGCGGGTCGCCACGGGTTCCTGGGCACGACGGGGCAGTCGGCTCAGGTTCTGCGCCAGGTTGTTCAGGGCGGGCAGGCTCAAGCTGAAGGCTTTGACGGCTTTGCCCGCGGAGAGTTCTTTTACCAGTTCGCTCAGTTGCGCGACGTCGCGCGCCAGGCGCTGCTGCAGGCCGCGGTTGACCAGGTAGAGGCCTGCCAGCGCACCGGCCAGGGCGACCAGCAGCGCGAGCCCCAGGAGCGCGGGCGACAGGCCCGAGGCGCCGAGGCTGGAGGCCGGCGTGAAGTTCAGCGTCCAGTGCGGGTTGCCGGTGGCGAACGCCTGGGCCGTGCCCTCGGCCTGGCCGCGCTGGGCCAGCACCTGGGCAGCGCCGGCGTCGAAGCGTTGCACCAGCTGGATCTGCCCGACGTCCGCCGGCAGTGGCGGCAGATTGCCGAGCAGGCGGTTGAGGTCGACGGCCAGCAGCAGGGTGCCGACCATGGGCTGCTTATCGTTCTGGCGCACCGGCGCCACGCTGTAGGACAGCCAGCGTTCGCCGACCTTATAGGCTTCCATGGCCGGCGCCTGACCGGCTTCCAAGCGGCGCAGCAGGTCCAGCGCAGCGAAGTTCATCGGCGCGGCGCGCGAGCTGTCCGGGACTGCCTGGCCGGGCAAGTTGAGCTGGGCATCGACAACGCCGTTCCAGTAGCGCAGGCCGTTCTCGGCATTGCGCAGCTGGGCTTCATCACCACTCTGCAGCGCCTGCGCCAGTTCCGGGTTGCGCGCGGCGGCCAGGGTGTCGGCGCTGAGCTGCTTCAGAGCCTGCTGCAGGCTGGCCGCCTGGGTGCTGCCCCAGGCCTGGCTGAGCTGTTGCTGCTGCACCTGCTGCGCCGGGCTCACTGCGGCGAACCATAGGATGGCGCCGGCCAGGGCCACGCCAAGGGCGGCGGCGATCACGCCGGGCAGCAGATCGGCCGAGGCTTTGGCCTGGCCACGAGGAGCGTGTTGCGAGTCGCCGGGGCGTTCTTCCTTGGGCGCGCGTTTGAAGCCTTTCATCCGACGTCTCCTGGCGAACTAGAAGGGGATCACTTGGTACCCGAGTGGCCGAATCCACCGGCACCGCGTTCGCTGTCGTCGAATTCCTCGACCACCTCGAAACGTGCCTGGATCACCGGCACCAGCACCAACTGAGCGATACGCTCGCCGATGCTCATCTTGAAGCTGGTGTTGCCGCGGTTCCAGCACGACACCATCAGCTCACCCTGGTAGTCCGAGTCGATCAGGCCGACCAGGTTGCCCAGCACGATGCCATGTTTGTGGCCCAGGCCCGAGCGCGGCAGGATCAGCGCGGCCAGGCCCGGATCAGCGACGTGAATGGCCAGGCCGGTGGGAATCAGCACGGTCTGGCCCGGCTCCAGGGTCAGGTCTTCCTTGAGCATGGCACGCAGATCCAGGCCGGCGGAACCGGGCGTGGCGTAGGCGGGCATGGGAAATTCACTGCCGAGGCGGGGGTCGAGGATCTTGGCTTGTAAGGCGTGCATGGTGCGATCAGGATTTCCGTGAAAATGAATGTCAGGATTTGGGTTGCTGCGCGGCTATGAAGCTCACCAACTGACGGGCGATCTTGCCCTTGCTGGTCTGCGCGAAGCTGGTCTGCTGCAGCGCGCGATCGATGATGGTGATCGCGTTGTCCTCGCTGTTGAAGCCGATGCTCGGGTTGGCCACGTCGTTGGCGACGATCAGGTCGAGGTTCTTGTCCTTGAGCTTGCGCGAGGCGTACTCCAGCAGGTTCTCGGTCTCGGCGGCGAAGCCGACGCTGAACGGGCGGTCATCACGATGCGCCAGGGTGGCGAGGATGTCGGGGTTGCGCACCATCTGCAACAGCAGACCATCGCCGCTGTTGGGGTCTTTCTTCAATTTGTGCTGGGCGACAACTTCCGGGCGGTAGTCAGCGACCGCTGCTGCGGCGATGAGAATGTCGCAGGGCATCGCCGCTTCGCAGGCGGCGAGCATGTCGCGGGCGCTGACCACGTCGATGCGGTTGACCCGGTCTGGCGTTGGCAGGTGCACCGGGCCGCTGATCAGGGTGACCTTGGCACCGGCTTCCACCGCCGCTTCGGCGAGGGCGAACCCCATCTTGCCGGAGCTGTGGTTGGTGATGTAACGCACCGGGTCGATGTTTTCCTGGGTCGGACCGGCAGTAATCAGCACGTGCTTGCCGGTCAGCGCCAGGTGCTCGAAGCAGTCGGCGGCCAGGTGCGCCAGGTCGTCGGCCTCGAGCATGCGGCCCAGGCCAATGTCGCCACAGGCCTGGCTGCCGGAAGCCGGGCCGAACAGCTTCAGGCCACGGCTGCGCAGCAGCTCGACGTTGGCAAGCGTCGCCGGATCGCGCCACATCGCCTGGTTCATGGCCGGCGCCAGGGCCACCGGGGCATCGGTGGCCAGCACCAGCGTGGTCAGCAGGTCATCGGCGACACCTTGGGCCAGGCGCGCCATCAGGTCGGCGGTGGCCGGCGCGATCAGCACCAGGTCGGCCCAGCGCGCCAGTTCGATATGGCCCATGGCGGCTTCGGCCGCCGGGTCGAGCAGATCCAGATGCACCGGGTGGCCGGACAGCGCCTGCAGGGTCAGCGGGGTGATGAATTCGCGACCGCCCTGGGTCATGACCACGCGCACTTCGGCGCCCTGATCCTTGAGGCGACGGACCAGCTCGGCGCTCTTGTACGCCGCGATGCCGCCACCCACGCCGAGGATGATGCGTTTGCGATACAGCCGCTGCATAACTCTGCCTTTGTCGTGTGTAGTTACAGACGCAGATGCCCGAGACCTCCCCAGGCCCGGCGCCCTGCGAAAAACCGGGCTACGATAGCACAGCGGCAGCAGGGGAGCAGCGGCGTGCCGGGCGAGTGATGGCCGGCGTCATAGCGATGGACAGGGAGCGTCTGATGAGCATTCGTGAGTGGCCCGCGGCAGAGCGCCCGCGGGAAAAACTGCTGGCCCAGGGAGCGGCCAGTTTGACCGACGCCGAACTGCTGGCGATCTTTCTACGCACCGGTGTGGCGGGGCAAAGTGCAGTAGATCTGGCCCGCCACCTGCTCGCCGATTTTGGCAGCCTGCGCGCACTGTTGCAGGCCGATCTGCCGTCCTTCTGTCAGCGCCTGGGCCTCGGCCCCGCCAAGTTCGCCCAGTTGCAGGCGGTGCTGGAAATGGGCCGTCGCCATCTGGCTGAGCAGTTGCGCCGCGACTCGGCGCTGGAAAGCCCCCAGGCAGTGCGCGATTACCTCAAGGCGCTGCTACGCCACGAACCTCACGAAGTGTTCGGCTGCCTGTTTCTCGATGCCAAGCACCGGGTGCTGGCTTTCGAGGCGCTGTTCCACGGCTCCATCGACAGTGCCAGCGTTTATCCCAGGCAAGTCGTGAAACGCGCCCTGGCCCATAACGCCGCGGCGCTGATCCTCACCCATAACCACCCTTCAGGCGTCGCCGAACCCAGCCAGGCCGACAAGGTACTTACCCAGCGCCTCAAGGACGCCTTGGCGCTGGTCGAGGTGCGCGTGCTCGACCATTTCATCGTCGGTGACGGCGAGCCGCTGTCGATGGCCGAGCACGGCTGGATGTAGCCTGGCCGCGCGATAGCCTCAGTCCTTAAGGCTGACCCTAGAAAAGTCCTGCCGGCCGAACGGGCTTACGCTGTAACCCTCGACGCCCTTGCGGGTCAGCGCGTAGGCGGTCGGGTGAGCCAGGGGCAGCCACAGCGCCTGCTGCTGGATGATCGTCTGGGCATCATTATAGAGAGCGCTGCGTTTGGCCTGGTCGCTGATGGCTTTGCCGTCGGCGATCAGCTTATCGAGCTTGGCGTCGCAGAAGCGCGCGAAGTTGAGGCCCGACTCCACCGAGGCGCAGGAAAACTGCGGGGTTAGGAAGTTGTCCGGGTCGCCGTTGTCGCCGGCCCAACCCATGAACAACAGGTCATGCTCGCCGGCCTTGGCACGGCGGATCAGCTCGCCCCACTCGATCACGCGGATCTGCGCCTTGATGCCGACTTCGGCCAGATCGGCCTGCAGCAGCTGTGCGCCGAGGCTCGGGTTGGGGTTGAGCAGGCTGCCCGATGGGCGCGTCCAGATGGTGGTGCTGAAGCCGTCGGCCAGCCCGGCTTGCTTGAGCAGCTCGCGGGCCTTCTGTGGGTCATGGGCGTAGCCCGGCAGGCTGCTGGCGTAGCTCCAGGTGTTTGGCGGGTAGGGGCCATTGGCCGGTTCTGCGCTGTTCTCGAATACCGCCTTGATATAGCTGCTCTTGTCGAAGGCCAGGTTGATGGCCTGGCGCACGGCGGGCTTGTCCAGCGGCGGGTGCTGGCTGTTGATAGCGACGAAGGCGGTCATGAAGGCGGCGGTCTTCACGGTAGCGAGGTCGGCATCCTTGCTCGCCGCTTCGACATCGACCGGCTTGGGCGACAGGGCGATCTGGCATTCACCGCTGCGCAGGCGCTGCAGGCGCACGTTGGCATCCGGGGTGATGGCGAAGACCAGGTTGTCGACCTCGGGCTTGCCGGCGAAGTAGTCGGCGTTGGCCGTGTAGCGCACCGCGGCGTCCTTCTGAAAGCGGCGGAACACGAAGGGCCCGGTGCCGATTGGCTGGCTGTTGAGCTTCTCCGGCGTGCCGGCTCTGAACAGCTGGTCGGCGTACTCGGCGGAATAGATTGAGGCGAAGCCCATGCTCAGGGTGGCCAGGAAGGTCGCGTCCGGCTTGTTGAGGGTGATGCGCACGGTATGGGCGTCGACCTTTTCCACCGCCTTGATCAGCGCGGGCCACTGCATCGACTGGGCGTGGGGGTAGCCGCTGGCGGCGGTCTTGTACCAGGGATGGTTGGGGTCGAGCATGCGCTGGAAGCTGAACAGCACGTCATCGGCTTCCAGCGTCCGGCGGGTGGGCTTGAAGTAGTCGGTGCGGTGGAACAGCACGTCCTTGCGCAGGGTGAAGGTGTAGCTCAAACCGTCGTCGGAAATCTTCCAGCTGCTGGCCAGGCTGGGTACCAGCTTGCCCTTGGCAGCGTCGAACTCCACCAGGCGATTCATCAGCACGTCCGCCGAGGCGTTGGTGGTGGTCAGGGAGTTGTACTGCACCACATCGAAGCCATCGGGGCTGGCTTCGGTACAGACGCTCAGGGTCGCGGCCTGGGCGAATAGCGGGGCGACGAGCAGCGGCAACAGGGCAAGGCGCATGGTGATCTCCTGAACGAAACGGCGCGCATCCGGCGGGCCGGTCATGAAACACTGAGGGGAGAGGGTCGCGTTAACGCGTGGACAGACCCTAAACGATAAGATGCAGGCTAACAATGCAATACGGCGACGAGCGGTCGTTCGTGTCCATGCCCGCCGCCTGGGGCTCAGCGTCCGAATGGCGTGCATTTTAAAGTGCGTTTGCGCTTGTTGCTGTGGGGCCTTTCTGGTATAAAGCAGCGCTCTTTTCTAGGGGCCCGGTTGCTTGATCGCGATCTATCACCGGTAAGACCCTGAAGAAACGCGGCGCCCAGCGCCGAAAAACAGAGATTAAGCGGCCAACCCATGCCGGGTTGGGCATGTGGTTTTAGAGGGCTGAGGTATGTCGAGAGTCTGTCAAGTTACCGGTAAGGGTCCGGTAACCGGGAATAACATTTCCCACGCAAACAACAAAACCCGTCGTCGTTTCCTGCCGAACCTGCAGCATCACCGCTTCTGGGTCGAGTCTGAAAACCGCTTCGTACGTCTGCGCCTGTCCACCAAAGGCATGCGCATCATCGACAAGCGTGGTATTGACGTAGTGCTGGCCGAGCTTCGTGCTCGCGGCGAAAAGGTTTAAGGAGACTGTCATGCGTGAACTGATCCGTTTGGTGTCCAGCGCCGGTACCGGCCACTTCTACACCACCGACAAGAACAAGCGCACCACTCCGGACAAGATCGAGATCAAGAAATACGATCCGGTCGTCCGCAAGCACGTTGCGTACAAGGAAGCCAAGATCAAGTAATTGATCGGCTGACTCGAAAAGCCCGCCCCATGGCGGGCTTTTTCATGCCTGCGATTTTGGCGCGTCGCCGGTCGTTCAGAGCGCCGGTCGTAGCGTCAGCGTGCTGCGCGTGTGGGCGGTTACGTCGTCGGTACTCAGGTGCTGCGGCACGTATTCACCGTCTATGAAGCGCTGGGCCTGGTCGCTGTAGTGGCGGTCGAACGGCACGCCGCTCTGGCCCAATGGGTTGATGCCCAGGCTGTGATCGGCGTCGGCCAGGTCGATCAGTCGACGCGTCGAGGGCCCATAACCCACGGCCCAGGGCGCCGCGCCAATGCGGTGCGACAGGTTGTTGGGCATCTCGTGACCGCCGGGCGCTGGCAGTGGGCCAACGTTGAGCAGCGCATCCAGCGGCCACTGCACGCCCAGGGGGTGCTGGTGGGTGAGGGTATGGGCCTGGCCCCAGTGCCATTGAGCCGGGTCGTCGCCCAGGGTGGTTCGTAAATGCTGGAGGCTGGCTCGCCAGGCCTCGGTCACCGCTTCGGCGCGGCTGCGTGGCTTGCCATTGGCACGTGTCCACCAGGGCGAATCTGCATCGGCGGTCAGGCGCGGCAGTGCGCTGTCGATCATTCGGGTCGACAGCAGTTGCTCGAAGGCCTGCGCGCCCAGGCGCGGCGCCAGTGCCGTGCGGCCCAGTTCATAGGTGAGCTGGTTGAACAGCGTCGCCGGCAGCGATTGCAGCGGGTGATCACCTTGCCAGGCGGCAAGGGCTTCGACCAGCTCACGTTCCTGCTGATCCGCAGCGGCGGCGCGCAGCTCACCGAGGATCGGTGCCAGCAACCGCGGCCCGTAGGCTGTGCCGGTATCCAGTTGCAGAGCCTGGCTGTTGTGCAGATCCCAGCGCACCTGCGGGTCGGCCAGGCGCTGATTCAGGCGTTGACCGCGTTCCGGCGGGTTGTAGTAGCCCGGAATCTCGATGCCGCTGGCCGGCAGCGGCTGGAAGTTGGCCGAGACGATGTAGCCGCGCGGTGGGTTCTCTTCCTGCGGGTTGGCGCTGAAGGGATGGAAGCCCGGTTTGTCGGCGGCGCTCGTGCTGCCATCGAGGATGAATGCCGGGTTCACCCCGGTAGGCCGCATCGGCAGCTTGGCCGCGGCCCACCAGGCGATGTCGCCGCTGGCGTTGGCCCACACCAGGTTGAGGCCCGGCGCATGGATGCGCTCGGCGGCGGCGCGGCCCTTTGTCAGGGTGTCGGCACGGTTCAGGCGGTAGAAGGCGTCGAGCAGCGGGTTTTCGGTTTCCAGAAAGGTCCACCACATGGCGATCGGCGTACTGCCGGCGCTGTCACCCAGAGCATCGTTGATGATGGGCCCGTGGGGCGAGCGGCGCAGTTGCAGGGTCACCGGCTCGTCGTCCTTGACCCGGATGACTTCCTCGCGCTGCTGCAGATCGACCCAGCGGCCCCGGTACCAGACCTGCTCGGGGTTCTCCGGGTTGAGGCGTTCGGCAACCAAGTCCATGTCGTCGTTCTGGAACATGGTCAGGGTCCAGGCGAAATCCCGGTTGTGGCCGAGAAAGGCCACCGGGGTTGCGGGCTGGTGATGGCCGTAGAGTTCGAAGCCCGGGTATTTGAGGTGCGCCTCGTACCACACCGACGGTGCCGAGAAGCGGATGTGCGGATCGCCAGCCAGCAGCGGCTTGCCGCTGGCGGTACGGGCGCCGGCCACTGCCCAGGCGTTGCTGCCCTCGAACTGCGGCAGGCCGCTGTCGGCCAGGGCCTGGTCGCTCAGGGCGGCGATCCGGTCGAGCATCCGCCAGTCGGCTTTGCCGAGTGCTGTGTCGAGCACGCCGTCGGGGTGCCAGTCGAGATCAAAGATCTTCAGGTAGTCGCTGCCCAGTTCATCGCGAATGCGTGTCAGCAGCGGTTCGCTGCGCAGCGCTGCGGCGAAGCTGTAGGCCAGGTAGCCGGCGATGGACAGGGTATCGGCGGCGGTGAACGGGCGCTTCTCGATACCCAGCAGGTCGAACTCCAGCGGCGCCGGGCGGCTGTCCTGATACTGGTTGATGCCGTCGAGGTAGGCGGCCAGCGCCTTGCCGTGGGGGCTGTCGGGGACCAGCTCGCGGGCCTGCTGGTCGGCACGCTCGCGGATCTGCAGGGTGCGGAACAGACGGTCGGTGGGCAGCAGTTTGGCGCCGAGCACTTCGGCCAGTTCACCGCGGGCCAGGCGGCGCAGCATCTCCATCTGGAACAGACGATCCTGGGCCTGCACGAAGCCCAGGGCGCGGTACAGGTCAGCCTCGTTCTGCGCCTCGATGTGTGGCACGCCACGCTCGTCGTAGCGCACCTGTACCGGCGCGCCGAGGTGCTGCAGCGTCAGCTCGCCGCTACGCAGCGGCTGCTTGTCGTGCAGGTACCAGGCGCCACCGCCCGCGACCGTCAGCAGGACGACCGCCAGGGTGATCAGGGTGCGTTTCATGCTGCCGTCCTTGTCTCACGCGGGCCGCCATGCTGCGGGCAATCAGCACGGACTGCAAGGCGGCCTGCTCAGGACGTGACGCAGCTCGGAGTGATGCGCAGTGAAGGGGGGCGGTGCTATTGATAACGTCAGGCACGACCGTTTTCATTTCGTCCAATCGCAGAAACAACCGCTGGCCAGGTTATTGTCCGCCAGCACCTTTCGCCCCTCCAGCAACGCATCGAGCAGCGGTTCGATGAAGCTGTTGCCCGAGGTGCAATTAAAGCCGCTGCTGTAGGGGCCGAAGTAGGCCAGCTCGCCGCGTTGATCCCAGATCGCCACGGCGGGGCCGGCCGGCAGTTGCTGGGTGCCCGTTAGCCCGGCCAGCGGCTGCAGTGCGCGCAGCGCTTCTGGCAACTGCCTCTGGCTGCCCGGCTTCTGCACGGCATAGAACTGCACGTCACGCTCGCGGTAGCGCTCCAGCAGCTCGCCGAGGTGCTGTTGATTGCCGACGTTGCAGGGGCAGGCGGGGTCCCAGAAGTGCACCAGGCGAATCTGGCCTGGGCCGGCCAGCTCCACCGGCAGACGCAGGTCGCTGCCGGAAAACAGCGCAGTGCGCTCATCGAAGGGGCGCAGGTAACGGGCTTCGAACCACCAGAAGGCAGCAAACAGGGCGGCCAGCCAAAGTGCCGCGGCCAGGCAGGCGAGGCGGGTGGTGCGGTGGGATCGAGCCATGCGGGCAGCTTTCATAGGCGATTCGGTGGCTTGCCATGGCGAGCCTGGCAGCAGAAGATCGTCACTCTAGCGAGAGTCCTGAGGGGCGACGCTGCCATAAATCAATGAGTCCGATGGTGCCGATGTCCGATCTCTTCCAACCCGAACCGCTGGTCGCAAGCCTGCGCCCGCTGGCCAGCGCTGCGCCGCTGTCGGCGGCGGAGCTGGCCTACCGGCAGTTCTACGGCTTCGTACCACGCGAGGCGGTCGACAGTCGGCTCGGCTGGTTCGAGGTGGACGACTACCGTATCGCCGCCCAACTCTGGCAGCCTGTTGCACCGCGTGCCACCTTGCTGTTGCTGCACGGCTACTACGACCACAGCGGTCTGTACCGTCATGTAATCGAGTGGGCGCTGGAGGCCGGTTTCGCGGTGCTTGCCGTGGATCTGCCAGGCCACGGGCTGTCCAGTGGAGCGCGGGCCAGCATCAAGGATTTTGCCGAGTACCAGGCGGTACTGCGCGCCGCGCTGCAGCAGGCCGATGCCCTGGGCCTGCCGGCGCCCTGGCATCTGTGTGGGCAGAGTACTGGCGGTGCGATACTGATCGACTACCTGCTCAATGACCAGCCGCTGGCCGAGGTGGGCGAAACCATTCTGTTGGCGCCGCTGGTGCGGCCGCGGCGCTGGAATTGGTCGCAACTCAGCTACCGCCTGTTGCACCGCTTCGTGCAGGAGATTCCGCGGCGCTTCAGTGAGAACTCCAGCGACCCGGAGTTCCTCGACTTTCTGCGTAACCGCGACCCGCTGCAGCCACGGATCGTGCCGACCCTCTGGGTCGGCGCCCTGAGCCAGTGGGTGCCGCGCATCGAAAAAGCGCCGCGCAGCACGCGCAGCCCGCTGGTCGTGCAGGGCGAGGCGGACATGACGGTGGATTGGCGACACAACCTGGCGGTGCTGGAGAACAAGTTCAGCGCGCCGCGTATCCTGCGCCTGCCCGAAGCGCGGCATCACCTGGCCAACGAAGTGGCGCCGCTGCGCCAGCGCTATTTCGCCTATCTCGGCGAGCAGCTGGATCGCGCTTACTGACCGACTGCCAGCCCTGCACGGACTGCGGCCAGGGCGGCCTTGTAATAGGCCGCGCCTTCGCTGGACTGGGCGAAGGTGACGAACTCTTCCAGCTCGGGATCCGACAGGCCGCGATAGACGTGCAGCATCGTGTTATCCAGGTCCTTGTCGATCTGTGCCATCAGACGCTGGCGCTGGCCATCGAGCAGGCCTTGGGCGGTACCGCCGCCGAGCAGACCCGGGATCATCTGGCTGAGGCTGTCGGCCGCCACACCGGCCAGGGCCAGACTGATTTCCGCACCGGCCTGGCTGGCCGGAATGGCCTGGGCCAGGTGGCGGATCAACAGGCGGCGGGTGGCATCGGCCTGGCTCAGCGGCAGGCCATCGGCGTACTTGGCCAGTTGGTCGGGGCGGGTGGCGAGCAGTTCGGCGCTGACGATCTTGCGGCCCAAGGGCGATTCGAAGAAGCGCAGAGCAGGCGCTGGGTCGGGCAGGTTGGCGCGCAGGCTGCTTTCGGCGCGCTCGTCCATGGCGCGGGCGGCGAAGCGGCGGTTGCTGTTGTCGACCAGCGCCTGGTACACCGCCGGCGGCAGGCTCTTGCTGTAACGCGCCTGGGCGGCGCTCAGAGCGTCGCTGAAATGCGCGCGCTGCTGCGGCCAGCCGGCTTTCTCATACAGCTCGGTATAGGTGTCGGCCATGGCGGGCAGGCTCAGGAGCAACAGCAAGAAACAACACAAGGCGCGCATACGAACTCCTGTCTGGGGCGCCTATTTTCGGCAGCCAGGCGGAGCTTGTCGAGGTGTACGCGACACAGGGTAGAATCGCGCCATGACCACAGACCTCTCCGATTCGCTGCTAAGCCGCATCATCGATGACCTTGCCGAGTTCGGATGGTCGTTGCAAACCCAGTTCGCCCCCGCTTCGCTGACCCGCGAGCTGGCCGAGGAGTGCCGCCAGCGCATCGCCCAGGGCACTCTGGCGCCGGCCGGCACCGGCCGTGGCCACGCAGTGGCGGTGCGTGAAGGCACCCGCAGTGACCACATCCAGTGGCTTGAAGCAGGCCAGTCGCCGGCCTGTGACGGTTACCTGCAGTTGCTCGACGAGCTGCGCGTGGCCATCAACCAGAGTCTGTACCTGGGTTTGGTGGACTACGAGAGCCACTTCGCCTTCTATCCGCCGGGCGGCTTCTACCTCAAGCACCTGGATCGCTTCCGCGACGATGATCGTCGCGCGGTGTCGGCCGTGCTGTACCTCAACGACGGCTGGCAGGTGGAGGAGGGCGGCCAGCTGCGCCTGTATCTGGCTGACGGCCAGGTGCGTGACGTGCTGCCCGAGGCCGGCACGCTGGTGGTGTTTCTGTCTGCCGATGTGCCCCATGAGGTGCTGCCAGCCACTCGCGATCGCCTGTCCCTGACCGGCTGGTTCCGCCGTCGTGGCGACGGCGTGTTCTGAATCTGATAGTGCAGACATGAAAAAAGGGAGGCTGAAGCCTCCCTTTTTCGTTACCGCGAACGGCTTAGAACAGCACGCGGCTACGGATGGTGCCGCTGACCTGCTGCAGTTTCTCCAGCGCCAGGTCCGAGTAGTCGGCATCGACGTCGATGACCACGTAGCCGACCTTGTCGTTGGTCTGCAGGTACTGGCCGGAGATGTTGATGCCGTTGTCGGCGAACACCTTGTTGATCTCGCTCATCACGCCCGGCACGTTGGCGTGGATGTGCAGCAGACGGTGCTTGCCCGGGTGCGCCGGCAGGGCCACTTCCGGGAAGTTGACCGAGGAGACCGAGGTGCCGTTGTCGCTGTACTTGACCAGCTTCTCGGCCACTTCCAGGCCGATGTTGGCCTGGGCTTCGGCGGTGGAGCCGCCGATGTGCGGGGTCAGGATCACGCGATCCAGGCCACGCAGCGGGCTCTCGAAGACGTCGTCGTTGGACTTCGGCTCGACCGGGAATACGTCGATGGCCGCGCCGATCAGGTGTTCGTCCTTGATCGCCTGAGCCAGGTGGTCGAGCTCGACCACGGTGCCGCGGGCGGCGTTGATCAGAATGCCGCCCTTCTTCATGGCGCGGATTTCCGCCTCGCCGATCATCCATTGGGTCGACGGCAGCTCCGGTACGTGCAGGGAAACGATGTCACACAGGCCGAGCAGGTCGTGCAGCTTGCCGATCTGCTGGGCGTTGCCCAGCGGCAGCTTGGTCACGGTGTCGTAGAAGAACACTTGCATGCCGAGGGCTTCAGCGAGGACCGACAGCTGGGTGCCGATCGAGCCGTAACCGATGATACCCAGCTTCTTGCCACGGATTTCGAAAGAGTTGGCCGCCGACTTGATCCAGCCGCCACGGTGGCAGGAGGCGTTCTTCTCGGGGATGCCGCGCAGCAGCAGGATGGCCTGGGCCAGTACCAGCTCGGCCACCGAGCGGGTGTTGGAGTAGGGCGCGTTGAACACGGCGATACCGCGCTCGCGGGCAGCGTCCAGGTCGACCTGGTTGGTACCGATGCAGAAGCAGCCGACGGCGACCAGCTTCTTGGCGCAGTCGAAGATCTCTTCGGTCAGTTGGGTGCGCGAGCGGATGCCGATGAAGTGTGCGTCGGCGATCTTGGCCTTCAGCTCCTCGCCGGACAGCGCGGTCTTGAGGTACTCGATGTTGGTGTAGCCGGACGCCTTCAGGGTATCCACGGCATTTTGGTGGACGCCTTCGAGAAGAAGGAACTTGATCTTGCTCTTGTCGAGAGAGGTCGTGCTCATCGGAGTACCTGTTGCCCCACTAATTTAAGTGTCAGGAGAAGGATCGGCGCGCTCGCCAATCGGGCCGGCAAGTCGCTGTACAGGGCGATTTGCGGGGGGCATATGCTAGCATGGCTTGCCTTTTCCTTGCTCGGTTGCGACCTGAACGGTTCTCAGGGCGACCATGAACGATTCGAGAGTTGCTATGACCGATCTCAAGCCGATTGACGAACTCAAAACGCTGGTCGACCCCGGCAAGTTACTGACCGACGCCGCCTCCCTGGAAACCTACGGCAAGGACTGGACCCGGCAATACGCGCCAGCGCCCAGCGCCATCGTGTTTCCCAAGACGGTCGAGCAGGTGCAGGCCATCGTGCGCTGGGCCAATGCCCATAAGATCGCCCTGGTGCCGTCGGGTGGCCGTACCGGGCTGTCGGCGGCGGCTGTCGCCAGCAATGGCGAAGTGGTGGTGTCGTTCGACTATATGAACCAGATTCTCGACTTCGACGAATCCAACCGCACCGTGGTCTGTCAGCCGGGCGTGGTCACCGGCGTGCTGCAGCAGTTCGCCGAGGACAAGGGCCTGTATTACCCGGTGGATTTCGCCTCCAGCGGCTCCAGCCAGATCGGCGGCAATATCGGCACCAATGCCGGCGGCATCAAGGTGATCCGCTACGGCCTGACCCGCAACTGGGTGGCGGGGCTGAAGGTGGTCACCGGCACCGGCGAGTTGCTCGAACTGAACAAGGATCTGATCAAGAACGCCACCGGCTACGACCTGCGCCAGCTGTTCATCGGCGCCGAAGGCACCCTTGGCTTCGTGGTCGAGGCGACCATGCGCCTGGACCGCGCGCCGCGCAACCTCACCGCCATGGTGCTCGGCACACCGGATTTCGACTCGATCATGCCGGTGCTGCACGCCTTCCAGAGCAAGCTCGACCTCACCGCCTTCGAGTTCTTCTCCGACAAAGGTCTGGCGCGGATCATGGCCCGCGGTGACGTGCCGTCGCCCTTCGATACGCCTTGCCCGTTCTACGCCCTGCTGGAGTTCGAAGCCAGCAGCGAGGAAGTGGCCAGCGAGGCGCTGAGCACCTTCGAGCATTGCATCGAACAGGGTTGGGTGCTGGACGGGGTGATGAGCCAGAGCCAGACCCAGCTGAAAAACCTGTGGAAGCTGCGCGAGTACCTGTCGGAAACCATCTCGCACCACACGCCCTACAAGAACGATATCTCCGTTACCGTTTCGAAGGTGCCGGCATTTCTGCGCGATATCGACGCCATCGTCACCGAGCACTATCCCGACTATGAAGTGGTCTGGTACGGCCATATCGGCGACGGTAACCTGCACCTGAACATCCTCAAGCCCGAGCATATGGACAAGGAAGCGTTCTTCGCCTCGTGCGCGCGGGTCAACAAGTGGGTGTTCGAGACCGTCGAGCGCTACAACGGTTCGATCTCCGCCGAGCACGGCGTGGGCCTGGTCAAGCGCGATTACCTGCAGTACAGCCGTTCGCCGGCGGAAATCGCCTACATGAAGGCGATCAAGGCGGTCTTCGACCCCAACGGCATCATGAATCCGGGCAAGATTTTCGCCTGAAGCCAATACAACAACAGGAGCGACCATGAGCTACCAGCACCAGTACATCGACGGTACCCGTATCCATTTCCCGCTGGGCAAGGTGGTGTGCATCGGCCGCAACTACGCCGAGCATGCCAAGGAACTCAACAACCCGGTGCCGACCGAGCCGCTGCTGTTCATCAAACCAGGCAGTTGCGTGGTCGGCCTCGAAGGCGGCTTCAGCATTCCGCTCGACCGCGGGTCGGTGCATTACGAAGCGGAAATCGCCGTGCTGATTGGCAAGCCGCTGTCGCGCACACCTAATGAAGAGGAAGTGCTCGACGCCATCTCCGGTTTCGCGCCGTCTCTGGACCTGACCCTGCGCGATGTGCAGAGCAAGCTCAAGGACAAGGGGCATCCGTGGGAAATCGCCAAATCGTTCGATGGCGCCTGTGTGCTGGCGCCCTTCGTACCGGGTGACGCGATTAGCGACCTGGCCGCTATCGGCATCCGCCTGACCATCAACGGCGAAGTGCGCCAGGATGGCAGCAGCGCGGACATGATCTTCCCCATCGTGGCGGTGATCCAGGCGATGGCCGGCCACTTCAACCTGCAGCCCGGCGATGTGATCCTCACCGGCACACCGGTGGGTGTCGGCCCGCTGAACCAGGGCGACGAGTTGGTGCTGGAGCTGCCCGGCCATTCGAGCTTCGCCAGCCAGGTGCTGTAAGGCGCTAGCTGATTTTTGTGGGAGCGGGCCATGCTCGCGATTCGCGCGTATAAACACCTATTCGTGTGGCTCGCTGTTGCAGAACTCTGCTGGCGATGAGCGGTTCGCGGGCGCGGCCCGCTCCCACATTTGCTCACTTGGCGTCCCAGCTCTTCATATTCCAATTAAGCTTCGCTTAAGCCGCCTTTAAGCCTCGTTTCAGCTAGGCGTCTTAACCTGACCCCGTCATTTACAGATAGAGGGTCATCCCCATGAAAGCTCCCGTTATCGCACTGCTGCTCGCTCCGCTGTTCTCCACCGCCGCTCTGGCTGCCGGCTACACCGGCCCGGGTCAGGTCGCTCAGGTCACTACCGTTGAACAGGCGCTGAAGGCCGGCGACGACACCCCAGTGGTGCTGCAGGGCCAGATCACCAAGCGTCTGCAGGACGAGCTCTACGAGTTCAAGGATGCCACCGGCACCATCCATGTCGAGATCGACAATGAAGACTGGCCGCCACAAGCCATCTCCGAGAAAGCCACCGTCAAGCTCACCGGTGAGGTCGACAAGGACCTGACCAGCCGCGAAATCGACGTCGACATCGTCGAACTGGTGAAATAACCGCCACGCTGTTAGCTTCCCGTCACTGCACTGAATGGCCGCCTCTCGCTACACCGAGGGGCGGCGTTGTCATTTCTGTCGTTGCATATGTGAGTCGCCATGGGCCCTGTGTTTTCAATCAAGCGAGTCGTTCTGCTGCTGGTCGTTCTGTCTCTGGCAGCTATCGCTGTCGTGGGTTACGAATTTCGACTTTTCGAGCGGCTGTGGTTCAACGTCAACCAGCCCACGCGGGCGCCGGATCACTCACTGTGGCTGAATGACTACGAGGTGGTGATCGAAGGCAAACGCCTTGAGGACGTCAAGGAAGATGTGTCGGCGCTCACCTACGACCCGGATCGCAAGAGCTTGTTTACCGTTACCAATCAGAACTCCCGCCTGATCGAGCTCTCGCTCGAGGGCGAGGTGCTCAGGCAGATCGAGCTGGTGGGCTTTGGCGACGCCGAGGCGGTGGAGTATGTCGCCCCCGGGCATCTGGTGATCGCCGATGAAAGGCCCCAGCGTTTGGTCGATGTGCGCATTGATGACGCCACCACCTCGGTTAACGCCGGCGATGGCCAGCAGCTGTCGGTGACCCTGGATATGGGCCGCGCCAACAAGGGCTTCGAAGGCCTGGCCTACGATCTGATGGGCAAGCGTCTTTTCGTCGCCAAGGAACGTGACCCTTTGCGGATATACGAAGTAAAGGGCTTTCCGAACCTCGATCCTTCGTCGCCCAGTTCGGTGCAGATCAGCGAAAACCTCAAGCGTGACGCCGCCATCTTCGTGCGTGACCTCTCCAGCCTGCATTACGACAGCCGTACCGGCCATCTGCTGGCCCTGTCGGATGAATCGCGGCTGGTCGTCGAGCTGGACCAAGATGGCAAGCCGATCAGCAGCCTGTCGCTGCTATCTGGCCAGCACGGCCTGAAGAAATCGGTGCCCCAGGCCGAAGGCATCACCATGGATGATCAGGGCGTGCTCTACCTGACCAGCGAGCCGAACCTGTTCTATGTGTTCAAAAAGAAGGCCGAGTGATCGCTCACCCGGCCTTGTCCTTTCCCGCCTGAGCGCTTAGCGCTGCAGCGATTTGACGCCTTCGGGAGTACCGAGCAGCAGCAGGTCGGCCGGGCGCGCGGCGAACAGGCCGTTGGTGACCACGCCGACGATGGCGTTGATGTCCGCTTCCAGCTTCGCCGGGTCGGTGATGCTCATGTTGTGCACGTCTAGGATCACGTTGCCGTTGTCGGTCACCACGCCTTCGCGGTACACCGGATCGCCGCCCAGCTTGACCAGCTCGCGGGCCACATGGCTGCGTGCCATGGGGATCACTTCCACCGGCAGCGGGAAGGCGCCGAGCACCGGCACCAGCTTGCTACCGTCGGCGATGCAGATGAAGGTACGCGCCACCGCGGCGACGATCTTCTCGCGGGTCAGGGCCGCGCCGCCGCCCTTGATCAGGTTCAGGCGCTCGTCGCTTTCGTCGGCGCCGTCGACGTAGAACTCCAGGTCGCTGACGGTATTGAGCTCGTACACCGGAATGCTGTGGCCTTTGAGGCGCGCGGCGGTGGCTTCGGAGCTGGCCACCGCGCCGTCGAATTCCAGCTTGTGCTTGGCCAGGGCGTCGATGAAGCAGTTGGCCGTGGAGCCAGTGCCGACCCCGATGATGCTCTTGGCGTCGAGCTTGGGAAGGATGAAGTCGACGGCGGCCTGGGCCACGGCTTGTTTGAGCTGATCCTGGGTCATGCGGGTTCCACGAGAAGGAAGGAAACGAGGCCGCGATTATAGCCGGCAAAACCCCGGAATTCGTATGGTCGCTCGGCGGATGGCTAGGTTAGACTCCGAGGCCCTCCATGAAGCCGCCTGCGATGCCCGCCATGCTCGAACAGTACGTCAAGAAGACCCTGACTTCCCGTGTCTATGACGTTGCCGTGGAAACCCCGCTGCAACCCGCTCGCCAACTCTCCGAACGCCTGGGCAATCAGATTCTGCTCAAGCGCGAGGATCTGCAGCCGGTTTACTCGTTCAAGATTCGTGGCGCCTACAACAAGCTCGCCCAGCTCTCCCCCGAAGAGCTGGCTCGCGGCGTGGTCACCGCTTCGGCGGGCAACCATGCCCAAGGGCTGGCCCTGGCCGCCAAGCATATGGGCGTCAAGGCCACCATCGTCATGCCGCGCACCACGCCTGAGCTCAAGGTGCAGGGCGTGCGCTCGCGTGGCGGCAACGCGGTACTGCACGGCGATGCCTTCCCCGAAGCCCTGGCCTACTCGCTGAAGCTGGTGGAGGAGAAGGGCCTGGTCTACGTGCACCCCTATGATGATCCCCACGTGATCGCCGGGCAGGGCACCGTGGCGATGGAGATTCTTCGTCAGCACCAGGGCCCGCTACACGCGATCTTCGTGCCGGTCGGTGGTGGCGGCCTGATCGCCGGTATCGCCGCCTACGTCAAATACCTGTACCCGAAAACCAAGGTCATCGGCGTCGAGCCGGACGACTCCAACTGCCTGCAGCAGGCGCTGGCAGCTGGTGAGCGCGTGGTGCTGCCGCAGGTCGGGCTGTTCGCCGACGGCGTGGCGGTGGCGCAGATCGGTCAGCACACCTTCGATATCTGCAAGGATCATGTCGACGAGGTGATCACCGTCAGCACCGATGAGATCTGTGCGGCGATCAAGGACATCTACGACGACACCCGTTCGATCACCGAGCCCGCCGGCGCTCTGGCAGTGGCCGGCATCAAGAAGTACGTCGAGCGTGAAGGCATTACCGGCAAGACGCTGGTGGGCATCGACTCGGGTGCCAACGTCAACTTCGACCGCCTGCGTCACGTGGCCGAACGCGCCGAGCTGGGCGAGAAGCGCGAGGCGATCATCGCCGTGACCATCCCCGAACAGCCTGGCAGCTTCAAGGCATTCTGCGAGGCCATCGGCAAGCGGCAGATCACCGAGTTCAACTACCGCTATCACCAGGACGGCGAGGCGCACATCTTTGTCGGCGTGCAGACCCACCCGGAGAACGACCCCCGTGCGGCGCTTGTGGAAAACCTTCGCAGCCAGGGCTTCCCGGTGCTGGATTTGACCGACAACGAGCTGGCCAAGCTGCATATCCGCCACACCGTCGGCGGCCATGCCGCGGCAGTGCCGAACGAGTGCGTGTTCCGCTTCGAATTCCCTGAGCGGCCCGGCGCGCTGTTCAACTTCCTCGACAAGCTGGGCGGGCGCTGGAACATCACCCTGTTCCACTACCGCAACCACGGCGCTGCCGATGGCCGCGTAATGGCGGCGCTACAAGTGCCGGAAGACGAGCGCCATCTGCTCACGCCTGCACTGGATGCCATCGGCTACCCGTACTGGGATGAAACCGACAACCCGGCCTACACGCTGTTTCTGGGCTGAGTGCGCTGCTTCACCCAGGCTACGCAGGTTGTGCCGGTAGCCTGGCGTTGAGCGCAGCGATACCCAGGGCCAATCTCTCTATAAACGTTGAAGGAAACCGTGATGGAGCATTATCTGCTGATCAGAATCCTCCATGCGCTGCCCGGCATTCTCCTGCTGCTGGGCGTGCTGGCCCATGCCTTCATGCTCTGGAAAGCCTGGCGCGGTGGTGATCGGGAGGTGCTGCAACGCAAACTGCAGCGCACCCGCACCATCAGCCTGCCGGTGTTCGCCGTACTGGCGCTGAGCCTGCCGGTAAGCGGCTGGTGGATGGTCAATCTGGCCGGCTGGCCGCTGAGCCAGCTGTGGTTGCTGCTGGGTAGCATCCTGTTCGGCGTGCTGATGATCGTCGGCCTGTTGCTGCTCGGCCGCCTAGGTGCCTGGCAGGCGCAGGTAGATGGCGTGGTGCCGGCCAAGTCGCTGCGCCTGGTGATGATGTACGCCGCGCTGATCGTCGTGCTGCTGGTGGTGATCATGGCCGTGATGGGCGCCAAACCGGTCTAGCCAGATCTAGATAGGGCGCTGCCGCTACGGTGGCGCCCTGTAACCGCTTCAGCGCAGCGACATCACCGGCCAGCCGCGCTTCTGCGCCTCGGCCAACAGGTTCGGGTCCGGGTCAACGGCAACCGGATAGCTGACCTGCTCGAGCAGCGGCAGGTCGTTCATCGAGTCGCTGTAGAACGTCGCGCCGTCCAGGGTGAAGCCGTTTTCCTGCATCCAGCGATTGAGGCGGGTGACCTTGCCTTCCTTGAAGCACGGCACGTCGGTGGTGCGCCCGGTGTAGCGGCCGTCGACCATCTCGCATTCGGTGGCCAGCAGGGTGTCGACGCCGAGGCGCTCGGCGATGGGCGCGGTGACGAAGCGGTTGGTGGCGGTGATGATCACCAGCTTGTCGCCGGCCGCGCGGTGCTTGTCGAGCAGCGCCAGGGCCTTGGGCAGGATGATCGGCTCGATGCATTCGGTCATGAACTCGCGGTGCCAGGCGTCGAGCTGGGCCATCTCGGTACGGCCGAAGATAGCCAGGGTGAAGTTCAGGTAGTCGGTGATGTTCAGGCACCCGGCCAGGTAGTCTTGGTAGAAGGCATCGTTGCGCGCCTTGTAGGTAGCACCGTCGAGAATCCCGCGTTCGCACAGCCAGTCGCCCCAGGCATGGTCACTGTCGCCGCCAAGCAGGGTGTTGTCGAGATCGAATAAAGCCAAACGCACAGAATCACCTCTTCATACAGGGCCATGGAGGCGGCCAGAATAGCGGCTTTGCCGGCCCGGGGAAAACCGCGCGACGGGCCATTGCACTGCGCCGCCCGAGCGCGTTGCCGCTGTCGCGAGCTTTGTGGAACAATGCGGTGACATGCGTTTACGAGGTTGTGTGCCGTGATCGATCCTGATGGTTTTCGCCCCAACGTCGGCATCATTCTCACCAATGATGTCGGCCAGGTGCTTTGGGCGCGTCGAATTAACCAGGATGCCTGGCAGTTCCCGCAAGGCGGTATCAATGACCGTGAGTCGCCGGAAGAAGCGTTGTATCGCGAACTGAACGAAGAAGTGGGCCTTGAAGAGCAGGACGTGAAAATTCTCGCCTGCACCCGGGGCTGGTTGAGGTATCGTCTGCCGCAGCGCCTGGTGCGCACGCACAGCCAACCGCTGTGCATCGGCCAGAAACAGAAGTGGTTCCTGCTGCGCCTGACCTCCGACGAGCAACGGGTGCGCATGGACCTGACCGGCAAGCCGGAGTTCGACGGCTGGCGCTGGGTCAGTTATTGGTATCCGTTGGGACAGGTGGTTACATTCAAGCGCGAGGTCTATCGTCGCGCACTCAAGGAACTCGCACCGCGCCTGCTGGCACGGGATTAGACAGGGTCAAGCATGCTCAACACGCTGCGCAAGATCGTCCAGGAAGTGAACGCCGCCAAGGATCTCAAAGCGGCGCTGGGCATCATCGTGCAGCGCGTCAAGGAGACCATGGGCACCCAGGTATGCTCGGTCTACCTGCTCGACCCGGAGACCAACCGTTTCGTGCTGATGGCCACCGATGGCCTCAACAAGCGCTCGATCGGCAAGGTCAGCATGGCGCCGAACGAGGGCCTGGTCGGCCTGGTCGGCACCCGTGAAGAGCCGCTGAACCTCGAAAACGCCTCTGAGCACCCCCGTTACCGCTATTTCGCCGAAACCGGCGAAGAGCGCTATGCCTCCTTCCTTGGCTCACCGATCATCCACCACCGTCGGGTGATGGGTGTGCTCGTGGTGCAGCAGAAGGAGCGCCGCCAGTTCGACGAAGGCGAGGAAGCCTTTCTGGTAACCATGAGCGCGCAGCTTGCCGGGGTGATCGCCCATGCCGAGGCCACCGGTTCGATCCGTGGCCTGGGTAAGCAGGGCAAGGGCATTCAGGAAGCCAAGTTCATTGGTGTACCCGGCTCGCCCGGTGCGGCGGTCGGTACCGCCGTGGTGGTGCTGCCGCCGGCCGATCTGGAAGTGGTGCCGGACAAGAGCATTGACGACATCGATGCCGAGCTGAAACTGTTCCAGAATGCCCTGGAAGGCGTGCGCGCCGACATGCGCAACCTCTCCGAGCGCATGGCCACTCAGCTGCGCCCCGAAGAGCGTGCGCTGTTCGACGTTTACCAGATGATGCTCGAAGACGCCGCCCTCGGTAACGAGGTGGTCAATGTCATCAAGACCGGCCAGTGGGCCCAGGGCGCCTTGCGTCATGTGGTCAGCGAGCATATCAACCGTTTCGAATTGATGGATGACGCCTACCTGCGCGAGCGTGCCTCGGACGTCCGCGACCTGGGCCGCCGCCTGCTCGCCTATCTGCAGGAAGCCCGTCAGCAGACCCTGGTGTACCCGGACAACTGCATCCTGGTCGCCGAAGAACTGTCGCCAGCCATGCTTGGCGAGGTTCCGGAAGGCAAGCTGGTCGGCCTGGTGTCGGTGCAGGGTTCGGGCAACTCCCACGTGGCGATCTTCGCCCGCGCCATGGGCATTCCCACGGTGATGGGGGCGGTCGAGCTGCCGTATTCGAAGATCGACGGCATCCAGCTTATCGTCGACGGCTACCACGGCGAGGTGTTCACCAACCCCAGCGAGATCCTGCGCAAGCAGTATTCCGATGTGGTCGAGGAGGATCGCCAGCTAAACAAGGGCCTCGATGCCCTGCGTGCGTTGCCCTGCGAGACCCTCGACGGCCACAAGATGCCGCTGTGGGTCAACACCGGCCTGCTCGCCGATGTGTTGCGCGCTCAAGAGCGCGGCGCCGAGGGCGTTGGTCTGTACCGCACCGAAGTGCCGTTCATGATCAAGGACCGCTTCCCCAGCGAGAAGGAACAGCTGGCCATCTACCGCGAGCAACTAGCGGCCTTCCACCCGCTGCCGGTGACCATGCGCACCCTGGACGTTGGCGGTGACAAGGGCCTGAGCTACTTCCCGATCAAGGAAGACAACCCCTTCCTGGGCTGGCGCGGCATCCGCGTGACCCTCGATCACCCGGAAATCTTCCTGGTGCAGGTGCGCGCCATGCTCAAGGCCAGCGAGGGCCTGAACAACCTGCGCATCCTGCTGCCGATGATTTCCGGCATTCAGGAACTGGAAGAATCCCTGCACCTGATCCACCGTGCCTGGGGCGAGGTGCGCGACGAAGGCACCGACGTGCCGTTGCCGCCCATCGGCGTGATGATCGAGATTCCCGCCGCGGTCTACCAGACCCGCGACCTGGCTCGTCAGGTGGATTTCCTGTCAGTCGGCTCCAACGACCTGACCCAGTACCTGCTGGCCGTGGATCGCAACAACCCGCGGGTTGCCGACCTCTACGACTTCCTCCACCCGGCGGTGCTGCAGGCACTGACCAAGGTGGTCGAAGATGCCCACGCCGAAGGCAAACCGGTGAGCATCTGCGGCGAAATGGCCGGCGACCCGAGCGCCGCCGTGCTGCTGATGGCCATGGGCTTCGATAGCCTGTCGATGAACGCCACCAACCTGCCGAAGGTGAAATGGCTGCTGCGCCAGATCAGCCTGAGCAAGGCCAAGGACCTGCTTGGCCAGGCCATGCGCATCGACAACCCGCAGGTCATCCACAGCACCCTGCAACTGGCCCTGCGCAATCTGGGCCTGGGCCGCATGATCAATCCTGCTTCGGATATCCAGGCTTAAGGGCGGTTGTCAGGCAAAAGTGGTCCCCGGTTCATGGGCCAGCCTGCTCTACAGTTGGCTTTGCAATCTTGACCTGAGCTGACCAATCCTTCGCCCGGCGCCATATATTCAGGCTTCGTGAGAACTGCCGAACAAGAGTGGCTATTGCTGCGTTCTCCTGTGGGAGCGCGCCATGCGCGCGACAGCTTCGCTGGCATGGCCGCTCCCACATAAAATGCGCCGCGCCTACAGTCAGCCAGCTGCCACTCTAACGCTCGAACCGCACCTCACCACTCGGCCTTCCATCATGCCCGAAACTGCGCTCGATAATGCGCCGCGTTCCATCGGCGTACATGAACAGCAGCGTGCTGGCGCGGGTGCCATAGGTCGGGCTGGTGATGAACACGCTGCCGAGCAGCCGCTCCAGCTCCATGCCCACGCCGGTATCCGGCAGGGCTGCGTCGTCTGGCTTCGTAGAGTCGGCGAGCAGCGCGAACAACGACGGCTCGTCCGGTTCGTCCTGAACGGCGGCGAGCGCCGCTTTGGCCCGCTCGAGCTTGGGCCAGGGTGTATTCAGCCCGGCGTTGGAAACCCCATGGATACCGGCGGGCAGCGCCTGGACCTGTCCGCCGTGCGAATTGAAGTGCCATAGTGCGTGGCGGTCGCCGACCAGCAGGTTGAAGCCGCTGTATTCATCCGCCTCACGGCGCAACTCGTTCAGAAAAGCCTCTGGACCCTGGTTTCCCAGCAGAAAGCGCAGCGGCAATTCGCCTCGCGAACGAGAGCCCTGCTCGGCGTGCGGGTCACGGATATTGGTGAGGGCGGCAAAGCGCCTGCCAGGACCGATGCCCAGCCAGGTGCCGCCGGCCTGCAGGTCGCGTCCGGCGATCAGCCCGGGCGCATCCGGCCACTCGGCCATGGCGGCGGTCGGCCGGGCATGGAATTCATCGCGGTTGGCGGCAACCAGCAGCGGCAGGGCGTGCCCGGGGCGCCAGGCGAGGGCGATCAGGCACATGCCTACTTCAGCCTGCTACGTACGCCAGCGGCGTCGAGGATTTCGCCGACATGTACCACGACCTTGCGCGCTCCCGTGCCCATGCCGAGCTCCATCAAAATGCGCTCTTCCACCTGGGAAAGGCCGCCTTCCAGCCGCTCCAGTGGCTGGATCAACAGCTTTGGCGCGGCGTTGAGAAAGGCCAGGCGCTTGGGCATCAGGCCTTGCACTGTCTTTGCGATCAAGCGGTCGGCGATGCTGAAATCCGCCACCAGCAGGCGTTGGTTGCTGAAGGGTGGGTCAGCCTCCACTACCGCCACGCGGCTACTTTCCAGGTGGGTGAGGTGCAGATGATTACAGGCGATGCGCAGGTAAAAGGTATTGGCCACGGTGCGGTTCGCTGTCTGGGAGAGCCCCCACTCTACGCAAAGCATCGTGTGGCATCCATCGCCAAAACTAGAGGCTGCGGGCTGCTTCCGCTACCATGCCGCATCGCTTCGCAGAGCACACCATGATCTTCCTTCTCTACATCCTGCTCGGTGCCGCCGCAGGCCTGCTGGCCGGGTTGTTCGGCGTCGGTGGCGGCATGGTCATCGTGCCGGTGCTGATCTTCGCCTTTACCGCCCAAGGGTTCGATGCATCCGTGCTGACCCACATGGCGGTGGGCACCTCGCTGGCGACCATCCTGTTCACCTCGGTCAATGCCGTGCGCGAGCACCATAGCCGCGGTGCGGTGCGCTGGGGGCTTTTCGTCTGGCTGACCGTGGGCATCGTGCTGGGCTCGGCACTCGGTGCGCTGACGGCTGATTCCATCGACGGCCTGGTGCTGCAGAGGATCATTGGCGTGTTCGCCCTGTGCGTGGCGCTGCAGTTGGCACTGGATCTGAAACCCAAGGCCAGCCGCGAGGTGCCGGGCAAGGCAGGGCTGGGCGCTGCCGGTGGCTTGATCGGCTGGGCCTCGGCGATCATCGGTATCGGCGGCGGTTCGCTGACCGTACCGTTCCTGACCTGGCGCGGGGTGTCCGTGCAGCAGGCGGTAGCGACCTCGTCGGCCTGTGGCTGGCCGATTGCCGCCGCCGGCGCCCTGAGTTACCTGTGGCTGGGTTGGGGCGACGCGCGTCTGCCTCACTGGAGCCTGGGTTACGTGTACCTGCCGGCGCTGCTTGGCATCGCGCTGACCAGCGTGTTCTTCGCCCGTACCGGCGCGCGGCTGGCCCATCGCCTGTCGCCGCGGGTGCTCAAGCGGTCGTTCGCCCTGTTGCTGTTTATCGTCGGCCTGAATTTTCTGTTGTGAGGAATCCTGATGCTGCCTTACCCGAATATTGACCCGGTCGCCCTCGACCTGGGCTTCCTGCAGATCCACTGGTACGGCCTGATGTACCTGGTGGGCATCGGCGGTGCCTGGTTCCTCGCCTCGCGGCGGCTGCACGCCTTCGACCCGACCTGGAGCAAGGAGAAACTTTCCGACCTGGTGTTCTGGGTGGCCATGGGGGTGATCGTCGGTGGCCGCCTGGGTTACGTATTGTTCTACGACCTGCCGGCGTACATCGCCAATCCGCTGCTGATCCTCGAAGTATGGAAGGGCGGCATGTCGTTCCACGGCGGCCTGATCGGCGTGATGCTGGCCACCCTGTGGTTCGCCCGGCGCAACGGCAAGAGCTTCTTCGAGCTGATGGACTTCATCGCGCCGCTGGTGCCGATCGGTCTGGGCGCCGGGCGCATCGGCAACTTCATCAATGCCGAGCTGTGGGGCAAGGTCAGCGACGTGCCGTGGGCCATGGTGTTCCCGACTGGCGGGCCGCTGCCGCGTCACCCGTCGCAGCTGTACCAGTTCGCCCTGGAAGGCGTGGCGCTGTTCGTCATCCTGTGGATCTACTCGCGCAAGCCGCGGCCGACCATGGCCGTCTCCGGGCTGTTCGCGGTGTGCTACGGCATCTTCCGTTTCATCGTCGAGTTCGTGCGCGTGCCGGACGCCCAGCTCGGTTACCTTGCCTGGGGCTGGCTGACCATGGGGCAGGTGCTGTGCGTGCCGATGGTCCTCGCCGGCCTGGGCCTGATGGTCTACGCCTACAAGCGCCAAGCTGCTGTGGAGGTGGCCCGATGAAACAGTATCTCGACCTGATGCGCCATGTGCGCGACAACGGCACCTTCAAGGAAGACCGCACCGGCACCGGCACCTACAGCGTGTTCGCCCACCAGATGCGCTTCGACCTGGCCGACGGCTTTCCCCTGGTGACCACCAAGAAGTGCCACCTCAAGTCGATCATCCACGAGTTGCTGTGGTTCCTGCAGGGCGACACCAACATCAAGTACCTGAAGGACAACGGCGTACGCATCTGGGACGAGTGGGCCGACGAGAACGGCGACCTCGGCCCGGTGTACGGCTACCAGTGGCGCAACTGGCCGGCGCCCAATGGCGAGTCGGTCGACCAGATCAGCAAGCTGATCGAGATGATCAGGAAGAACCCGGACTCGCGCCGCCTGATCGTTTCGGCCTGGAACCCGGCCCTGGTCGAGCAGATGGCCCTGCCGCCGTGCCACGCGCTGTTCCAGTTCTACGTGGCGGACGGCAAGCTGAGCTGCCAGCTGTACCAGCGCTCGGCCGATATCTTCCTCGGCGTGCCCTTCAACATCGCCAGCTATGCGCTGCTGACCCTGATGGTCGCGCAGGTGTGCGGTCTGCAGCCGGGGGAGTTCATCTGGACCGGCGGCGACTGCCACCTGTACGCCAACCACCTGGAACAGGCCGACCTGCAGCTGACCCGCGAACCGCTGCCCCTGCCGACCATGAAGCTCAACCCCGAAGTGAAGGACCTGTTCGCCTTCAAGTTCGAGGATTTCGAATTGGTCGGCTACGAAGCGCACCCGCATATCAAGGCGCCGGTGGCGGTCTGATGCATTTCCCGGGTATCGCTTCGCTCAACCCGGGCTACGTTTGAATAACCTCGTAGCCTGGGTTGGCCGAAGGCATAACCCGGGGATGTATCGCTCAATTTCCTAGCGAAAACCGCTCGCCGATCGCCTCGACGAGTTCCTTCGGCCCGCTGAGCTTCCACTCGAACCAGTTGTCCCACTCCAGCCGCAGCTCATCCAGGCCACGGCGCAGGCGATAGCTGTCGTAATCGATGCCCTTGTCGAACGCCAGCGGGCTGTATTGCTCGACCTGCCGCCAACCCTCGGCCTTGAGGGTTTCCAGCAGGCGGTTGCCCACCTGCGTATCGATATTCTCCAGCGTGATGTGCTTGGCGGTATCCACCGGCTGCCGTTCCAGGCGCCGCCGTTTCAGCCACTGCCAGAGCCGGGTCATCGCGATGGGCCCTTGCCCAGCCCCTCGGCCAGGTGATCGATCAGCACCCGCAGTTTGGGCGGCAGGTGGCGGGTGGGGTGATAGAGAACCCACGCGGTGCCCTGGTACGAACCGGTGTAGCGCCACTGCGGCAGTACCCTTACCAGCTCGCCTCTGGCCAGTGCCGCGGCGGCGGTGAAGTGCGGCAGGCAGGTGATACCCAGGTGGCCGAGCACGGCGTTCAGGCGCACTTCGCTGTGGTTGCTGGCGAAGCGGCCGCCCACCGTCACCACGCATTGCTCCGGCCCGTTGCTGAAGTGCCAGCGGTGGTCGTCCGGGGTTTCGTCCAGGTACAGGCAGGCATGGCGCACCAGTTCGCTCGGATGCTGGGGCGTGCCGTGGCGCTGCAGATAGGTGGGGCTTGCACACAGCAACTGTTGGACATTGCACAGTGGCCGACCCGCGAGAGCCGGTGGTGGCTGGTCGGTGATGCTCACCAGCAGGTCGAACTGCTCGCTGATCAGGTCCGGGCTGCGGTCGCTGAGGTTGAGGCTGACGTCCACCTCCGGGTAGCGCTGCAGAAAATCCTGAATCAGCGGCATGACCAGGAAACGTCCAAAGGCCTTTGGCACACTCAGACGCACCCGGCCGCGCGGTTGGCTCATCAGCCGCTCACCAACATCCAGGGCGGCCTGGGCGGCGTCGAGCATGTCCTTGCAGCGCTCGAAGACTTCGCTGCCGGCTTCGCTCAGGCGCAGGCGCCGTGTGGTGCGCTCGAGCAGACGAACGCCGAGCGTCTGCTCGAGATGGGCGATCTGTCGGCTCACTGCCGACGCCGTGCTGCCCTGCTGGCGGGCCGCGGCAGAGAAACTGCCGGCCTCGACCACGCGTACGAAGATGGCCAGATAGGGAAGCAGCTGTGGGGTTAGATTCGTGCGCATGGAGAACAGGTCTTGTTCGGTGTTGGCGGATTATCACGCTCAGGGACGCAATGGACAATGCGCTCCCCACCGATTGCAGGAAGTACCCACATGTCCACCCTGGTTAGCCGTTCCCCTTCGCGCCTGATGCAGGCCAGTGATGTGCTCCTGTTGCTGGTCGCCATGGTCTGGGGCACCAGTTACGGCGTGGCCAAGGAGGCGCTGGTGTTCTATCCGGTGCTGGGCTTTCTCGCCGTGCGTTTCTGCCTGACCTTCTTGATCCTGCTGCCACAGCTGCGCGGCGACGGGCGCCAGGCCTGGGCACCCGGCATCCCGCTGGGCGGTGTGATGCTGGCGATCTTCCTGTGCGAAACCTACGGCGTGCTGCACACCTCCGCGAGCAATGCCGCCTTCCTGATCAGCCTGTGCGTGGTCATCACGCCGTTCGTGGAATGGCTGATGTTCGACCGCCGTCCCGACTCGCGGCTGCTGCCGGCCGTCGCGCTATCGCTGTTCGGTACCTGGCTGCTCAGCGGCGGCGTCGACTTGCAGTTCAACCTCGGCGATGGACTGATGCTGCTGGCGGCGTTGCTGCGCGCTGTGCTGGTATGCCTGACCGGCCGGCTGACCGCACACACCCAGGTGCCGGCCCTGGCGCTGACCGCGGTACAGACCGGAGTGATCGGTTTCGGCTGCCTGTTGCTCGGGGCGATCATCCTGCCAGGCGGCTTGCCTGTCTTGCCGGTAGAGCCGGCGTTCTGGATCGGCACGCTGTACCTGGTGCTGTTCGCCACTCTGTTCGCCTTCTTCGTGCAGAACTACGCGCTGCGGCGCAGCAGCCCGACCCGCGTGTCGCTGTTGATGGGCAGCGAGCCACTGTTCGGCGCGCTGTTTGCGGTGCTGTGGCTCAGCGAGCAATTGAGCGTGCAGGCGTGGATCGGCGGCTTTCTGATCGTCGCGGCGACGCTGTGGACGAGCTTGCTTAGGCGCTGATACCTGAGTGGTGGAAGGGGCGGGCCGCGTAGGTGAAGCGTCCTCCACCCTACGGAGTTGGCCCGTCAATTGTCGTGCGCATGGCGCACTCCCACGGGTTGATTGTCGTAGCCTGGGTTAGCCGAAGGCGTAACCCGGGACGATGGAGAGGGCTTGCACAAATCCCCGGGTATCGCTGCGCTCGACCCGGGGCTACGGGTTGCTGGGGTGCAAATGGACGGCCAGCCATAGCGCGCCATCGCTGGTGCGCTCCACCCGGTGGGGCGTGCCGGCGGGCAGGAACAGGTGGTCGCCCGCGCTCAGCTCGATCGATTCACCTGCCACTGTCATGCTCGCCTCTCCGCGGGCCAGCAGTACCCATTCATCCTGTTCCTGCACGTATTCCACCGACTCGATCCGTGACGAGCTGAGGATCCGTTCGATCTGCAGGTTGCGGTGGCTGAGCAGGGTGTCGAAGCGCTCGCCCTCGGCAGGCGGCTGGCTGTCATGGAACAGGTTGGCGATGGGCATCGGACGGGCTCGTGTTCAGCGGCGGCCGGGTTTGGGTGCGCCGGCGACCAGCAGGTGGTGGTGATCACGGCAGTAGAGTTCTTCGTACCAGCCGTAGTGGGGATCGTTGCAGTAGCCATGTTGCAGGCAGGCCGGCAGATGCGCGATGTCGCTCTTGAAATCATCGCGCAGGGCGGCGAACAGCGAGTCGGGCTGTGGCCAGCCGGCGCGATGCGGCGCCTGGCCGAGGCGGTTGCCGCTGCTCAACTCGCGGGCCAGCACCGCGGCCAGCTCTGCGCACAAGGTCATGACGCGCCTGGCACCGAGCCGATTTCCCGAGCCAGGCGTTCGACCTGTTCCTGGCGTTCGACCTGATCGACCCGCGCGCCCGGGTTCAGCGACGACCACTCCGGCCGTGCGCGGGCGACGCGCAGGGCGCCCGGCAGTTTGCCTTCGCGCCACTGGCTGTCCTGCAGGGCGCCGAGACGCACCGCTTCGACGGCCGCGTGGCCGCGTTGATCCAGCGCGGCCAGCAAGTGCTCCTGGCGCAGGGCGAGCAGGCGCAGCACGGCGTCGTCGACGGTCAGCTCGCGTTGGCCCTGGAGCTTGCCCTTGAGGCGCGAGCCGTAGTTGCGCAGGGTCTGCGCGCCACCGCCGAGCAGCGCGCCAGCCAGGGCGGCGGTGCCCAGGGTCAGGCCGCCGACCAGCAGATCCACACCCGCGCCGGCTGCGGCACCGGCGGCCGCGCCGCCGCCCAGGCGGATGCCCAGTTGCTTGATGGTTTCCGGGTTGAACAGATCCTCGCCCCAGCGGCCATTGAGCAGGGGCAGATCCTCGGTGCGGGCGTCTTCGCGGCGAAAGGCGTACAGGCGCAGCAGGGCTTCAACGCAGCGTTGTTCACGCTGGCGCACCTGGGTGCGCAAATCCTCGATGGCGCTTTTTTCCAGCTCCGGCTGGTTGGCGACGCTGCGCCGGCAGGCGGCGCAGTCGACCAGCAGCTCGGCGATCAGCCGCTTGGCGCTGCGGTGGCGAGCCACGCGCTGGGCTTCGTGATCGTCGATCAAGCGCTGCAATTGCGGGCGCGACTTCTCGTGCATCAGCGCCAGGCTTTCGTACAGGCGGCGCTCACCATCGAGCGGCGGCGCCACGCTGTCGAAACGCACCAGGGCATGCAACCCCAGGCGCGCCAGGGCTTCGCGCCAGTCGTCCTCACGGTGGTTGGCGCTGGCCACGAAATTCAGCACCGGCAGCAGCGGCCGGCCACACATGGCCAGCGCGTTCAGCTCGTCGCGGTACTTGGCCAACACTGGCTCGCGGGCGTCGATCACGTACAGGCCGGCATCCGAGGCCTGTAGCTGGCGCAGCACCTTGGCTTCCTGCTCGAAGCGCTGGCGCGCCTCGCTGCCTTCCATGAAGCGGGCCAGTCGCGCCGGGCCGTCGAGGCGCTCGCCGGGGCGGTCGAGCCCGTCGAGGTAATCGAGCAGGGCGATGGCATCTTCCAGGCCGGGCGTGTCGTAGAGCTCCAGCAGCGCCTCGCCGTCCACCGACAGGCGCGCGCCCTCGACGTGGCGGGTGGTGCTGGGGCGATGGGACACCTCGCCAAAGCCGACGTCACGGGTCAGGGTACGCAGCAGCGAGGTCTTGCCGACGTTGGTGTGGCCGACCACGGCGAGTCTCAGAGCCTGGGTCATGGTCTTTGACCTCCCAGGGCTCGCCACAAGGGCGCGGTTTCTACGCGATGCTTATGGTCATCGTAGGGTGGATGACGCTTCACCCATCCACCGCCCTCTACAGGTACACGGCGGATGAAAAGACTGTCATCCACCCAGCGGTTCTTTTCAGTCATGGCCGGTCTCCAGCCAGGTCAGCGGCGAGCTGCCGCGGTGGACCAGTTGCAGGTCGTCCAGCGCCTTGTGCCAGTCGCCGAGGCGCTCGCTGTCGAGGGTCTCGCCCTGGGGTGGCTGCAGCAGCCAGATGCGCGTTTCGCCGGCACTGCGGGCCAGTTCGGCGAGCAGTGCCAGGCTACCGCGGTCCGGTGAACGCCGTGGATCGCAGGCGATGGCCAGGCGCGCCGGCGGAAAACGGGTGAGTTGGTCGAGCAACTGACGGCGCTGCTCACGGCTATCGATGATCCCGGCGTCGGCCACCGACTTGGGCAGCGCCGGCGGCCAGGGGCGGCGGTCGTCCAGTTCGATCGCCACCAGCAGTGCGCCGTCGCTTGCGGCCACACCGGCAGCCGGCTGCACCCGATGAAGCTGCGCTGGTTCGGCATCGCAGATGCCCAAGCGTTCGCTGTTGGGCTGCAGGCGGTCACGCAACAGGTCGTAGCCGGGTTGCGACAGGTCCAGGGTCAGCCTGGCCGTGCCGGTTCGCCAGCGCCACAGGCACACCAGGCCCAGTAGCAGGCGCGGCAGCAGCCCGTAGATCATCAGCACGCCGATCAGCCAGCCGGCCCAGGCGTGGCGCGCGGCTTCCAGCGGCAACGGGCTGTCGCCGCTGGCGCGGATGGTGGCGGCATCGGGCACTGGAAAACCGAGCAGGCCAGGCAATGCGCCCAGGGCCTGGGTCAGGGCGACGAAGGTGTTGCCACCGAGCAGGGTGGTTTCCCAGACGAAGCCATAGCGGCGGGTGGAGAGCAGCGCCAGCAGCATCACCAGGGCGGTGGTCAGTGCCACCAGCCAAAGGCCGTGTACGGCCATGCCGACCAGCCAGCGATTGAGGCGCTGGCGGCGCAGCAGCAGAACCAGGGCCGGGCCGGTATGCAGTGCGCTGGCATCGCGGGCCAGCTTTTCGCTAAGCCACAGCCACAGACGGCCGAGCACCGCGCCATGACCACCACCGAACAGCAGGCCGAGCACCCAGCCCAGCAGCATCAGAATATGCAGGCCGAGCAGGCTGCCCAGGGCCCAGAACACGTTCACCGGCGTCTGCCCGTCACCCAGAGCCGCTACCGCCAGGCCGGCGCCGCTGGCCAGGACCAGTAGGCCGAGCAGCAGCAGGGCCAGGCGCGCGCCTTGCAGCCAGTGGCGCTGTGCCTGCACCTGGCCGTCACGCTCGGCCAGGTGCAGGGCGCGGTGTTCGATACGGGTGGCCAGGTCGCCACCGGCTACCTGAGCGCGGCGGTTGGCTTCGCTGTCTTCGAGCAGGCCGGCATGTTCTTCGCGCAGGCGCACGGCCTCGCAGAGCCAGAGGCGTTGCAGCTTGGGTAGGGACACGCGATCTCCCGGTGAGTGTCAGTCTCCGGGAGCATACCCGCTGCGTGGTGAATGACAACAGCTCGCAGCTAGGGTCTGTTGCCGTTTTAACGCGAGCCGCGTTGTCGCGAGAAATCCCGCCAGGCTAGGCGGAGGACGCAGGGAATGGTTGTTCCCTTGCCAAGTCCTCCAACGACGCATGGCGAGATTTCCCGCACAACCCGAAGGGCCGG